>NZ_JAPFQL010000035.1 GCF_028446585.1 Intrasporangium calvum
CAACGGCGCACGGGCCAAGGGGAGCCAGCCCAGCGGCATACGGCCCTGTGGAAGGCGGGGCCACTCGAGTGGTCCGGCCCCTGTGGAAGGCGGGGCCACTCGAGGGGGTCAGATCACGGAGAGCGGCAGCTTCCTTCCGACGAGGCTGCGTCGGACCACGGGGAGCTCGGCGGCGATCCGCCGGAACTCCTGGGCCGAGTGCGAGTCGGGCGAGGAGACCATGGCCGGGACGCCGGAGTCACCGCCCTCACGCAGCTCGATGTCGAGCGGGACCTGGCCGAGCAGCGGGGCGTCGATCGCCTTCGACAGTCGCTCGCCGCCGCCGGAGCCGAACAGCTCGGTGCTCTCGTGGCAGGAGCCGCAGACGAGGGCCGACATGTTCTCGATGACCCCGGCGACCGGCATACGCAGGTTGCGGGCCATCCGGCCCACCCGCTCGGCCACGGTCTGCGCCGCGGGCTGCGGCGTCGTCACCGCGATGAGCGCGGCGTCCGGGACGAGCTCGAGGAGCGACATCGTGATGTCGCCGGTGCCCGGCGGCAGGTCGATGAGCAGGACGTCGAGCTCGCCCCAGTGGACGTCCGAGAGGAACTGCTCGAGCGCCTTGTGGAGCATCGGGCCGCGCCAGACGACCGGCTCCTCCTCGGTGACGAAGAAGCCGACCGACATCAGGGCCACCCCGTGCGCCTCGACCGGGAGCATGAGCCCCTTGATCGCGATCGGCGCGCGGCGCACCCCGAACAGGTGCGGGATCGAGTAGCCCCACACGTCGGCGTCGAGGATGCCGACCCGCTTGCCCTGCTGGGCGAGCGCGATGGCGAGGTTGGCCGTGACGGTCGACTTGCCGACGCCGCCCTTGCCGCTCGCGACCGCGTAGACCTTCGTCCTCGAGTCGGGACCGAACGCGTGGCCGTGGGTCGGCCTGTCGCCGCGGAGCCGGGCGGCGAGGTTCATTCGCTCGTGCTCGCTCATCGCGGCGAAGGTCACCTCGACGCGCTCGACGCCGGCCACCTGGCTCACCTCGGACGTGATGTCCGAGCCGAGCCTGTCCTTGAGCGGACAGGCGGGGGTGGTCAGGCGGACGGTCACCTTGACGGTGCCGTTGCGCTCCACCTCGACGTCCCCGAGCATGCCGGCCTCGTCGAGGGACAGGTGCAGCTCGGGGTCCTCGACCCGGCCGAGGGCGCTGTGCACCTCGGCCAGGTCGACGCTGTCGATGCTGTCGTCCGTTGCCGGGCGCAGGCGGGACAGGAGGCTCATCAGGACCCGCTCTCGGTGCTCTCGGTGCTCTCGGTGCTCTCGGTGGCCGGTGTCGCGGCGAGCCGGTAGGCCGACCGCTTCGGCGTGACGTGGCGCATCATGAACTCGGGGCGGCGCTGTCCGTCGGGGCCCGGGCCGGGACGGGTCATCTCGAGCCACCGGTGGTAGACCTCACGCGACTTGTTGACGTCGACCTCGACGTCGCCGTACTGGTCGCCGGGGTGCGCCTTCTCGATCTTCACCTTCTGGTGCCAGCAGTGCATCCCCGAGACGGGGTCGGGCTGGACCGGGAAGGTGAGGTTCTGGTGGACCCCCGGGTCATCCCAGTAGATCCGCTCCGAGTCAGGATCCTCGCTCGTGAAGGGCTTGACGCCCTCGGTGTAGCGCAGCTTCCAGATGCCTGCGTCGGACCGGTCGAGCTTGACCTTGCCCATGACCCAGCGGCTGCCTGGGTGCCCGTCCTGCGTCCACCGACCCATGTGGTGCGACATGCCGACGACGCCGGGTCGGATCGCCTCGGTGGCCCAGACCCGGGCGACGAAATGGCCGATCTCGGTCGTGACCCGCACCAGGTCACCGGTGCGCACGTCGAGCGCCGCCGCGTCGGCCGTGTTGCACCAGAGCGGATGGGTGTTGGCGATCTCGTTGAGGAACTTGGCGTTGCCCGAGCGGGTGTGGATGAGCGTCGGCAACCGGAAGTTCGGCATGAGGACGAACTCGTCGTTGCCCCGGTCGATCCGGCGGGCCGAGACGTGGGACTCGATGTAGCCCGGGGTCGCCTGCTCCGGCCAGCCCCAGTCGGCCAGGGTCGTCGAGTAGAGCTCCAGCTTGCGCGACGGCGACAGCCAGCCGGCAGTGCGGGACCCGTCCTCGTGCTCGAGGCCGACGGCGCCCGCCTCCCCGACCAGCGGCGGAGCGGTGTCCAGGGTCACCGGCTTGCGCAGCACGCCCCGGGCGTCCGGGGCCGCGCCCGCGAGCTCGGCCTCGGTCAGGGGCCGCTCGTCGAGCCGGTAGACGTCCTTGGCGATCTCGAAGACGCCGTACGTGCGCATGTACTCGAGAGGGGTCAGCCCCTGCGCGGCGGCGGCCTCGGGCAGACCGGGGACGCTGTGCGCGAAGAGGATGTCGTAGTACTCGTCCTGCGTCATCTTCTCGCCCGGCCGCTCCTTCGACTCAAAGTAGCGGCGAATGCCCAGCGAGCCGTCCGGGTCGATCTGCCAGGACAGCTCGAACCAGAACTCGTTCTCCTCCCAGACCTCCCCCGGGTTGGTGTCGCGGGAGTCCTGGAAGGGAATCCCCCGCTTGGCCATGGCGACCCGGGTCACCGGCTGGCGGAAGGCGATCCACTTGGACGTGTGCGTCTCGAACGACATCGTGTCGTGCCGCTCGGAGGCATGGCCCATCGGGAGCACGTAGTCGGCGAAGGTCGCCGACTCGCTCCACGTCGGCGTCAGGGCGACGTGGAGGCCGATCCGCTTCTCGTCCTTGAGGACGTCGATCCAGGTGAAGCCGTCCGGGTTGACCCAGAGCGGGTTGTAGACCCGGCTGAAGTAGACGTCCAGCGTGCCCCGGCCGTCCTTGAGGAAGTGTGGCAGCAGGATCGACATCTCGTTGGTCGTGAGCGGGTACTCCGGTGGCCAGAGCTTCTCGCTCCACACATCGTTCGGCTCCGGCATCTCGGGGAAGTGCGGGATGAACTTGTCCCAGCCGTTCGGGTGCGTCCCGCCCACGGTGCCCACGCTGCCCGTCAGGACATTGAGGAAGAAGAGGCTGCGCGTGATCTGCCAGCCGCCGAGATTGCCGGCCGCGGCCGAGCGCCACGTGTGGGTCGCGAGACGGTTGCCCGCCTGGGCGACGATCCGGGCCAGGCGCTCGATCTGCTCGACCGGGACATGGGCCTCCTGCGCGGCGAACTCGAACGTGTAGCGCGCATAGTCCTCGGTCAGCTTGTCGAGGAAGACGTCGAAGTCCCTCGGCGCACCGGGGTGGAGCCGCTCAAGGTAGACGTCCCAGTTGACCCACCGCCGCATGAAGTCCGCGTCGATCGTGCGAGTGCGAAGCAGGTGCGACGCGACGGCGAGGAAGATCGCTGCCTCGCTGCCCGGCCACGGCGAGATCCACAGGTCCGCGTGCGACGCGGTGTTGGACAGGCGCAGGTCGAGGACGACGAGCTTGGCGCCGTTCTGCTTGGCCTCCATGATCCGCTGGGCGTGCGGGTTGAAGTAGTGGCCCGTCTCGAGGTGACTCGACAGGAGGAGCATCACGCGGGAGTTGGCGTAGTCCGGGGACGGCCGGTCATAGCCCATCCAGTGGGTGTAGCCCGAGCGGCCGCCCGAGGAGCAGACGTTGGTGTGCGAGTTGTGCCCGTCGATGCCCCACGCCTGCAAGACGCGCTCGGCGAAGCCGTCCTCGCCCGGCCGCCCCACGTGGTACATCACCTCGTCCCGGCGGTCCTCGACGATGGCCTTGCGGATCCGGCCGGCGATGTCCCGGACGGCCTCGTCCCACGACACCCGCTCGAACTGCCCGGACCCGCGCTCCCCGACCCGGCGCAGCGGGTAGAGGATCCGCTCGGGGTCGTGCACCTGGTTGATGGTCGCCGGCCCCTTGGCGCAGTTGCGACCACGCGAACCCGGGTGCGCGGGGTTGCCCTCGAACTTCCTGATCGACAGGTCCTCGTGGTCCACATAGGCGAGCAGGCCGCACGAGGACTCGCAGTTGAAGCAGATCGTCGGAATCAGCGAGTAGGTCCGCGGGACCTTCCGCGGGTGGGCCTTGGCGTCGTACTCCACGTGGGCGTCCCACTCCTCCGGGGGTGGGAAGTTGCGCAGCTTCTCGTGAGTGCGGGCCCCGGGGAGCGGGACCGAGGGACGCTGGACGGGCTCTGCAGTCATGGGACTTCCTTGGTCAGTGCCGGGGGCTCGGCGGGAAGGTCAGGAGAGGGGCAGGTCCTGCCCTGCGCGGACGAAGACGGTCTCGTAGGCGAGCAGGGCGGGTTGGACGACGAGGCCCGCGACCGCGGCGAGGAGAAGACCCGAGGCCGACCCAACGGCCCAGGCGATCGCGCCGAGCACGGCGGCCAGCCCCGTGGGCAGGACGCTGCCGAGCCAGAAGGTGCGTGCGTAGCGGCCGTGGGTGATGACGTGAGCCGCCGCGGCCGCCTGGCGGGAGACGTGCCTGCCGCCGTACTCGACGAGCAGGATGGCCAGGTGCGCGACCGTCGAGAGGACGAAGGCGCTGACGACATGGCGCTGGGCCCCGGGCGGAAGATCGACGACGAGCCCCGCCAGCAGCAGCGCCCCACTGCCGACCATGACCGCCTGGGCCTGCAGGTGCCAGAAGAGCACGGGCGACTGCCAGAGGTCGCGCCCCTCGGCCTGACCGAAGAGGAACGCGGTGTATCCGGCCATCAGGGCGGACGCCGGGATCGCCAGCCACGCGAGGACCGTCATGGCCCAGTCCACCTCGAGCAGTGCCGCGAGGAACCACAGGACCGAGCCGCCGGTGAAGATGGTCAGCACGTAGCCGCCGAGGACGAGCCAGGAACTGAAGTTCGACTTGAGGAAGAGATAGAGGAACCGCTCGGGCCGCTTCAGGTCCCAGACGAGCAGGGCGCCCGTCGTGGCCGCCCCGAAGATCCCCAACGCCGGGGCGACATAGTCCCCGAGGACGCCGAGGTCGACGCCCAGGAGGACGGCGAGCGCGGCGACGAGCAGGGCCCCCGCGCCGACTCCCTTGGTCCACAGATAGGTGACGACCTTCCACCCCCACGGCCGCGGGTGGGCCGTGTTGAGGGTCGTGCGGGCACCCGTGCGCGGGCTCCCGGGGACGTCGTGCTGCGTCAGCAGGCGCTGCGGGTCCGGCTTGGCCCAGATGTAGGTGTCGTCGACCGGAGCAGCGAGCGGGTCGAGGACCGCTTGGTCCGCACCGAGGTAGAAGACGTTCGGGCCGGTGTTCTGCTCGGGGGTGCGGACCGCCGTCTCCTCGGTGGCGACGAGCCGGGCGATGCCGCTCGTCGGGTCGTCGAGGTCGCCGACCCAGATCGAGTGGGTGGGGCAGACGACGACGCAGGCCGGCTCCATCCCGTTGTCGACCCGGTGGGCGCACAGGTTGCACTTGGCCGCGGTGTGGGTGTTGGCGTCGATGTAGATGGCGTCGTAGGGGCAGGCCTGCATGCAGCTCTTGCAGCCGATGCACCGGTCGCTGTCGAAGTCGACGATCCCGTCGTCGCGCTTGAAGAGCGCCTGCGTGGGGCAGATCTTGACGCACGGAGCGTCGGTGCAGTGGTTGCAGCGCATCACCCCGAACGACCTGGTCGTGTCCGGGAACGTGCCCGTGTCGACGTACTTCACCCAGGTTCGGAACTGGCCCAGCGGAACCTCGTGCTCGGTCTTGCAGGCGACCGTGCAGGCATGGCAGCCGATGCAGGTCCGCTGATCGATCGCGAATCCGTACTGCACCGGCTCACGACTTCCTGACGAGGTAGCGGTGCACCCCGTCGACGGTGGTGGCCTCGAGCAGCTCGTTGCCGGTGTCCCGCGCCCACGAGGGGATGTCGCTCTTCGACCCGCTGTCGGTCGCTTCGATGAGCATGACCTGACCGGGCTGGAGGGACTTCAGGCCGCGGGAGGCCATGAGCACGGGCATCGGGCACTTCTTGCCCTTGGCGTCGATGGTGGCGTCTACGGGGTGGTCCATGAGGGCTCCTTGGGCGGGTCAGATGAAGAGGTTGATCTGGGATCGGCTCATGGCCGAGAGCGCCGTGGCCGCGCCGACCGGCTCGCCCACTCCGTCGATGAGCTGGTCGGGGCGCAGCCCCAGCAGCTCCATCGTCATCTCGCAGGGCCACAGGTTGACGCCCAGCTCCACGCACATCTCGAGGAGCTCCTTGGGAGGCGAGACGTCCTGGTCCTTGGCCAGCTTGGCCATCATCCGAGGGCCCGCGCCGGCCATGTGCAGCTTCGAGAGCTTCATGTTGCTGATGCCCGGCCGGTTCATCCCGGCGAGCGCTTTCGTCATGGCGTTGGTTCCGGTGATCCGGACGTCGTCCCGCACGAGGGGGAACAGGCCCCAGAAGGTGAAGAAGATGGTCGTCTGCATCCCGTAGGCGGCCCCCGTGGATCCGAGGATAAGGGTGGGCCAGATCCGGTCGAGATCGCCGGACCAGGCGACGATGGTCATCGCTTCGGGGGCCGCCTCCTCCGGTGGAGGAGCGGGTTGCATCAGGGGGTGAGCAGGCGGATCTGCCACTGCCTCAGTCATGTTGGACCTCTTTCGCGCCGTTGCGAGAAGGTGTTGAGCCGTGTGACACTCGACACTACATTCGCGTATTCGCATATAACAAGACCCTGATCCGCTCAATCCCACAAATCATGGAAGGACCGCTTCAATGGCGAAGACGATCACTCCCGCCCAGCTCTTCTCCGAGATCGAGGCCGGCACCGTGCCCGAGATCCTCGATGTGCGCAACAAGGACGAGTTCGCGGCCAGCCAGGTCGAGGGCAACCGTCCGGTGCGCACCCGCAACGTGCCTGTCTACGAGGTGTTCGAGGACCTCGAGGAGCACTGTCGCCGCACGGCCCAAGGCGCCGTGGTCATCTGCGGCCAGGGCAACGGGTCCGAACTCGTCGCAGAGGAGTTCGAGTCGCTCGGGGTCGAGACGCGCTCGCTCGAGGGCGGCACCGAGGCCTGGGCTCGGTTGCTCGTCCCGAAGGAGATCCCGGGGCTGCCGGGCGAGGTACGCGCGTGGCAGTTCCAGCGCCCCGCCAAGGCGTGCCTCTCCTACGTCATCGGAGTGCCGGGCGGCCGCTGCATGATCGTCGACCCGACGCGTCACCCCCAGCCCTATCTCGACCTCGTCGCCGAGCACGCCATGACGGTGGCGCACATCGTCGACACCCATGTCCACGCCGACCACATCAGCGGGGGCCCAGCGCTCGCGGAGCAGCTCGGGGCCGAGTACCACCTTCCGCCCGAGGACACCGGCGGTGTCGTCCCCTTCCCCAACCGGCCGCTGCAGGACGGCGACGAGCTCGACCTTGGCTCGGCCGTGGTGCGCACCCTCACCATGCACCTGCCGGGACACACACCGGGAACGACCGCCTTCCTCGTCAGCGACCGGCTCCTCATCGTGGGCGACACCGTCTTCGTCCGGGGCCTCGGTCGGCCGGACCTGACCGGGCAGGCGGAGGAGCTGGCACGCGACCTGTTCCACAGCGTCCACGACCGACTGCGCCCGCTCGACCCGGCCACGATCATCGCCCCCGCCCACTGGTCGAGCAGCGAGGAGGTCAACTCGGACGGGCTCGTCGTCACGACGCTCGAGGACGTCTTCACGGCGACGCTGCTCAACGAGCGGGCCATCGAGCGCTTCGTCGAGGAGATCGTCGCGTCGCTGCCGAACGCTCCCGAGACCTACGACACGATCCGGCTCATCAACGCCGGGAAGGTCGCGCCGCCCGAGGACGAGATGGACCTGCTCGACGTCGGTCGCAACCAGTGCGTGGCCTCGACGACGCTGACCTGACGGGGCGCGCCTCTGGAGACGCCCACGCCGCCGCGGTCGAACGATCTAGACTGGCCCCACCACGTGGGGCGCGGGGACGGGTTCGGGCAAGGGAGGACGCACATGCAGCCTGAGGTCGCAGGTCAGCTGCAGGAACTGCATGCCCGGGTCTGCAAGGCGATCGCTGATCCCAAACGCCTGCTCATCATCAACGAGCTGCGCGATCGAGAGCTCAGCGTCGGCGACCTCAGCGAGGCCTTGCACCTCAGCCAGTCCAACACGAGCCAGCACCTGGCCGTCCTGCGCGAGCGTGGGATCGTCACCTCGCACCGAGTGGGCACCAACATCTACTACGCCCTGCGCAGCCAGAAGGTCATCCAGGCCGTCGACCTGCTGCGCGAGTTCCTCGCCGAGGACCTGGCCGAGCAGGGCCGCCTGAGCGGCGCGTTCTCCCACTGAGCCAGTCGCCCACCCCAGGAGCCCGCCCGTGACCGTCCCGTTCATCCTCGACACCGACACGGCCCAGGACGACTGCGTGGCCATCGTCGCGAGCCTCCTCGATCCGGAGGCCGACCTGCGTGCCATCACCATGGTGGCCGGCAACGTCGGTTTCGATCGGCAGGTCCGCAATGCCCAGATGACCCTGAGCGCGGCCGGGCGCCTGGGCACCGTGCCGATCCACCTCGGCTGCCGACGGCCGCTCGTGCTGCCGTGGGTCTCCGCGGAGAACGTCCACGGCGACGGCTCCGGCGGGCTCGACATGGACTTCGCGGAGACCGTCACGGAGGACGAGCACGGCGTCGACGCGCTGATCCGGCTCACCGCCGAGTCTCCCGGCGAGATCTCCATCGTCGCGATCGGGCCGTTGACCAACATCGCGATGGCGGCCGTCAAGGACCCCGACTTCGTCGGCAACGTCAAGAGCCTCGTCATCATGGGCGGCTCCAACAACGGCCGCGGCAACATCACGGCGGCAGGCGAGTTCAACTTCTACGTCGACCCGCACGCCGCGCACGTGGTCTTCGAGGCCGGCTTCCGCGACATCACCGTCGTGCCCTGGGCGCCGCTGACGCTGAACGACGCCGTCTTCAGCCGCGAGCAGCTGGCCGGCATCGAGGCCATCGGCACGCCCCTCGCCCGGTTCTTCCTCACGGTGTGCGGTCCGACCCTCGAGTTCGACGAGAGCGTCGGCATCCCCGGGACGACCCACCCCGACTCGCTCTCGGTCGGCGTCCTGCTCCACCCCGAGCTGGTGACCGAAGCGCGCGGCTACCACGTCGCCGTCGAGACGGGCTCCGAGCTGACCCGAGGCTACTCGGCGATGTCGTGGGGCGTGCACGGGCTGGAGCCCAACGCGCGGGTGGTCGAGGGGGTCGACGCCGCCTCGTTCCACGCGTGGATCAGCGAGCTGCTCGCGACCGAGACCACTCCGAGCCGGGCCCTGCGCGGAGGCCACTTCGGCTGACCGGATGTTTTTGCACTCAGTGCATCCATGCACGTAGTGTAGGCAGGTGCCCTCGACCCCGCGCGCTCCCGACCGCCGTGCCCAGCTGCGTGAGCGGCACCACCGGGCCATCGTCGACGCGGCAGCTGCCCTGCTCGACGCCAAAGGGGCCGCGGGGTTCACCGTCGACGAGCTCGCGGCCCGGGCGGACGTCTCCCGGCGCACCGTCTTCAACCACTTCCCTTCTGTCGACGACATCGTGATCGCCGTCTGCAGCGAAGTGCTCGGCGACGTCGTGGCGAGCTTCGAGTCGCAGCCCACCACGCAGGTGGACCCCACTCCCCCAACCGTCTTCGACGAGGTGGCCGCAGTCCTGCGCGCGACCGACCTCGTCACGCCCATCGCCTACCTCACGCGTGTCCTCGGCGCGGCCGACGGCGAGCCGTCGCAGCGACAGGCCTTCGTGCTGCTGCGGGCCTTCACCGACGTGAGCGAACGGCTGTCCACCGAGCTGCTGCGGCGGCACCCCGACGCCGACGTGCTCACGACCCGGCTCCTGGTCAGCTCGCTCATCGGTGGACTCGTCGTCCTCCACACCCACTGGCTCGAGGCCACCGGGGCGACGGTCGACGACCGATCCCGCGCCGTCTGGGACGGACTCCTCGACCGACTCATCGACCGGACGCGCGAGGGCTATGGCTCCGCGACGTCAGATCCCCTGCCCGTTGGACCCGTCACCACCCGAAAGACTCATCATGGCTGAATTCCTCTTCCGACTGGGCCAGTCGGCGGCGCGCCGGGCCCGGTTCGTCGTCGCCACGTGGTTCGTCGTGCTCGCCGCCGCCGGGGCAGCCTTCGCGCTCGGCGCCGGCACCCTGACCAGCACGGTCTCCATCCCGGGGACCCGCACCGCCCAGGTGACCGAGCGACTCCAGGCCGTCATGCCGAAGGCTGCGGGCGGCCACGGGTCCGTCGTCTTCGACACCAGCGACGGTTCGCCACTGACCGAGGCCCAACGAGCCACGATCAGCGAGCAGGCTGACGCGGCCCGCACGCTGCCCGGGGTCGCGACCGTGGTCGACCCCTTCGAAGCCGAGGCAGACCGCTCTGAGCAGGTCGACGCCATCGCCGACGGCCGCGCCCAGATCGAGGACGGGAGGCGACAGCTGGCGGACGGTGCCGCCCGGCTGGAGGACGGCCAGGCCCAGCTCGACGCCGCACGCCAGCAGGCCGCCGATGCAGGCGCCCTCGACCAGGTCGAGGAGCTCCTCGACTCGCAGCAGGCGAACATCGACGCGGCTCGCAAGGGGCTCGAGTCGCAGACCGAGCAGCTCGAGGGCGGTGCGCGGCAGATCGACGAAGGCGCCCGGCTGCTTGAGCTGTCGTCCGGACTGGGCATGGTCTCCGAGGACCGGAGCACCGCCATCGTCACCGTCCTGTTCGACCAGCCCCAGCTCGATGTGACCCAGGAGCAGAAGGATGCAGTCCTGGCCGCCTTCGCCGACCCGGCCGACGGGCTCGACGTCTCGTTCTCCGCTGAGCTCGCGAGCGGCATCCCCGGCATCCTCGGAGTCGGCGAGGTCATCGGCCTCGTCGTGGCCGGCATCGTGCTCATCATCATGCTCGGGACGCTCGTCGGCGCCGGCCTCCCGATCGTCACCGCCCTCGTCGGCGTGGCCATCGGTGCCCTCTTCACCATGTCCCTCTCGAGCCTGATCGAGATGACGTCCGTCACCCCCGTGCTCGGGCTGATGCTCGGCCTCGCCGTTGGCATCGACTACTCGCTCTTCATCATCAACCGGCACCGCCGGCAGCTGAAGCAGGGCTATGACGTCGACGAGTCGATCGGCCTGGCCAACGGGACCTCGGGCAACGCGGTCGTCTTCGCCGGTGCCACGGTGCTCATCGCCCTGCTTGCCCTCAACGTCACCGGGATCCCGTTCCTCGGGCTCATGGGCACGGTGGGCGCCCTCTCCATCGCCATCGCCGTCCTCATCGCCGTCACCCTGACCCCGGCCCTGCTCGGCAGCCTCGGCGAACGCATCCTGAGCAGGCGCGAGCGCGCCCGCCTCACCGGGACGACCCCGGCTGTCGCCGAGGCCGCTGCGGTCAAGCGACGTCAGGGCCGGCGGCTGCGCCCGATGTCCACCTTCCGAGCCATCGGGAGCATCCTGCTCGGCATCAGCGCGTTGCTGGCGATCGCGGTGCCCTCGCTCGACCTGCGGCTCGGCCTGCCGGACGGGTCCTCCGAGGACCTCTCCTCGACGCAGTACCAAGCCTTCTCCACCATCTCGCAGGAGTTCGGACCGGGCCGCAACGCACCCCTGCTCGTGGTGGCCGACATCGTGGCGGTCCCCGGCGACACGGCCGACGTCAGCGTCCAGGCCGCCGTCGCGCAGGAGATCGCCGCCCAGGACGACGTCGTCGCCGTCGCGCCGATCGGGCTGTCCGAGGGGCGCACCGTGGCCTCCTTCCAGGTGGTCCCGTCCGGCGGTCCCAACGACCCCTCCACGGAGCAGCTCGTCAACACCCTCCGGGCCCTCGAGCCGATGGACGGCACCGTGACTCTCGACGTCGCCGGCATGGCCAGCGGCAACATCGACATCTCCGGCAAGCTCTCGGACGCCCTGCCCGCCTACCTGGCGCTGGTTGTCGGCCTGTCGCTCGTCATCCTCGTCCTCGTCTTCCGCTCGATCTTCGTGCCGGTCATCGCCACCCTCGGCTTCGTGCTCTCCTACTTCGCCGCGATCGGCGGGGTCGTGGCCATCTACCAGTGGGGGTGGCTCTCCGACGTGTTCGGCGTCGACAACCCGAGCCCGATCCTCAGCTTCCTGCCCACGATGCTGGCCGGCATCCTCTTCGGGCTGGCGATGGACTACATGCTCTTCCTCGGCTCAGGCATGCGAGAGGCCTACGTCCACGGAGCCCCGGCGCGGCTGGCCGTCGTCCAGGGGCTGCACGCCGGCCGGAGCGTCGTCACGGCAGCGGCGATCATCATGATCGCGGTCTTCGGCGGGTTCATCTTCTCCCACAGCGCGATGATCCGGCCGATCGGCTTCGGCCTCGCCTTCGGCGTCCTCGTCGACGCGTTCGTCGTCCGCATGCTCATCGTGCCCTCCCTCATGCACCTCGCCGGCGATGCCGCCTGGTGGCTGCCGAAGTGGCTCGACCGTCGCCTGCCCAACCTCGACGTCGAGGGCGCCGCCCTCGAGCGCCGCCACCCCCACGTCGAGCACCACGACGAGCACCACGTCGAGGAGGATGCGGCAGCCCGGCGCCCCTGAAAGGGCACTCGTCCCGGGGAGCGAGCCCAGCGGCATACGGCATGCTCGGGGGTATGCCGGACCTGATCCGCTCCACCGCCACCGAGGTCGTCGCGCTGCTGCGCTCCGGGGACATCTCCCCCACCGAGGTGCTCGACGCGCTGGAGGAGCACGTCACGGCGACGGACGACGCCGTCAACGCGCTGCCGATCCGCTTCTTCGACGCCGCCCGCGCCGCGGCGCGGCGGCTCGAGCGCGAGCGCCCCACCCCCACAGATCGCGGCTGGCTCGCCGGCCTGCCGGTGGCGATCAAGGACTACAACGACGTCGCCGGTCAGCTCACGACGAGCGGCTCGCCCATCCTGCGCCACGCCGTCGCGCCCGAGTCCGACGCGATGGTGCGGCGCGTGGAGAGCCACGGCGGCGTCCCCTACGCCAAGACGAACGTCCCTGAGTTCGCCGGGGGCCACACCTACAACACGGTCTGGGGCGCGACCCGAAACCCCTGGCACACCGGGCGCACCGCCGGCGGATCCTCCGGGGGGTCGGCGGCGGCGCTCGCCTCCGGCAGCGCCTGGCTCGCCACCGGCAACGACCTCGGCGGCAGCCTGCGGACCCCTGCCGGCTACAACGGCGTCGTCGGGGTGCGGCCCACGCCGGGCCTCGTGCCCCGCAAACGGCCACCCGTGCCGTGGGACGCGCTGTGGGTCGAGGGGCCGATGGCCCGCAACGTCGCCGATGTGGCGCTGCTGCTCGACGCCCTCGCGGGGCCGGATCGTCACGACCCGCTGACCCACGAGTCCCCCGCCCGGCCGTTCGTCGACCGGCTCGGCGAGCTGCCGCCGCGGCTGCGCGTCGCCTACTCCCCCGACCTGGGGCTGCTGCCCGTGGAGCGCGACGTGCGTGAGGTGACCGCGGGCGCGCTGCGGCACTTCAGCGACCTCGGGGCGGAGGTCACCGAGGCCTGCCCCGACCTCACCGGCGCCCTCGACGCGTTCCAGGCCCTGCGAGCCCAGCTCCTGGCGACGATCAACGGTCACCTGCTCGACACCGACCGGGACCGCATCAAGGACGACATCGTCCGCAACATCGAGCTGGGCCGCGACCAGCCTGTCGCCGCCGTCCAGGCCGCCGAACGCACTCGCGGCGAGCTGATCCATCGGACGATCGACTTCTTCGGCGAGCACGACATCCTCGTCGTGCCGTCGGCGCCGCTCAACCCCTTCCCGGTGGACTGGACGTGGCCCCGCGAGGTCGATGGCGTGGAACAACGCACCTACGTCGACTGGATCGCGATCACGTTCGTCCTCACCCTGACCGCCTGCCCCGTCGTCGCCCTGCCGTGCGGCCTGTCCGACGAGGGTCTGCCCGTCGGGGTGCAGCTCGTCGGCCGACCGGGCTCGGAGGGGGACCTGCTCGCGGTCGCCGGCGCCTTCGAGCGCTCCGTCGGCCTCGCTGGGCAGCTGCCGATCACTCCGCGGCAGGGCTGAGGACGACCGCGGAGAACCGCAGCAGGCGCGACTCCGGACCGAGCCCCCGGTAGAGCGCACGACGCCGGCGGCGGCAGCGGGCCCGGCCACGCGCAGCGTCGTCAGCGCACGTCGGCCCACAGGGCCCGGTGGTCGGAGATCGGCAGCGCCGGCGCCCCGCTGTCGGTCGTCGTGAGCGGGCCGCGGACGAGGATGTGGTCGATCTGCTCGCGCGGGCCCTCCACCGGATAGGTCGGGTGGCTGGCCGCCGAGCGCATCCCGGTGGCGCGGGCCGCCCGGTCCGGGCCCATGTTGAGGTCCCCCATCAGGATGACGGGCTCGTGGGAGTCGACCGTGCCCCGCACGACCTGATGGAGCTGGCGACCGTTCCACCACGAGATGAAGGACAGGTGCGTGGCCACGACGGTGCACTCGCCCAGCGGCGAGTCGATGGTGGCGACGACAGCGACTCTCGGCTCGTCGGTGACCAGGTAGGGGCGCCTGCGCCCCTTGAACCGCATGGGCACGCGGAACGGCACCGGTTCGAGTCGGATCACCTGCCAGCCCTTCACCGGGTAGCGCGAGAGGAGCGCCACACCGTAGGCTGCGGAGTCCGGTTGCTCGTCACCCGTGGACGCCACCCAGGTGGCCCCGGGACTCCCGTGGATCGCGGCGACGAACCGGTGGTGCGGGGCGTCCATCGCCTCCGCGGCGACTGAGGTCAGGTCGGAGAAACCCGAGCGATGCTGGTTCTGGTCCACCTCCTGCATGGCCAGGATGTCGGCGTCCAGGCTCTTCACCGCGTCAGCCAGGCCCATGGGGTCGACATGCTGGTCGGCGGGTACGCGTCCGTTGAGGATGTTGAACGTGGCGACTCGCATGTAGGTGCAGTTACCCGACGGGGCGGGCGTTCCCCACTTGATCGGCGGATGCACGGCGACGGACCCGGCCGAACGGGGTAGAGGCGGTGCATGGGTGAACCTGACCAGCACGACCTGCGCGAGGCGCTCAAGACCGTCGCCGTGGCCTTGAAGCACACCGGCCGCCCCTTCGCGCTCATCGGCGGCTACGGGGTGTGGGCGCGCGGTGGGCCCGAACCGAACCATGACGCCGACTTCCTCATCGCCAAGGAGGACGCCGCAGCGGTGGCCCAGTCGCTGGCCGACCAGGGGCTGCAGGTCGTCCAACCGCCCGAGGACTGGCTGTTCAAGGTCTTCGTCGACGACGCGCTGGTGGACATCATCTTCCGGCCGGCTGGTTCGTTCGCCGATCACAGCGTCGTCGAGAGGGCCACTCCGCTGCGGGTGCTCTCCATCGAGATGCCGGTGATGCCCGCCACCGACCTCCTCGTGCACCGCCTCAACGCCCTGACGGAGCACTACTGCGACTTCGCCGTGCACATCCCGGTGGCGCGCGCCCTGCGTGAGCAGGTGGACTGGGACGTCGTCCGGCGGGACACGGCGAGCAACGACTTCGCCACGGCCCTGCTCTTCCTCCTGGAACGGCTCGACATCGTCGAGCCGTCGGCGGGCTCCGGCGTGGTCGGCAGGGTCACCCGGCTCGGGCCGTCACCGGCGAGCGCCTGAACCGCCTCAGGCGTCGAGGCTGCGGAGCAGCCGGACCCACTGCACGAGGTGCCGGTCGCCGAGGAAGTCCCGGCGCACGCGTACCTGTCCGCGTCGACCCATGGTGTCGCCCAGCTCCGGCTCGTCGAGCAGCCGCCGCACCAGCTTTCCGAAGGTCACGATGTCCCGGGCATCGGCCAGCAGGAAGCCCTCGTCACCGTCGGTCAGCTGGTCCTGCAGACCGCCGACCGCGCTGGCGACGACCGGGCGTGCCTTCCACATCGCCTCGGTCAGGGTCAGCCCGAAGCCCTCGACGAGGCTCTTCTGGACGACGACGGCAGCGTGGCGCTGGAGGGCGTTGACGATGAGGGCGTTCTCGTCCACGTCGTCCATGGGGAGCGAGGCGAGGTGACACCGGTCGCGCACGTCGTCGGGCAGCGCCCGCCAGAGTTGCCGGCACTCGGCGTAGACCTCGGCCCCCTCCGGATCGTCGGTGACGCCGGAGACGTCGGGGCCGGCGAGGACGAGGTGCGCATCCGGCACGGACGGGGCGACGTGCTCGGCGAAGCCGGCCAGCACTCCTGGCATGTCCTTGAGGCGATCCCACCGGCTCACCTGGACGACGAGTGGGGCGGAGATCGGCGGTGGACCGTTGGAGACCAGGTCGGCGTGGCGGCGCAGGACGCCGCGGCTGCCCGCGCGACGGTCGAACTCCACGGCCTCGTGCGGGTCGCCGTTGTGGACGAGGCCGACCTCGAGGAGGATCCGGCTGACCTCGGCGGCTGCGATGGCGGCGTTCTTCGTCGAGAAGGGGTCGATCGAGGGCTGGATCACCACGGCGCGGTCGGCGGGCACCCAGTCAGGGATGTAGCTGGCCCGGGAGAACACGAAGGCGTCGGCCGCGAGGATGTGCTCGCGCAGGAAGGCCCAGGCCAGGTCGGTGACGTCGTTGCCCTCGTCGCGGCCGATGTGGCAGCGCCAGACGACGCGGGCGCCGAGCTCTGTGAGGCCGGCGGCCAGGCCCGCCGTCTGCGGGTCGTGGAGGAGCACGACATCGCCCGCCCGGATCGTCCCCTGGAGCTGCGCGAGGTTGGCCTGCATGATGCGCTCGTAGTGTGCCCGGTCGGTCCCATCGAACCCGGTGCGTCCGACGAGCGATCCGTGGAGCGCGTTGTGCAGCGCCTTGGTGATCTCGAAGAACTGCGCGTCCCCCTCGAGGACGAGCCAGCGGGTGTCCACCTCGGCGCCCCGGGCGTAGGCGAGCAGCGTCTGGAGCATCTCGGCCACCCCGCCACCGGAGGCGGTCGAGTTGATGTTCCACACGACTCGTCCCGCGAGGGCCTCGCGCGCCTGCGCGGCGGCGCTCAGGAACGTCGCGGCACGATCGGGCTCCAGCAGTTCCGCGAGCGCCTCGAGCGGTTCGGCCCGGATCTCGACGGTCTCCACGTCTCCATGGTCACACCGGGGGGCCGGGAACGTGGGCCGATCGGGACCGTCGGCGCGTCCTCGAGTCAGCGCACCGCGTCAAGGACGGACGGCGTCAGCCGGCAGCGCGTGCGCCACCCGGCCGGCTGGGGTCCGGACCGTGTCGGCGGCGAGGAGGGCGTCGACGACGGCCTCTTCCACGCAGTCCATGGCCGCCTCGAAGAGGTGGCTGAGGGCGTCCGGCCGGAGCGGCTCCCGGGGCAGTCCGGGGACGACGGAGAAGGCCAGGCCGTAGTCCCCGCTCCCGTGGCTGAAGCGGGCCCCGACCCGGCCGAGCGCGTAGACGAGGCGTCGCGCCAGGCGCGTGAGGTCGGCGGCAGCACAGGCCACGTCGACTGCGGCCACGATGACGCAGGACCCGGCCTCGACGGTCCCGGGGCCAGCCGGATCCAGGCCGAGCTCGGTCGGCCGCACGAGCCGGCCGCCGACCCGGAGCGTCCCGCCCATGTTGGCCTGGACGAGGACGCCGACGGTTCCTTCGACGGGGCCCCGGAGCACCCGCGAGGCGCTCCCGATGCCGCCCTTGAAGCCCAGGGCGCAGGCTCCTGCTCCCCCACCGACGTTGCCCATGGCGACGGGCCCTCCGCTGGCATCGCGGAGCGCGGCGTCGACGTGCTCGGCGGTGACGGCGCGCGGCACGGTCGAGGACAGCCACGAGTCGTTGATCTCACCCACGACGGGGTTGATGCTCGTCGGCGGTCCCGGGTGGTGCTCCAGGACCCAGCTGACGAGGGCGTCGGCAGCTCGGAAGGTCGAGAGCGTCGACGTCAGCAGCACGGGGGTCTCGAGCACGCCGAGCTCCATGACCTGCGTGGCGCCGACGAGCTTGCCGTAGCCGTTGCCGACGAACAGCCCGGAGGGCAGCGCGGTGCCGGCGCCGAGGGACGGGTGGCTGATCGCCGTGACTCCGGAGTGGACTCCCGCGGCGTCGTCCCTGACCGTGTGGTGCCCGACGGTGACGGCGGAGACGTCGGTGATCGCGTTGCGCCGTCCGGTCTCGTCCGCGCCGAAGGTCAGTCCGAGGTCTCGCGCCCGGGGCCGTGCGCCCCCATCGCCACCCTTCACCCGCCCAGCATGCCGTATGCCGCTGAGCTGGCTCCGCGCGGGCGCGTGCCGTGGGCCGTCGGCGGGGTTAGGCTCGCCGCACCATGACGAGGACAGCCGGCGGCGACGAGCGACGAACTCGGGTCGGGTCGGTGGTCGTCCGCTCGCTGCATCACCTCCCACGTGGCTCCCGTGGGGTCGCTGACGGGCTCGTGGTGGTGCTTCCGGGCCTCGGGCTGGTCGGCTACACCCTTCCGACGGCCGCCGACGTCGCGGCCGAGGGTGTCGAGTGCGCGGTGCTCGACGTGCCGGGTTTCGGGTCAGCCCAGCCGCGGACTGCTGAGCCGGAGCTCTTCTCGATCGCCTCCGTCGCCGCGGAGTGGGTGCTGCGCACGGCCCCGGATCGGCCCGTCGTCGTCCTCGGCCACTCGACCGGTGCCCAGGCGGCGCTCTGGACGGCGCTCACCCTGCAGTCCCACCGTCGTGCACTCGCGCTCGTCATGGCGGGCCCGACGTTCTGTCCGGAGCACCGGCGCCTCCCCCGGCTGCTCGCGGCGACGCCCTTCGCCTACCGGAGTGACTCACCCGCGGAGATCGACCTCCGGGAGGTGGCCCGCGCTCGGCTCGACCTGGTGCGGCTGATCCGGAGCGGTCTGCGCGACACCCCCGAGCGCAACGTCAGGGAGCTGGCGGCCCCGCTCACGGTCGTCGCCGGGGTCCACGACGCCTACGCGCCGCGCGCGTGGCTGGCTCAGCTCGCCAAGGCCGCGGGCCGGTCGGCGCGGGTGCGCACCGCGGTTCTCGGGGGGTCGCACAACAACCTCTACACGCACCCGGCCGAGGTCGCCGGCACGACGTTGCTCGCTCTCGACGATGCTCGGGACTGGGCCTGAGCGCTTCTGCGCGGGACGGGCGACCCGGTGTGGCAGCCTGAACGCGTGGAGCGGTGGGCAGCTGCGGTGGACGTCCTGAGGCGCCGCGAGTCGGGGCCGGCCACCGCGCTGCCCCGACGGCGACAGCTCATGGGCCTGGGGCTCTGCGTCGTCGGCCTGCCGCTGCTCACCCTGGCGACCGTGGCCGCTGGCCTCCCGGGCCGAGGAGAGAGCATCCTGCTCGTCTATCTCCTCGCCGTGGTCATCATCGCCGTCGTCGGCGGTCTGCTGCCCGGAGTCCTGGCCGGCGTGGGCGGCTTCTTCGCCGCGAACTGGTTCCACACCCCGCCCTACGCCACGTTGACCGTCGAGCAACCGCAGGCCTTCGTCGACCTGGTCGTCTTCGTGCTGGTCGCCGTGATCGTCAGCGTCGTCGTGGAGGCCGGGGCCCGTGACCGGGCGCGCGCCGAGCACGGTCGCCTCGCGACGGCCCGGGAGGCGGCCCGAGCCGAGCAGCTGGCCGAGACGGACCGGGTCCGGTCGGCCCTGCTCACCGCGGTCAGCCACGACCTGCGGACCCCGATCGCGGGGATCAAGGCGGCCGCCTCCGGCCTGCGGCAGGAGGACGTCGAGTGGCAGCCGGCCGAGGAGGCGGAGCTGCTGGCCGCCATCGAGGACGGAGCCGACCGGCTCGCACAGCTCGTCGACGACCTGCTCGCGATGAGCAGGATCCAAGTGGGAGCGCTGTCCGTGCACTCCCGGCCGGTGCCGGTCGACGAGGTCATCGACCGGGTGCTTGCCGGGTGGGTCGGGCCGTCGGTCACCGTGCGCGTGCCCGACCCGGTGCCGGAGGTCCTCGCCGACGGCCCCCTGCTCGAGCGTGCCCTGGCCAACCTGCTCGACAACGCCCGACGCTTCACCCCGGCCGACCACCACCCGGAGGTGCGGGTCACCCGCTCCGGGGCAGCGGACTCAGGGGTGATCTCCCTCAGCGTGGTCGACCACGGGCCGGGGGCGTCGCCGACCCGGTGGGAGCACATGTTCGCGCCGTTCCAACGGCTCGACGACACGACCCCGGGCGGCCTGGGCCTGGGTCTGGCCATCGCGCGGGGCCTGGTCGAGGCGATGGGCGGCACGATCACTCCCGAGGCCACGCCCGGGGGCGGCTTGACCATGCGCATCGAGCTGGCGGAGGCGCCGTGAACCGCGTGCTCATCGTCGAGGACGACGACCGTCTCCGCCGGACGCTCGCCATCAACCTGCAGGCCCGCAAGTACGAGGTGCACACCGCGGCCGACGGCGCCACGGCTCTCGAGGTCGCCGCCAGTGTCGATCCCGACCTCGTCGTCCTCGACCTCGGCCTGCCCGACATGGACGGAGTCGACGTCGTCTCGACGCTGCGTCGCCGGAGCAGCGTGCCGGTCATCATCCTGTCGGCACGCGACAGCGAGGCGACCAAGGTCGCCGCCCTCGACGCGGGCGCCGACGACTACGTGACGAAGCCGTTCGGCATCGAGGAGCTGCTCGCTCGGGTGCGCGCCGCGGTCCGCCGCGCAGCGCCGGCCGAGGACCTCGCCACGGTCGAGACCGCGACCCTGACCATCGACCTGCGGGCGAAGCGCGTGCTCCGGCACGGGGTCGAGGTCCGCCTGACGCCGACCGAGTGGCACGTCCTCGAGGCACTGGCCCGCTCCCCCGGGCGGCTGGTGCCCGGCCGTGAGCTGCTCCGCGAGGTGTGGGGCCCGTCCTACCGTGACGAGACGAACTACCTGCGCGTCTACATGGCGCAGCTGCGACGCAAGCTCGAGGAGCAGCCCGGCGCGCCCCGGCACCTCATCACGGAGCCGGGGCTCGGCTACCGCTTCGAGCCGTGAAGTGCGGCGTCCTCACACGATGGCGAGGGCGAGCAGGCTGAACAGGACGACGTTGAAGGCCGTCACGCCGGCGACCACCGTCGGGGAGGCCCCGCGGTGCAGCTCGACCTTGCGCAGATGGAGCGTGAGCGCCGAGCTGAGGCCGGAAATGACGATCACTGACGTGATGAGCAGGAGGGGACTCATCCCGGCCTCAGCCCGGAGGGGCCGCTGGGTACCTTCGGCGACACACTTCGACGCTAGGACCCCCAGGCCCCCTCGCCAGGCCCGTCGGCGTTAAGGGACCGTCAAGATTCTCGACATCGGCGGCAAAGTGCCTCGGGTCCTGCCACGCCGCTCCTACATTGAGAAGTGCGCACCCGTCCTTCCCCCTGGAGGCGGGTGCGCCTCACGTCCCGGGTGCCCCCAGCCGGAGCGCGCCGCCGCCTTCGCGCGCAAGCGAGCCCAGCGGCATACGACAACTGCCTGGCCCGTATGCCGCTGGGCTCGCTCCGTGCGAACGTCACCTCGAGCGGGCGCGACGTCCTCGGCTCGGCGGTGAGTGATCGGGTTGCACGTGCTGTGGCCAGCATCTCGCCCAGAGGGGACAGCGGCGAGATCCTGTAGTACTACACTTCGTCGTAGTAGGACAGGGAACGATCTGCCGACACGAGGAGGCCACGAGCCCCATGTCTCCGCACAGCCCCACCGCGCCCAGCAAGGTCAACTTCGACCAGCGGCCGATGCTCGTCTTCTGGGAGGTCACGCGGGCCTGCCAGCTGGCCTGCAAGCACTGCCGGGCCAACGCCATGGCCGGCGCCCTCCCGGGCGAGCTGACCCACGAGCAGGGCCTGGACCTCATCGAGCAGGTCGCCGGGTTCGGCCGGCCCTACCCGATCCTCGTCCTGACGGGCGGCGACTGCCTGCTGCGGCCGGACATCTGGGAGCTGGTCGAGGCCTCGCGCGCCAAGGGGATCCCGACTGCGCTGTCGCCCTCGGTGACCCCGCAGCTCACGCCCGCCACGATCGCCCGAATGGTCGACTCCGGCATCAACGCCGTGTCCATCAGCCTCGACGGGGCGTGTGCGGCGACGCACGACGGCGTTCGCGGCATCCCCGGGCACTTCGCCGACACGATCCCCGCGATCCGGGCCCTGTCCGACGCCGGCCTCACCGTCCAGATCAACACGACCGTCATGAAGAGCAACCTCACCGAGCTCGCCGATGTCGCCAAGCTCATCTCCGACGCCGGCGCCCACATCTGGGAGGTCTTCTTCCTCGTCCACGTCGGGCGCGGCGTCGCCGAGGGCGCGATCAGCCCCGAGGAGCACGAGGACGTCTGCCACTTCCTCTACGACGCCAGCCAGCACGGCTTCATCGTCCGCACGGTCGAGGCCCCCTTCTTCCGCCGGGTCGTCGCCTGGCGGCAGGACGGCGTGGCACCGCCCGAGACGGCGACCTACCAACAGCTGTCCGGGCGGCTCACCGAGCTGATGGGCGAGCCGGCCGCGCGCGTGCGGGCCCAGACGGCTCGGACACGGGACGGCAAGGGGATCGTCTTCGTCGCCTACGACGGCGAGGTGACCCCGGCGGGGTTCCTGCCGTTGCCGCTCGGCTCGGTCAAGGAGCGGCCGCTCGCCGAGATCTACCGCGACACCCCGCTGCTCCGGGACATCCGCGCGGCACGCTTCTCCGGCCGGTGCGGGGTGTGCGAGTACGCCGACCTGTGCGGCGGCTCTCGCGCCCGGGCCTACGCCGCCTTCGGTGACCCCCTGGCCGAGGACCCTGCGTGTGGGCACCTGCCCGGCACGGACGTCCCCGGACTGGGCTCGGCGGTCGCCCCGACCTTGGCGCCTGCCCCTGCCTGAGACCCTTCCGGTGGGCCGCCCGCGGGCGGACGAACCGGGCGAAATAGAGTTCCTCCGTGGCTGACGCCTCCCTCCCACAAGCCATCCCGTCCCGCCCGCTGCCAGAGCGCGAGATCACCTCTCCTGTGCTCCTCACGCTCCCCGACGGGCACCTCAACGACGCCGCCGTGGGCTGGACCCGCACCCCGCTCGTCGTCACCGACGGCATCGGTCGCGGACCCCGCGCCTGGGGTCGCTCGCGCCGCTGGGAGCAGTGGACGGTCGTGACGGCGACCCACGTCGTCGGCCTCTCCGTCTCTGACGTGGACTACGCGTCTCTGCAGGGGATCTGGCTGCTGGACCGCCGTTCCGGGGAGGAGATCACCCACGACTCCGTAGGTGTGCTCGGTGGCTCTGCTGCGCTCCCCGGCACCTTGGGCCGGGGGTCCGTGCGTGCGCGAACTCTGCCCGTCCGGATCGACATCGACGAGGTCGAGGGCGGCACCCGCCTGCGCGCCGTGGGGGAACGGATCCGGGTCGACATCGTCGCCCATCGGCCCGAGCGGCACGAGTGCCTGGGCGTCGTCGTGCCGTGGAGCCGCAGGAGGTTCCTCTACACCGTCAAGGACGCGGCCCGACCTGCCGAGGGCACGGTCTACATCGACGGCCGGCCTGAGCCCTTTCCGGCTGGGACCTCCTGGGCCACGCACGACCACGGGCGCGGGCGCTGGCCGCGGGCCTTGGCCTGGACGTCCGGCACCGGCTCGGGTGTGTCCGACGGTCGGGCCGTCGGCTTCCACGTCGGCGGCCGGTGGAGCGACGGCACGGGGTCCGCCCCCAACGGCCTGGTCGTCGACGGTCGGCTGAGCAAGCTGAGCGAGGAGCTGACCTGGGAGCACTCACCTGACGACGGCTTCGCCCCGTGGCGCGTGCAGGGTGACGCCGTCGAGCTGACGTTCACGCCCGAGCACGCCCGTACTGCGGGCCCTGACGTCAAGGTGGGACCGTCCACGACGAAGCAGTTCTTCGGGACCTGGTCGGGGCGGGTGCGCGACGAGAACGGGCTGTGGATCACCATCGCTGACATCTTCGGCTCTGCCGAGGAGGTCCGGACGCGCTGGTGACGCGGGGGCCGCGTGCCATGCATGGCCCTCGGCAGGCGCTCGCCGTAACGTGCAGGCCATGCCCATCAAGCTCGAGAACGTCGGCATCGCCGTCCGCGACCTCGACGCGACAATCGCCTTCTTCACCGACCTCGGACTCAGCGTCATCGGCCGGGACACCGTCAGTGGCGAGTGGACCGACACCGCCGTCGGCCTCGACGGCAACCATGCCCGGATCGCCATGCTCCAGACGCCCGACGGCAACGGGCGACTGGAGCTCTTCGAGTACATCCACCCGAACGCGATCGAGACGACGCCGACCCTGCCCAACGAGATCGGCATGCACCGGGTCGCCTTCTCGGTCGACGACCTCGACGACGCCCTCGAGACGGCCGCGCGGCACGGCTGCCATCCGCTGCGCGGTGTCGCCACCTACCGCGACGTCTACAGGCTGACCTACGTCCGCGGGCCCAGTGGCATCATCGTGATGCTGGCCGAGGAACTGAAGAAGAGCTGACCGCGTCGGTGGAGGCCCGCGCGCCTCACGGGGCCGAGAGCACGCAGAACTCATTGCCCTCTGGATCCGCGAGGACCACCCAACGGGCGTCCCCCTGGCCCACATCGACGCGCCGCGCACCGTGGGCCAACAGCCGCTCGACCTCCGCGTCCTGGTCGTCCGGCCGGAAGTCGAGGTGCAGTCGGCTCTTCGCCTTCTTCTCCTCCTCGATCCGGACGAAGTCCAGCCCCGGCTTGCGGTCCGGCGCCGGCCTGATCTCGAACTCGTCCGCCGACCGGTACACGACGACCCAGCCCAGTGCCTCGGCCCACCACTGCCCCAGCCGTTCCGGGTCGAGCGAGTGAACGACCACCTGTTCCCATTCCAAGCTCATCCCGCGACCCTAACCGCGGCGCGACCGGCCGTGCCCGCCAAGCGCGCTCCGCCGGATGCGAGATCGATCGATGGAGTTCGACTCCGGTGCGGTGGCCATGACCCAGGTGACCGAGCAGAAGGGCCCCCGACCGGCGTTTCCGCTGGTCAGGGGCCCTTCTGAGCACTGGGTGGCAGGTGAAGGATTCGAACCTTCGTAGCTTTCGCGACGGATTTACAGCCCGAGGCTCACGGGTACCTGATCTGCAGGGACATTGCCGAGCGCGGAACTTCCGCACAAATTCGACACTGTCCGTCGACGCCGCCCGGTGCGAGTCGCCGCTGATCGGAGCCATGCGGTCCGCAATCGTTTCCGCCTTGTGCGTGGTCGAGACCGCGCTGAACCCTCTGACGCGGGCCGCTACGCCACAAGGGCCGGACAGAACGCCAGTGCGGAGCATCGCTTCCTCGAGGGTGAGGGGGGCCTACCGGCCATCCCCCGGCTGTTGGGGTTGCCGCGGTTAGCTGGGTCTCTCGCCGCTCGGTCTCGAACTCTGTTTCAGGGCCGCGTCGGCCCGGATCCCGCGCCGGTGTCCTTGAGCGCTCCGCTGAGCTCGTCGAGGTCCTCCTCCGACAGTTGCAGGGTGGCGCCAGGAAGCCACGCGCTTGCCTGTGAGGGTCGGCGTGCCCCCACAATGGCGCCCGTAACCCCATCCCATGCAAGGACCCAAGCCACCGCCACCGCCGAGGGCGTCACGCCGCTGCGCTGAGCAACAGCCTTGAGACGCTCGACGAATGCGAGATTCTTGTCGAGGTTGGTGGTGAACTCCGGATCCTTGGTACGCCAGTCCTCGGGGTCCAAGGAAGCCATCCGCTCGGGCGAGAAAGCCCCGGTCAGTAGCCCGGACTGCATCGGACTGTAGACGATGACCCCGGTCCCGTGCTCACGGCACCACGGCAGCAGCTCTGAGGCGGCCTCGCGGGCGATGAGCGAGAAGGGGGGCTGCAGGGTGTCGACGTGGCCCAACGTCTCGGCGCGTCGGAGCTCCTCGACGTCGTGGTTGGACAGGCCGATCGCGCGGACCTTCCCCTCCTCCTTGAGCGCGATGAGGGTGCTCCAGTAGTCCTCGATCGGTGTGCCGTCGCCAGACGGCCAGTGGACCTGGAGCAGATCAAGAGTGTCGACGCCAAGGCGGCGCAGTGAGTCCTCGACTTCCGCGCGTAGGGAAGCCGCGTCTGCGATGCGCTCAGGGTCGTCGAATGGCCGCCCCTCGGGCACCAGGAGTCCGCATTTGGTGAAGACGTACGGCCGCTCGTCCTCGGGGATGTCCTTGATGGCGCGTCCCACGACTTCTTCAGAGTGGCCCATTCCATAGGCGGGGGCGGTGTCGATCCAGTTGACGCCCTGGGACAGCACGTACCGGATCGCCTCGACGGACTCGTCGTCCTGCTGGTCCCCCCATCCGAAGGACCAGCCACCACCGCCGATGGCCCAGGCCCCGTAGCCGACTGACGTGATGTCCATTCCAGTGCCACCCAGCGGGCGCTTGGGAAGTTCCACTTCCGTCTCCATTCATCCAACGGTTCGTTTCCGGACGGCTGGTCTAGCCATTCGGTCCGGCGTGCGCGGGGCGGCCGCACTCGTGCGAGCTCTTCGGCGGCCACCCCGGACGCTGCCCCCTCTCGTGGGGCCGATTCGGTCAGTTCGCTGCTGGCTTCGCGTGGCCTTCAGCGTCGAGGTAGTCCTTCCAGGATCGCTTGGGCGAGTAGCCGAGCACCCGCTGGGCCTTGGCCGTGGAGATGCCTGAGGCGTCAGCGCGGTCAGTGGGCCGGAGCTCGATCTTGTCGCCGTAGTGCTTGTGGAGCAGCTCGCCGAAGTCCTTTCCCGTGACGTTGTCGGGCGACGCGATGTAGAACACGTCGTGACCCGGCAGGTCGGACTCGACGGCCAGGACGATGGCGTCCGCCATGTCGTAGACGTCGATGTAGCTCCACAGGTTGGGCGAGAGGACCGACTCGTCACGGACCTGGGGACCCAGGTTCTGCTCGTAGTTCTCCTCGTACTGGACCCAGCTCGGGCGCAGGGAGATGCACTTGATGTCGGAGCGACGGACGGCGGCATCCATCATCAGCTCTCCGAACCACTTGGACAGGGCGTAGGGGTCCTGAGGACGGATCTCGTGCTCCTCGTCCACCGGAGCGTAGTCCGGAAGGTCCGCCCGCTCGGGGAAGAAGAACCCAGGCACGGTCTCGCTGGAGATGTTGACGAACCGCTTGACGCCGAATCGGATTGCCGCCTCGATCATGTTGAAGCTGGCCATGATGTTCGTCTGGAACACCACGTGCGGCGGGTTGCCGGTCGGCTCGGGGATGGCGGCGCAATGCACGACCGCGTCGACGCCTCGGGTGACGGCGAACGCATCGCCGGCATCCGTGAGATCGGCCATCGTGTAGGGCACGTCGCGGGGACCCTTGCGCTCGAAGGACGGACGCATGAGGTCGGTGGCCACGACCTCGTGTCCAGCGTCGAGGAGTGCCTCCACGGCTGCGCGCCCAACCTTTCCGCGGGCTCCGGTTACCAGAACTTTCATGGTTTTCCTACCTTTCTGTGAATGGCTCTAGTCAGCGGTTGTAGGCCGGTGCCGCACCTCGCAGCACGGCCCATACCGAGTCGCAGACTTCGAGTGCCTGCGAAGGAAGCGGCTCGTCGGTGACGGCCGCGAGGTTTTCGGCTAGGTGCTCAGGTCGCGAGGCACCCAGCAGGACGGAGGTCGTGACGGTGCCACCGAGCAACCACCTGAAGGCCAGCTGGACGAGGGAGATGCCCAGTTCCCCTGCCAGTTCTGCAAGCCGCCGGACAGCTGCGTGGATCTGCGCGTTCCAGTAGCGCTCCTTGTACATGGCCGAAGCGAAACGCCCTTCGGCGGGCTCGGCCGATCCCAGGTGCTTACCTGTGAGCATGCCCCCGGCCAGCGGGTTGTAGACGACGGTCCCGAGGCCGACGGTGCGGGCGAACTCGGCGTATTCGTCTTCCAGACGCCTGGAAAGGAGGTTGTACTGCTGCTGTGCGCAGAGGGGATGCGGGATCCCCAGCCCCTGTGCGACATGCCGCATCTCCGATATCTGCCACGAGGCGAAGTTGGAGACCCCCCAGGCCCGGATCTTGCCTTGCGTGATGAGATCGCCTACGGCGGCCAGCGTCTCCTCCACTGGAGTGGAGCGATCTGGCTGGTGCAGGTAGTAGAGATCGATGTGGTCGGTACCTAATCGTCGGAGGCTGTTCTCGAGTTCGGCCTGGATCCGCACCGCCGCGAGGGGCCTCCGGTCACCTTCGTCGGTCGGGATGCCAACCTTCGTGGCCAGCACCAAGCGGTCCCGGAACCCGGCGATCACCTCGCCCACCATCGGTTCCGAGCGTCCGCCGGCGTACACGTTGGCGGTGTCGATCATCACCACGCCCGACTCCAAGGCCTGCTGGACCAACGCACGCGCGCCAGCCAGGTCGACCTGGTCACCGAAGGTCATCGCACCGAGACCGAGCCGGGGCAACTCCAGGTCAGGACGTGCCGGGGGAGGCGGGGACTGCATGGGTTCATCTCCTCTTCGTGGGGTCGTGGGGGGGCTCCTGCTCGTTGAGCAGGTCGAGGACGGTCCCGTGCTTGACGACGAACGAGTCGAAGTCGTCCTCCGTCTGAGCCATGTGACCAGCCATCGCGGATTGAGCGGCTGCCGGATCACCTGATGCGATGGCCTCATAGATCCCGCGATGCTTCTCGATGGCGTGCACCCGTTCCTCCGGGAAGGCCGACGTCTGACGCCGTCCAATGAGCAGCACCTGTTCCAGTGGCTGGAAGAGGGCGGTTATGAACGGGTTGTCCGCCGCCGCCAGGATGGCTTGGTGGAACCTGATGTCTGCCTGCACGAACGCCTCGACCTCTGTGGAGGCGTGCGCTGCCTCCATGGCTTCGATGGTTGAGCGCAGCTGCTCCAGGTGGCTGTCCCGGCGACGGGCGGCCGCAAACCCCGCGACAGCCACTTCCACGACCCGGCGCGCTTCCAGGAGCTTGCGAGGCAGGGTGACGCGGTCGGCGTTGTGAGAGGACCGCGCCACCAAGAGGACCGGGTCGAGGGGGGACCACTCGCTCGGATCGTTGACGAAGGTCCTTCTCCCCTGCTCGACGCGCAGGACAGACTTCGCGGCGAGGGACTTGACTGCCTCCCGCACGGTCAGCCGACTCAAGCCGGACTTGTCCGCGAGGTCTTGTTCGCCGGGAAGTGGCGAGTTCGGAGGGTAGACGCCCGCAATGATGTCGTCGACCAAGGACTCCGCAAAGCCTTCGGCTAGTGCACGACGTGGGGGCATGATGGACTCCATCTCGCGGGGGGGTTCTTCCAGGGCTAGAAAACCTACAGACTGCCCTCGCGCTGCCTTCGCCACATGTTGAGGCCGACGGCGAGCACGATGATGGCCCCGCTGAAGACCTGCTGCCAGTACGCCGAGATGCCCAGCAGGATCAGACCGTTCTGGATGAGGGCGAGCAACGTGGTTCCCAGGATGGTGCCCAGGATGCTGCCCTCGCCTCCGAAGAGGTTGGCCCCACCGATCACGACCGCACCGATCGCGGCGAGCTCGTAGCCGCTGCCTGCCGAGGGCTGGCCGACACTGAGCCGTGCGGTCTCAATCACAGCCTCGAGCGCAGCCAGTGTGGACGCGATCGTGAAGATCGCGATCTTGACACGCCGGACCCTGATGCCGGAGAGCACCGCTGCATCCTCGTTCGAACCTAGGAAGTAGACGTGACGTCCGAAGATGGTCCGTGTCAGGACCGTGTGGGCAATGAGCGCGATCACCGCCGCGATCCAGACCGGGATCGGCACGCCGAACCACGAGCCTTGGCCAATCGTCAAGAAGCTGCCGGGAAGACCCGAGATGGTGCTTCCCTCGGTGATCCCGAGGGCCAGTCCACGGGCGACGGCCAGCATGCCGAGTGTGACAACGAACGATGGAATCTTGCTGTTGGCGAAGATGGTTCCATTCACCGCGCCCACCGCCGACCCGACGAGCAGTGCCAGGAGGATTGCCACGGGTATGGGCAGACCCAGGTTCACCATGAACATGCCGGTGAGGACACTCACCAACGCGACAACGGACCCGACGGACAGGTCGATCTGTCCCGCGAGGATGACGAAGGTCATGCCGATCGCGATGATCAGGGAAAGGGCGATCTGCCGGCTCACCACGGTCAGGTTGCTCTGTGTGAGGAAGTAGGGCGAGCGCCAGGCCAGGAAGAGCACGAGGAGCAGCAGCACCGCGGCGAGCCCGGCTTCCCTCGCACCGAAGATTCTCCTGAGCCGGTCCTTCATCTGCGAGTGTTCCTCGGGCGAGGGGCTGTTCGCGGTGATCGCGGCCACCTCGGGTGCTTTCTGGTTGATCATTTCTTGGCCTCCGACACTCCGGTAGCGAGCGACATGACTGCTTCTTCTGTGGCGGTCGCGGCGTCGAGCTCACCGACCACCCTGCCCTCGCGCATGACGAGGATCCGATCGCAGATCCCGAGAACCTCAGGCAGCTCGGATGAGATGACAACGACTCCCACGCCCTCACGGGCCACGGAGCGAATGATTCGATAGAGCTCGGCCTTGGCGCCGACATCCACGCCGCGGGTGGGCTCATCGAGGAGAAGAACCTTCGGGTTGAGTGCAAGCCAACGGGCCAGCACGACCTTCTGCTGGTTGCCACCGCTCAGCGTGCGGACCGGCACGTCAACCGCGGACGAACGCAGGTTGAGCCGTTTTGCCGATTCCCGAGCCAAGGCACCCTCGGCTCCGCCCTTGACGAACACCCAGCGACTGAGTCTCTTCAGGGAGGGTGAGGCGATGTTCGTGCGGACCGGAAGCCCGAGGAACAGACCTTCCCGTTTTCGGTCTTCGGGGACCAGCACCACGCCATGGCGGATCGCGTCGTCTGGATGCTTCGGCGCAATGGGGGCGCCGGCTACGGTCACCGTACCTGACGTGCGAGGGAGCGATCCGAAGATGGCATGCGCCGTCTCGCTTCGGCCGGCGCCGATGAGGCCGGCGAAGCCGACGATCTCTCCAGGGCGTACCGAGAACGAGACGTCCTTGACGCGATCTCCGGCGTTGAGGCCCTCGACAGTGAGGATGGGGCTCTCGGCAGTCACGGCTCCGCGGGTCTCCCCGCCGTACAGGTCTGTCAGTTCCCGACCGACCATCATGGTGACGATCTCATCCGCCTTGATGCCCGCGGCGTCGCGTACGCCGACCAGGCGCCCGTCGCGCATGACCGTGATTCGATCCGAGACCTCGAAGATCTCTCGCATGCGGTGCGAGACGTAGATGACGGAGACCCCCTTCGAGCGAAGCTCTCGAACGAGTTGGAGCAGGGTCTGTACTTCCTGTTCCGTCAGTGACGATGTCGGCTCGTCCATCACGATGACGCGGGCATCCATGGACAGGGCCTTGGCGATCTCGACCATCTGGCGGGTGGCTACGTTGAGACGGCCAACGATCGTCTCTGGCCTCGCAACGACCCGAAGGTCGCGAAGCAGGTCACGGGTGCGGGCGTTCATGCGCCGCCAGTCGACGCCGCCGAGGCGGTTTCGGGGCTCACGCCCGACGAAGATGTTCTCCGCGACCGAGAGATGCTCGGCCAGGTTGAGCTCCTGGTAGATGACGGCGATGCCGTGACGCTGAGCCTCACGAGGGTGCGCCATCTGCACGGGCGCACCGTCGACTTCGATCGTCCCCTCGTCCGCGTGCTCGGCGCCGGCAAGGATCTTCAACAGGGTGCTCTTGCCCGCTCCGTTCTCGCCCACGAGGGCCATGACTTCCCCGGGACGAACCTCGAAGTCCACACCGTCAAGCGCCACGACGCCGGGG
>NZ_JAPFQL010000036.1 GCF_028446585.1 Intrasporangium calvum
TGGCTGGCACCAGGCGATCTGGTCCGCGGTCGCGTAGGCCGTGCTCGCGAGCACGATGGAGCGGTCGACCAGCTCCGGCCGGGTCGCCGCCCACTCGATGGCCCGCATGCCGCCCATCGACCCCCCGACCACCGCCGCCAGGCGGCTCACCCCGAGGTGCTCCAGCAGGCGCGCCTCCACCTCCACCTGGTCCCGGATCGTGACGTAGGGAAACCTGCTGCCCCACTCATGCCCGTCCGGGGCGAGGCTCGATGGTCCCGTCGTGCCCTGGCAGCCACCGAGGACGTTGGCAGCGACGACGAACCAGGACCCGGTGTCGATGGGGCGTCCCGGGCCCACGAGTCCCGGCCACCAGCCCGGGGAGGCGTGGCCGTTGCCGGCGTCACCGTCGACGTGGCTGTCGCCGGTGAGGGCGTGCTCGATGAGCACGACGTTGTCGCCGGCGGTGTTGAGCGTGCCCCACGTCTCATAGGCGACCGTGACATCGGGGAGGGAGTCGCCTCGCTCGAGCCGGACGTCGCCGATCTGCGCGAAGCGTCGCGCTCCGACCGGGTCACCGGGCCGCCAGGCGCCGTCGACACGCGGCCGGCTCGCAGGCACGTGGAACCCGTTGTGTCGGGCTTGGGCACGGATCGCGTGCGTCGAGGTGTGATGGCTCTCTGTCATCGTCAAGATCGACTCCCGGTGCTCGCGCTTGCCGACGCCGGTTGTGGCGTGGCCTGGTCCTCACCCGGGGCACCCCACCGCGACGGAGGGTTGCCGACCAGCGAGCCGGGGCTTCGCGCTGGCACTCATGACCTGCCCCCACTCTACGTCACGTGGTCTCGCGAGGCCTCCCCATCGTCCACGGTGTGGACCCGAACGCGGCGGCACGGACGGCCTCCAGTCACCCGCCTGGCGCCTCGAGTGCTCAGGCAGCTGGCATGCGCACCCCATGGTCGAGGCCGAGCCGGATCAAGCCGGCAAGGCGGTGCTCCGGCTCGATGTCCAGCGCCCGGTCGACGCAGAGGCCGGCGCGCGTGCCATCGCCACGGAACCAGGCGTAGGCGGCCGCTATCGCCAGGACGGCCGCGGCGAAGCGCACCGGCGTGACCCGGCACAGCGCCAAGAGGACGTCCTCGACGTCGGACCCCTGGCAGACGACCCCTGCGTCGTCGCCTCGGGCCGGGCCCGGCTCCACATCACCGACGAGCACGCCCAGCTGCGTCAGGAGCCGGCCGTCCATCGCCTCGAGGGGCAGCCAGCCGGGGCAGAGCCAGGCGATCAGGGCGTCGCGGAGGTCCCGGTCGTCGAGGGGTCCGACGAGCGCCGGGACGAGGCGGAGCACGGTGGACGGCGACGCCTCGCCGCGTAACACGGTGCCCCAGGCCGCGAGGCACTCGTCGGTGAGCGCCACCCGCTCGGCTGCCCGAGCGTCCCAGTAACGCTGACGCCACTGCGCGACGGCGGCAGCAGCCTCCTCGTCATGAGCCGCCCGCTCGGGCTGGACGAGCGCCTCGACGGCACGCCGGTCGCCGAGGACGGATCGACCCTGAGCGACGTAACCGGCAATCGCCGGCACGTCGGCGACAGCGGGCAGTGGTGCGCCGTCACTCTCCGAGCGGTCGGCCCCGACGACATGCCAGCGTCCGCCGCGCACCACGACGTCCTCCAGGACGGTGATCCCGGTGAGGCCCAGAGCCGCCCCGAGCGCTTCGGCCAGAGGGCGGGCCTCGCCCGCCACGTCCTCGTAGGACACGAGGACCACGGCCGTCGCACCGTCGCGGACGATCGGCTCGCACAGCTGGGCAGCGGCCTGGGCGGCGTCGGACCAGCCGACGACGTCGACGCGGGCGACGAGGCCGACGGCCTTGTCGCGCAGGCAGATGACGACGACGCTGCGCTCAGGCTGGAACCCGAGGTGGTAGGGAACGATGGTGGCCAGCTCGGCGGGCCCGGAGACGGAGATCTTCTGCATCCCCCGAGACTGGTCGCCGGACGGCCGCCGTGCGAGGGGCTCCGACTGACCTGTGGACGACCGAGGCACGGCCTCGGGGGATGTGGACGACGGTCACCGTTCCAGGCGCCGGCGCACCGTCTCGAGCACGTAAGCAGTCGCGGCGTCGCGAGCCTGCCCCGTGATGCGAGGTCCGACGCCGCTCGCGTGCTGCGCCGGCACAGCGGTCCCTCGACCCGGTCCAGCGAGTGACCGTCCCATGACGTCGCGCCGCTCGGAGCGCGTCGAGTGGCGCACACCCTGTCCCGCTTCCCACGCGAGGAACCGATCGGTCTCCTCGAGCAGCGTCTTGACCGCCCAGGAGATGACCACCGCATCGTCGGCTGCACCGACGATCGGCAGGATCGCCTCCGGCACGAGGTCGACGGGCGACACGATGTAGGCGGCCGCCGCAGCGAGCATCCCGAGCCGCCCTCGCGTCGTCCCGGCGTACTGGCCGGCCAGCGTGGCCCGGACCAGCCGCGGGACGGCCTGGAGCCGCATCGTCAGGCTCGGCGCGCCGGGCCGGGTCGCGGCGCGCAGCACGGACGCCGTCGTGGCCAGGACCTTGAGGTGGGACGCAGCCCGCGCGGCCTTACCGGCCACCGGCTGCTCCCCCGCCCACCTGGGGGACCTCAGCGGCGCCCCCGCGGGGGAACTCGGTCTCGGCCTGGTTCGCGATCCGACTCAGCATGTAGACGTCGACACCGCCGCCGATGACCCCTCCGACCACGGGCACCGCCCGACCCAGCTTGGCGATGACGCCGGAGCCGAGACGGCCGAGGAGGCGGAAGGCGATCGCCTTGTTGAGGACCATGAGCGCCGGCGCCGGCAGGCGCTCGAGTGCGACGGACGTGAGCTTGCCGCCGGCCGCGAACACGCCGGCCTTCTTGAGCAGGTCGTCGCTGTCCGCGCCGACCAGGGTCAGCAGCACGGCCGAGCGGATCTGCGGCTGGTCGATGTCGTAGCCCCGGATCCGGGCGGTCGCCGCCGTCATCCTGGTCGCGAGCAGGTAGAACTCGAGCACGTTGGCGGGCAGCGCGACCGGCATGGTGAAGAATCCGCCGAGACCGGTGACGAAGCCACCGGCCGCGCCGAGCCGGCGATGGTCGCGTTGGATGATCCGGATCGCCTCCTCGGGGTCTCCGCCGGCCTTGGCGAGCGCCTTGTCCGCGACGGTCCGCGCCGACTCGAACGGCCCTCGGCCGTCGATCCCGACATCGAGCAGTCGCTCCAGGAAGCGGGAGGCCGCACCGCTCAGACCGCCCTCGTCGGCCTGTCTGGCCCGCTCCAGCGCACTGCCCGCGTTGCCGCTCCGGGCGGCCTCCTGGACCTGACCGGCAGCGCGGTCGGATGCCTCCTGCGTCTCGTCCTTACCCCATCCGAAGATGCCCACGTGGCTCCTCTCCTCTGAGACTGAAGCGTCTCGTCGATCGACGGCGAACCGGGTGCGACCCCCTGGTGGCCGGACGTCGCTGACGTTACGCGATGCCGGTCCCCGGGGGGCCAGTGGCCCGCCGCCCATCCCTTACCCGTCCCGTCGGTGTCCTCTCCTAGGCTCAGGTCATGAGCGAGCGCATCCTGTCCGCCTCCGCCCAGGACCTGCGGCACTCCCGGACGAGCCTCAAGTGGCGTCTCCATCCGTCGGACGTGCTGCCGCTGTGGGTGGCCGAGATGGACGCCGAGCCGTGCCCGGCCGTCGTGGCGGCGGTCTCGGACGCGATGCGACGCGGCGACACGGGATACGCCTGGACCCACGACTACGTCGATGCCTTCACCGGTTTCGCTGCGGAGCGCTGGGGCTGGCAGGTCGACGGGGGCAGCGCGCGCGTGGTCGCCGACGTGCTCACCGGTATCGCCCGGGTCCTCGAGGTGGTGACGGACCAGGACGCGCCCGTCGTCGTCAGCTCTCCCGTCTACAACGCGTTCTTCACGGTCATCGACGCCGTCGGCCGGGCTCCTCTCGACGCACCGCTCACGCCGGAGGGCCGCCTCGACCCCGGTTCCCTGGCAGCGGCTTTCGAGCAGGCGAGCTCCGGAGGGCGCCGGGCCGCCTATCTGCTGTCCAACCCCCACAACCCCACGGGCACCGTCCACACGAGGGCCGAGCTCGAGATGCTGGCTCGGCTCGCCGCCGATCACGACGTCACGGTCATCGCCGACGAGATCCATGCCGCCCTCGTCTATGCACCGGCCTCCTTCACGCCGTATCTCGCCGTGGAGGGCGGCCAGCGGGGCATCACCGCGACGTCCGCGTCGAAGGCCTGGAACCTCGCCGGCCTCAAGGCCGGGCTCCTCCTGCCGGGTGCGGAGGCCAGGGCCGCCGTGGCGAGCCTGCACCCCTTCGTCACCTACGGCGCGAGCCACCTCGGGGTGATCGCGCAGGCGGCCGCGTGGTCCGAGGGGGGCGCCTGGGTGGATCGGCTCGTCGGGGAGCTCGACGCCAACCGTCGCGTGCTGGACGAGCTCATCCGCGACCGCCTGCCCTCCGTCCGGTTCCGAGTCCCCGAGGCGACGTACCTCGGGTGGCTGGACTGTCGTGACCTCGGCCTGGGCGACGACCCGGCAGTGCACTTCCGGGACCGCGGTCGGGTGGCCCTGACCGCGGGTCCCGCCTTCGGCGCCGGGGGCCGCGGCTTCGCCCGGCTCAACTTCGCGACCTCCCCTGAGATTCTGCGTGAGGCGGTCGACCGGATGGCGCGCTCCCTTGGGTGAGCCGACCAGGGGCCAAGAGCTCGTCGCGCTCGTCGTGGGTCCACAGGGGGCGTATGCCGCTGGGCCAGGTCTCGCGGAGCCCTGGCCTCGCGCCGTGGTGGCCGCTCGGGTCGCCGAGCTGGTCGCGACCCGCGACCCCCGCTGGGTCGTGTGGTCGGCTGCGGACGCGCTTGGGGACGTCGTGGCAGCCGGCGTGGACCTGCCGCGGACCTGGGACCTCGCGGAGGCGCACCGGCTCCTGCACGGCGGGTGGTGGGCGACCCCGGGCCACGTGTGGGCCGGCTGCCGCGGCCTCCCGCCTGCCGACGTTCCGCTCCCCCGTCGTGGCCGCCACGCGGCCTTCGACGGCGACCTGTTCGACGTGGCTGACCAGGCCGTGGAGGACCTGCTGACCGACTCGGGCCACCTGCGCGCCGACGCGCTGACCGGGTGGGCCACCACACCCGAGCGTCTCGCGCGGCTCGCCGACCTGGCGCTGCGGTGCCAGCAGGACCAGGAGGAGGCCATCCGCCGGCGTGGCGCGGCCAGTGCAGACCGCCTGGTCCGGACCGTGTGGTCGGAGTCGGCGGCCGCGGTGCTCTGCCTTGAGCTCGAGCGCGACGGGTTGCCGGTCGACCGTCTGGCCGCCGAGGACCTCATCTCGGCGGCGGCGGGCCCGCGCCCGGACACCGACGCGGAAGCAGCCCGGATCCGCGCCGACCGGGACCGGGTCGTCCTGCGTCACGCCCGCGGCGGCGAGCGGGCCGACCTGCGCAACCCGGCTCAGGTCCGTTCCCTGCTCCAGTCCGTCGGGGTGGACGTGCCCAACACCCGGGCCTGGGTCCTCGAGCCCTACCGGCACACACATCCGCTCGTCGACGCGCTCCTCGCGTGGCGCAAGGACGAACGCATCGCGACGACCTACGGCTACCGGTGGCTCGACGAGCACGTCGGAGACGACGACCGCCTCCGCGGCGGCTGGACGGCGTGCGACGGGGCGGCCGGCCGCATGACCGCCCAGAACGGCCTGCACAACCTGCCCGCCCCGCTCCGGCCGGCGGTCCGCGCCCAGCCCGGCCACGTCTTCGTCCGGGCCGACCTCGGACAGGTGGAGCCCCGGGTCCTGGCCGTCGTCAGCGGGGACGAGGCCTTCGCAGCAGCCACCCGCAGCGACGACCTCTACGCGCCCGTCGCCGAGAAGCTCCGGGTCGAGCGCCCCGTGGCCAAGATCGCCGTGCTCGCCGCCATGTACGGCCAGCGGTCCGGCGCAGCCGGCGAGGCGCTGAAGGACCTCGAACGGGCCTACCCAGTCGCGATGGCCCTGCTCGACCGGGCCTACGCCGACGGTGTCGCACGGCGTCCGCTCCGCACCCACGGCGGGCGACTGATCCGTTTCGGCACCGACTCAGCCGGGGTCGGCGACCCCGCCCGGACCGGGGGTCAGGAGGTCCCGGGGAGCGAGCCCAGCGGCATACGGCCCGATGGTGACGTGGCGGCCGCTGATGCCGCGCGCGGACGCTTCGCCCGCAACGCCGTGATCCAGGGCTCAGCGGCAGAGCTCTTCAAGGCCTGGGCCGCCACGGTCCGCCACGCCGTGCGCCCCCTGGGCGGGCAGATCGTCCTGTGCCTCCACGACGAGCTCCTCGTCCACGTGCCGCGGCCGGCCGCGCCGGACGCGCGACAGGCGGTCGAGGACGCGCTCACCCTCGCGGCGCGAACGTGGGCCGGCACCGACCGGGTGCGCTTCGTCGCCGACACGGCCGTCATCACCCGCTGGAGCGAGGCGAAGGGCTGACCGCGTGCGGCTCAGGCGGTCGGCTCGTCCCCAGCCTCGTCGGCGACGTCCTTGAGGAACGCCTCGAACTCCGCGCCGATCTCGTCGGCCGTCGGCAGGTCGGACAGGTCGGTCGCGAGGAGGCTGCGGCGCTGCCGCCCCTCCAGGAAGGTGTCGTACTGCTGCTCCAGCGCCCGCACGACGGCGGAGATCTCGTCCGACTGCTCCATCTGGCGGGCGATCTCGGCCCGGTCGCGTCCCGCCGCCGCAGCCAGCGACGTGGTGTCGAGGTCGAGCCCCGTCACGGCGATGAGCCGCTGCAGCCCAAGGAGCGCGGCGTCGGCGAACTCGCTCTGGCCGAGGTAGTGCGGCACGTGCACGGCGAACCCGAGCGCGTCGCGCCCCGCCTCGCCAAGGCGCAGCTCGAGCAGGGAGGCGAAGCTGCCGGGGACCTGGACCGTGCCGAACGGCGTCTCGTTGCCCGAGAGGAGGCTCGGGTTGGTGCCGTGCGACGTGAAGCCGAGGGGGCGGGTGTGCGGCACGGCCATGGGGATGCCGTGGACGTTGATCGTCAGGTCGACGTCCAGGGCACGGATGAGCACCATGACGGCCTCGGCCATCCGGGCCCACTGGTAGTCGGGCTCCGGCCCGGCGAGGAGGAGGAAGGGGACCCCCTCCCGGTCGACGACCCGGTGCAGCAGCAGGCTGGGGTCGGCGTAGCTCTCCCAGTGGTCACGATCGAAGACCATGGTCGGCCGGCGCCCGCGGTAGTCGAGCAGCTGGTCCACGTCGAACGACGCGATCACGCGGGACTCGTGCTGCTCCAGCAGGTGCTCCGTGAGCACCCGCTGTGTGTGCCCGGCGTCCACGAAACCGCCAAGGGCCAGGACGAGGACGGAGGCGTGCGTGTCGTCCGGCGACAGCGACGTATCGGTCTCGAACTGGAAGAGCTCGGTGGGGTCTTGCACGGAACGCCCTTTCATCACGACGGTACAGAGAGTCAAACGTGGCCGTCGGCACCATGATTCCCGGCCGCTCCCGGCACACGGCCGGCCCCCCTCAGGGGACGAGCCTGGCGATCGCCTTGAGGACACGCTGCGGCGAGACGGTGTAGGCCGTGCCGAGCGACTGGGCGAAGAGCGATACCCGCAGCTCCTCGATCATCCAGCCGATCTCGAGGACCTCGGCTGCCTCGCGCTGGCTCGGGCGCAGCGCCTGGAGGAGGTCGGCGTAGCGGGCCTCCACCAGATCCACCTGGTCGAGGGCCTGTGCGTCGCGCGCCGGGTTGGCGCGCCCCTTGTCCAGGCGGTGCTCCACGGCGCGCAGGTAGCGGTCGAGGTCGCGGAGCCGGGCGATGCCCGTGTCGGCGACGAAACCGGGCCGGATCAGCTCCTTCACCTGCGCGCGCACGTCGGCCAGCATCGGGCGGATCGCCGGGCTCGACGACCGGTCGAGCTCGGCCAGGCGGTTGGTGATGGTCAGGTGGCGAGCCAGGATCGGCTCCACGAGCCCGACCACCTGCACCACCCGCGCCGTCGTGTGCGTGCGGACGGCGGACAGGGCCCACTCGAAGTCCTCGCGGGTGCGGATGCCGCTGCCAGCTGCGCCGCTCGCAGCGGGGACCACCTCCGCGCTGATCGCGTCGACGGCGGCGGCGAGGCAGTCGTCGAGCAGGGCCGGGACGCTGCCGTGCGGGTTGTGTCCGAGGGCGAGCTTCTGGGTGTTCGTGAGCCGGGCGAGAATCTGTTTCCACGGCGGTGAGATGCCGAGCAGCAGGAGTCGGCGCACCCCCAGCCGATGCTCTGCCTCGGCCTCCGCCTGAGTCGGCAGGACCCTGAGATCGACGGCGGCTCCGGTGTCCACGAGCGCCGGGTAGCCCTGCACCCCGGCCCCGCTCTCGAACGTGTCCGGCACCCGGTCGAGGTCCCACGTCGTCAGGCCCGTGCGCTCCACGCTCGTGCTCGCGGCCCGGACCCGGCGGCGCAGCTGGGGCGTCGCCGCCTCGCGCACCAGCTCGAGGTCCTTGCCCGTGGCGACCGGCTCACCGTTCGGCGCGTCCACGCTGAAGGTGACCTTCAGGTGGGGCGGAACGCGCTCCCAGTCGAAGTCGTCCGGGCTGACCGCAACGCCCGCCCGCCGACGCAGCGCGGTCGCGAGCGCGTCGACGAGTCGACCGTGCGCCGGGTCGAGCTCGCCGAGCACGGCCTTGGCGTGATCCGGTGCCGGCACGAGATGGCGCCGCGTCGCCTTGGGCAGCGAGCGGATCAGTGCCGTCACCAGCTCCTCCCGGAAACCGCGGACCTGCCAGTCGAAGCCGTCGGCAGTCACCCGGTTGAGCCGGTCGACCGGCACGTGCACGGTGGCCCCGTCGAGATCGGACCCGGGTTCGAAGCGGTAGGTGACGTCGAGGGCCAGATCACCCTGGCGCCAGGTCGTCGGGTAGTCCTCCACCTCCAGCGGAGCCGAGCCGTCCCGCAGCAGGAGGTCCTCGGTGAAGGTGAGCAGGTCCGGCGTCTGGCGGCGGGCCTTCTTCCACCAGGTGTCGAAGTGGCGACCGGAGACCACCTCGGCCGGAATCCGCTTGTCGTAGAAGGCGATCAGGACGCTGTCGTCAACGGAGATGTCGCGGCGTCGGGTCCGCGCCTCCAGCTGTCCGATGCGCTCGAGCAGCTCGGCGTTGTCACGCAGGAAGCGGTGCTCGGTGGGCCAGTCACCCTCGATCAGCGCGTGCCGGATGAAGAGGTCGCGGGCCAGCTCGGGATCGACCTTGGCCAGGCCGATGGTCCGGCCGACGACGAGCGGGACGCCATAGAGCGTCACCCGTTCCGTGGCGACAGCCGAGCCTCGGCGCCCCGACCACCTCGGCTCGGAGTACTGCCGCTTGACCAGGTGCGCGCCGAGCTCCTCCGCCCACACGGGGTCGATCCGCGCGTTGATCCGGGCCCAGAGTCGGGTCGTCTCGACGAGCTCCTCGGCCATGACGAACTGCGGCTGCTTGCGAAACAACGCGGAGCCCGGGCTGATCCCGAAGCGGGCCCCTCTGGCGCCGAGGTACTCCCGGCGCTGCTCATCGCGAACTCCGACGTGGGAGAGGAGACCGGCCAGCAGGGACTGGTGGATCGCATCGGCGTCCACCTCCCCCTCACCGGTGCGCACGGTGCCCCGCGACACGTCGAGCCCCGCCTGCTTGGCCGCCTGCTTCAGCTGGGCGTGCAGGTCCTGCCACTCACGCACCCGCAGGTAGTGGAGGAACTCTGCCTTGCACATCCGGCGGAAGGCGCTCGAGCTGAGATCGCGCTGCTGCTCCTTGAGGTAGGCCCAGAGCCGCAGCCAGGAGAGGAAGTCACTCGTCTCGTCGGCGAAGCGCTTGTGCGACGCGTTGGCCAGCTCCTGCTTGTCCTGGGGCCGCTCGCGCGGGTCCTGGATCGACAGGGCCGCGACGATGACGAGCACCTCACGCAGGACGCCCCGGCGGTCCCCCTCGATCACCATGCGGGCATGGCGCGGATCGATCGGGAGCGTCGCGATCGTCCGGCCGTATGCCGTGAGGCGGCGTCCCGGACGTCGCCGGCGTTGCGGGGTCGGCGGGGTCTCGTCCCCGGGTGCGAAGGCCTGCAGCTCCTCGAGGAGCCGGACGCCGTCAGCGATCTGTCGGCTGTCCGGGGCGTCGACGAACGGGAAGCGCGCGATGTCCCCCAGGCCCAGCGAGGTCATCTGGAGGATGACGGACGCCAGGTTGGTCCGCAGGATCTCGGGGTCGGTGAACTCCGGGCGGGAGAGGTAGTCGTCCTCGGAGTAGAGCCGGATGGCGATGCCCTCGGACACGCGTCCGCAGCGGCCGGACCGTTGGTTGGCCGACGCCTGGGAGATCGCCTCGATCGGGAGCCGTTGGACCTTCGTCCGCTGGCTGTAGCGAGAGATGCGGGCCGTGCCCGTGTCGATGACGTAGCGGATGCCGGGCACGGTGAGCGAGGTCTCGGCGACGTTGGTGGCCAGGATGATCCGACGCCCCGTGTGTGGCTGGAAGACCCGGTGCTGCTCGGCAGCGGACAGCCGTGCGTAGAGCGGGACGACCTCGGTGACCGGGAGCCTCATCCCGTTGAGCGCATCGGCGGCGTCGCGGATCTCGCGCTCCCCCGAGAGGAAGACGAGGATGTCGGAGCTGCTGCCGGAATGGCGCTCGGTCCAGAGCTCCTCGACCGCCTCGCAGATGCCGGTGATCATGTCGCGCTCGTCGTCGTCGGGCCGGTCGGGGTCGACGAGGGGGCGGTAGCGGATCTCCACCGGATACGTACGGCCGGAGACCTCGATGATCGGTGCCGGAGTCCCGTCGGCAGCCGCAAAGTGCCGGGCGAACCGCTCCGGGTCGATCGTCGCCGAGGTGATGATCACCTTGAGGTCCGGCCGACGCGGGAGCAGCTGCTTGAGGTAGCCGAGGATGAAGTCGATGTTGAGGCTGCGCTCGTGCGCCTCATCGATGATGATCGTGTCGTAGCGCCGCAGCTCGCGGTCACGCTGCAGCTCGGCGAGCAGGATGCCGTCGGTCATCACCTTGACGAGGGTGTCCCGGCTCGACTGGTCAGTGAAGCGGACCTGATAGCCCACCGTGGTGCCCAGCTCGACGCGCAGTTCCTCGGAGAGCCGCTCGGCGACCGCGCGCGCCGCGATGCGCCGGGGCTGGGTGTGGCCGATGACGCCATCGAGCCCGCGCCCCAGCTCGAGGCAGATCTTCGGCAGCTGCGTCGTCTTGCCGGACCCCGTCTCGCCGGCGATGACGACGACCTGGTGGTCCCGGATCGCCGCCGCGATGTCGTCCCTCCGGTCGACGACGGGCAGCTGCTCCGGATACGTGATGGGCGGGACCAACCCCGCCCGAGCGGCCCGGCGGGCAGCGAGCGCGTCCGGGCTCAGCGGCATACGGCCCCCTGAACGCAGCGATGCCCCGGCGCCCGGCGCGCGTCGACGCCCGCCGCCGCCCCGACGACCTGCCCGGACCGGCCCGGTGCGGCGGTCCGCGGGGGCGGCAGGATGGTCATCGGGCATGGGCGACAGGATAAGCGCCGGGCGGGGCCGGTCCGAACTCGTTTCCGGTGGAACCACCCGGCGACACGTAGGGTCTGACCCGGTGGGACACCTCGCGGAAGGGGCGACGATGGACCCGAGGCCGGCGGCACCGGACCCGCACCACGATCGACACGTCGCGTTCCCCGAGGAGACCCCGGTTGCGTCGTCGCTGCCGCCCACGGCGTGGGCGCCGGCACCCCACCTGCCCCCTCTGCCGCCACCCACGACGCCGACGCCTCCCCGGCACCGGCCGCGGGGCCGAGCAGCCTGGTTGGTCCTGGCCGCCTTCTTCGCCCTGCCCGTCATGGGTAACGTCGCCTTCAGCGACGGCCCCGACAGCATGACGAACGCCGGATCGGTCGAGTGGCACGCTCCCCCTCCCGACTGGGGCGAGGACGACACGACCCAGATCAAGGACGTGACCTACGTGGAGGACGGCATGGTCGCCGGCATCCAGCCAGGTCTCGAGGCACAGGCCGTCCCCCCGGGAGCCACGTCGTTCCGCGTCGAGGTGGCCGGGGACGACGACTACGCGACGATGGTCGTCCTGGCGAAGGCCGACGACAGCCTCGTCCCCGGGACACCGCTACCGTTCGCGGTCGACGTGCTCATGGAGGAGCCCGGTGCGCTCCTGTCCGTGGTCGCCCGCGGAGCGTCAGGCGCGGCCGAGCTCCAGTGCCGGGTCTACGCCGACGGAGTGCTCGTCGCGGTGCGCTCCGGCACGGGCTCGGCCGAGTGCCTGCTGCCGCGCTGAGCACGCACCTAGACGTCGGCGTCCGACGTGGCCTCTGCGCCCGCTCGACGGTTGTTGATCGCGACGCGCAACGCCATGGCCTTCTCGAAGGCGGTGTGCCAGAACCGGCTCAGCACCAGCTCTCGCTCGCCGACCATCTCGACCACGTCGGCTCCGGCGCCGAGCTTGAAGAGCAGCAGACCGATCAGCGGCGACGTGGCGCCCAGCGACGTGTTGAAACCGCGCAGGTCGTAGGCGGAGCAACCCGCCTCGATCGCGTCCTGGATCGCCTGCCACTGCAGGGCGTTGCTCGCCCGGGCCTCACGGTTGCGACCGGTCGACCCGCCGTACAGATAGGAGAAGGTGTCGCCGACGCGCACCATCAAGGCCGAGGCCAGGACGTCGCCGTCGATGTGCGCCTCGTAGATGCATCCGGTGACCCCCTCGCCAGCATCGGAGAACGACCGCACCATCTGCTCGAAGTAGGACTTCGCCCGGGGCACGAAGTGGTCGCGCTCGCCGGTCTCGACGTAGAGCTCGTGGAAGCGGTCCACACCCTCGAGACCGACGGACCGGACCTCGACACCCGCCTTGTCGGCCTTCTTGATGTTGCGCCGCCACTGCTGGTTCATCGCCTTGAGCGCAGCCGCGCTGTCGCGACCCTCGAGGTCGATGACACAGAGATAGCGCGGCTGACCCACGGCGGCGGTGTTCCCCCACCCGATCGGTCGCCAGTCGCCGCGGTCGAGCCACGCCTCCAGCCGGCGCGCGACCGGGTTGTCCACCGTCGGGGGCAGGGCGGTGAAGGACATGAGACCGCCCTCGCTGATCTGCTTCTTGACGATGTCCGGCTCCCAGGACCGCGACACGACCGGGAAACCGAGCCGCAGCGCGAAGGCACCCGAGGACCGGGCCCAGGCCACGAGGGGCTCCAGCCACGCGGCCGGGTCCCCGGCTACAGCGGCCCACGGCAGGGCCGGGCCCTCCGGAAGGTACGCGAAGGAGCGTCGCACGCGCGGGAGCGCCCGCGAGAGCACGAGACCGGCGCCGACGCGCGCCCCCGAGGCGTCGAACCAGCCGAGGTGCACCGCCGTCCAGTCCGGCTTGGTGCGGGCCCACTCCGGGGTCTGCAGGAAGCTGCCGTGCAGCTCCAGCACGGTGGCGCGCGCCTCGTCTGCCGTGACGGGCCGGACCGTGAACGGGCCGACCGGCACGGTCGCCGGTGTGTCGCCGCCGCGGCCGGAGGGTGTCGCCTGGCTGCTCGGGGTGGTCGGTGCGATGGGGGCCTCGTCCATGCCGGTCACCCTATCGGCGCGGAGCGAAGCCGCCGGCTGCGCCGGATCCAGAGGAGCCCGAGCACGGGCAGCACGAGGGGCACGTAGCCGTAGCCCTGCCCGAAGTGCGACCACACGGTCTTGTCGGGGAACCAGTCCGGTGCGGCATACGACAGCGCGCCGACGAGCAGGACGCCCACGAGCTCGATGACGATGGCCACCGACGCGACGCGCACCCAGAGCCGGTCACCGCGGGCGAGGCCGACGGTGGCGACCACGTAGATCAGGGCTGCGAGGGCGGAGAGGAGGTAGGAGACCGGGGCCCGGTCGAAGTACTCGACGATCTGCAGGACGCTGCGCCCGGTGGCAGCCAGGGCGAGCAGCCCGTAGAGCGCCACCACGAGGCGCCCGGGACCGCGCCCGGTGTGGGTGTGGTGGTCACTCTGGTGACCCGTGTGGGGGTCCACGGGGACGGCTTCAGGCATTGAGGGCCCAGATCTGCTGGATGCGCGCCAGGAGCACGGCCACGACGACCGCTCCTCCGAGCACCACGGCCATCGCCCACTGCGTCTTCTCCTTGATGGCGATGAAGATCGCGGCGGGAAGGATGACGAGCACCGTGAAGAGGTAGGCCACGAACGTGGCCCGCTCCGAACCGTCGACGATGGCTCCGGACTGCGAGATGCCGTAGACCAGCTGCACGAGCAGGCCCAGCTCGATCCCCGCGCCGATGAGGATCAGCGGGTCGTCCACGAGCCGCCGGCGGACGAGGTGGTGGGCGGCCACGAGGCCGAGCACCCCGGAGGCAACGAGGAGCGACACGGTCAGGGGGGCGAGCACGCGGGAATCCTACGGTCTGGGCCCCAGCAGCACGAACCCGCGCCCCGGGCCGTAGATTTTTGCCTGTCCGGTCCATCGACGAAAGGCCGTCCCGTGGTCGTGAACCGCCCGATCGCCCTCGACCGTGCCGCTGGCGTGCTGCTCGGTGGGGCCTGCGGGGACGCGCTCGGAGTCCCCTACGAGATGGCGGCACCCCCCGTCGGCGAGGCCGTCATGAAAGGCGGTGGACTCGGCCCCTACGACCCGGGCGAGTGGAGCGACGACACGCAGATGACGTTGTGCGTCGCAGGGGCAGCGGCTCGCGGACTCGATCTCACGGCGGCCGACGGTCTGGACGCCGTCGCCGAGGCTTTCGCCGGATGGCTCGTCGGCGGGGCAACCGACGTCGGGGCCCAGACCCGAACGGTGCTCGTCGACGCGGACCAGCTCGAGGGCCGTCCGCACGAGCGCCTCACCGCCGCGAGCCGGGCCCTGCATGAGCGGACCGGCCTGACTGCGGGAAACGGCGCCCTGATGCGGACCTCCGTCGTCGGCATCTGGAAGGTCACCGACCGCGAGGCGACCGCTCGTGCCGCACGCGCCGTCGCCGAGCTCACCCACGCCGACCCCCTCGCGGCGGACTCGTCGATCCTCTGGTCCGAGGCCATCCGAGTCGCAGTCAACGAAGGACGGCTCGACCTGACGTCCGGGCTCGACCTCGTCAGCCAGGCACACCGGTCCCACTGGTCCGGCTGGATCGAGGAGGCGACCGGCGAGGAGCCGGCGCGCTTCGTCAACAACGGCTACACCGTCACGGCGCTCCAGGCGGCCTGGGCGGCCATCACGACGACGGACCGGGGCGACCGGTCCCCGATGCACCTCCAGCGTGGCCTCCAGGCCGCGGTACGCGCCGGTCACGACACCGACACCGTGGCTGCCATTGCCGGTTCGCTGCTCGGCGCCCGCTATGGCGCCTCGGCGGTGCCGACCCAGTGGCGCCGCATGGTCCACGGCTGGCCCGGCTACCGGGCGCATGACCTCGTCGAGATCGCCGTCTCGACGTGGTCCGGCGGGCGGAGGGCCGGCACGTGGCCCTCCGTCGCGACGATGGCAGACCCCACGATCGCGCCCCTGGCCCTGCCCCACCCCATCGACCCGGACATCGTCCTGGGCACCATCAGCGACCTGTCGCAGACGAAGCAGCTCGGGGTCCAGGCGGTCGTGTCCCTCTGCCCCCTGGGCCTGGAGGACATCCCCGCGGAGGGAGTGCCCCCTCGCGACCATCTCGAGGCCTGGCTCGACGAGGACGACTCCGATGAGTCCAACCCGCACCTCGACTTCGTGCTCGACGACGTGTCGTCGGCCCTGCGCCAGTTCCGCGCCGAGGGCAAGCGCGTCCTGGTGCACTGCCGTGACGCAACGCGACGCACCCCGGCCGTCGCCCTTCGGTACGCCGTGGACCTCGGGGTCGCCCCGGAGCTGGCCGAGCGGTCGATCCGGCAGGCGATGCCGGGGATCCGGGCCTCGGGTCGGCTCTGGGACGTCGCGGCCCACGGGGCCTGACAGCCCACGGGACCTGACAGCCCACGGGACCTGTCCACCACGGGACCTGTCCACCAGCCCGCGGGCCCGCGGCGAGAGCGCTCGACGCGGCCGGCCGGCACATACATCAGCGACCGCCCCCAGGGAGAAGGGCGGTCGCTGTGCGCCGGCCCCGTCGGGCCGGATCCTGTCGGTTACCGCAGGATGCCGTTGCCGACCTTGCGGCCCCACCACTTGCCGACGCCCCAGGTGTCGCCCGCGTAGGTGGCTGCGACGACGATCAGGGCAACGGCCTCGACCCAGTGGGAGTCGGTGATCGGGTTGGTGGCGCGCTCCGCGTAGAGCGGGAACTGCGCGAGGTACATGAAGAAGAGGAGGAGTGAGCCGGTCCAGGCGGCGATCTTGAGGCCCGCGCCCGCGAGGAGCGCGACGCCGATGCCGAGCAGGCCGAACATGAACAGCCAGTCGGACCACGTGCCGGCGATGTTGGCGAAGAACTGACCGAACGGGTTGTCGCCCTCCGCGCCGCCCTTCATGAAGCCTTGAGCCGGCGTGCCGCCGTTGATCCAGGCCTTCTCGGAGGCCGTGGCGAAGCCGAGGCCGAACAGCTTGTCGACGAACGCCCAGATGAAGGTCCAGCCCATGACGAACCTGAGGACGGCGAGGGCCCGACGCGCCCAGACCGAGCGGACGATCTCCTCCTGGTAGGTGACGATTCCGTCTGCTGGGTGCCGCGTGTCGATGTCGTGGACCCGACTGACTTCGTTGTGGTGGATGGTGGCCATGGATCTCATCTCCAGCTTGAGTAGGTGATCCGGCAGGGCCTTTGCTGTCGGTACTACAGAGTGTAGTAGTCAGTCGCGCAGGCGCCCCAACAACGGGCAGTGTGATCTGCGAGTCACTCATCTGCCAGGACCGGAACCGGCCAAGACCGGAACCGGCCAAGACCAGAACCGCCAGAGGCGGTCGACAGGAGGGCGAACGGCCGAGAGAGCAGGACGTCGACCCTCAGGCACTCGGGCGGGCGAGAGTCAGCGGACCCCGGCCCGGATCATCCGGGGCACCTCGAACTCGCCGGGGTACTCGGCCAGCTCGCGCACCAGGTCGGCCAGCGCGTCGATCGACCGGGACACGGCGCTGTAGGAGCCGTCGAGCCGGATCGGCCGGCACAGGATGCGGGTGCCGGCGTTGCGGATGACGATCTCGTTCTCCGGCGCCCGGTCGGTGTTGCAGTGCACGAGAAGGCCAGTCGGCAGGCCCATCGCCGATGTGTAGGCCACGAGGTTGAGGTAGTCGCGCGAGGCGAGGTAGCCGTCCGCGCCCATCGAGTAGGACGCATCGCCGACGATGACGACGTCGCTGCCCCGCCGCACGATGAGGTCCGGGGCCATGGTGAGGGCCCGGCCCTCGTCGAGCCAGACGTCCTCGTCCGCGTCGATGCGCAGCTCCGGCGCGAGCCGGTGGTCGAGCTCCTGCACGATCCAGCGGCGGAACAGGTCGTCCATGTCGACCATGAGGCTGTGCGCGAGCTGGTCCCCCGCCTCGTGGCTGAGTGACATCGCCTGCAGCACGAGGCGCGACAGGCGCATGGCGTCCGCGTAGTGCTCGTTGAGCCGGGTGATCGGCACCGGCACGGCGTGCTTGGTCGCCGGCGTGTCGGCCACCCCGTCGAACCGGCCCAGCACCCGCAGCGCCTCACGACGAACCTCCGGCGCGAGCTGCGGCCACGACAGCATCGCCATCAGCGTGCAGCGGAAGAGCTGGTTCTCGGCGATGTCCGAGGTGAAGTCGTCGTAGCGGCACTGCGGCTCGGCGGCCGACCAGGGACGCCGCGCGAACTCCTCGACGAGCAGGCGCCCGCGGATCGTGCGCAGATTCTCCTCGCGACCGACATAGCCGTGGACCAGCCCGCGCATCGTGGCCGCGTCGATGAGCCGGATCGCGAAGTAGGCGACGCCGTCGACGAGTTCGTCGGTGTCGGACCAGGTGACCTGCTCGTGCTCGAACTGCTCTGGGGAGACGCCCGCGCTGAGCATCGCGAAGAAGTTGGCGACCGAGACGCGCGGCATGACGCGCACGACCAGTCCGGGCACGGCCAGCGCGCCCACCCAGCTCGTCGCGCCGATCGTCACCACGTCGGGGTCGGCGGTGGCGTGGATGACGAGCCGCTCCCCCGCCGCCGCCACGAGGGCGGCGCGGGTCTCCCGGTCGAGCCGGACAGGTCCGGACCGACCGTGCTCCGCGATGGGAGGGAGCTCGATGGTCACGACGTTGGCGGCCGCTGCGGGCCGGACGGGATCGCGAGGTCGAACTGGCCGTAGCGGGCCCGGACGTTCTCCCACCGGAACTGGGCCAGCTCGTGCTCGCGGCCGTAGAGCTGGTCCTCGATGAAGGGATAGACGTTGTAGTCCCAGATCCGGCGCAGGGTCGACTCGTCGCCGTCGAGGCCCGGCCGCATGAAGTAGGAGTGGCCGATCTGCAGGTGGGGTCCCCGCAGGGCCCGGCGCAGGTCCTCGTTGACCCGGTCGACGAGGTCGGCCACCCAGACCGGGCCGTCATGGACCTCGAGCCAACGGCGCAGCAGGCCCTCCATGGGTCCGTCGTGCGGCATGAACGGCACGAAGTCGAACCGCCGCCGCAGCGCGGCGTCGACGAGGGCGATCGAGCGGTCGGCGGTGTTCATGGTGCCGATGAAGTAGAGGTTGGGCGGCAGCTCGAACCCCTCGTCGGGGCGGTAGGAGGTCTTGACCGAGTGCGACCGGTACTCGAGCAGGAAGAGCAGCTCCCCGAAGACCCGGGGCAGGTTCGCCCGGTTGATCTCGTCGATGATCATGATGTGGGGGGTCAGGGGGTCCGCCTCGGCGGCCTCCGCCAGCAGCGCCAGCGGGCCCTTGCGCAGCTCGTAGACCATCTGCCCCTGGTGGTCGATCTGGGGCCGGAACCCTTCGAAGAAGTCCTCGTAGGAGCTGCTGGGGTGGAACTGGACGATGTCCCGCTTGGCCGGGTCCGGCTGCAGCGCCTGGGCGAACCGCTGGGCGAGGTAGGTCTTGCCGGTGCCGGGAGGGCCGTAGAAGATGACCTGCTTCTTCTCCTCGAGCAGCGAACGGATCTCGCGGAGGAACTCCTCACCGATGAGCAGCTCCTTGGCTGCCTCGCCGAGGGCGTCATGGTCCGGCATGAGTGCCTTGTCGGACCGGCGCATGAGCCAGTAGGCCAGCTGGGCCTGACCCCACGGGTCGTCGGGCAGGAGCGGGTCGAGGACCTGGCGCAGCAGCGCGTTGGTCTCGACGTGCATCCGGCCGCGGGACTTGCCCTCGGTCCAGCGGGCGGGCCCGCCGAGCCGGGCGAGCATCGCGATCTTGCCCGACTCGCCCGCCAGGGTGAAGAGGGGCAGCCAGTGCTCGGGGTGGGCGATCGCGAAGAGCTTCATGATGACGCTCTCGCTGAAGCCCTGAACCGGCAGGTCGTCGGTGCCGAGCACGGAGTTGATCCGCTCCTCGTCGCGGCCCTCCCCCCAGAGCAGCTCGCGGACCATCAGGCGCAGCTCGTCGATCCCGGCGGCGTCGAGCGCGTTGATCGAGCTGATCAGGACCGACTGCGCGCCGATGTCGCCGTAGCCGCGGGTGGAGACGACGCGCTTGAAGGTCGGCAGGTCGAAGGTCTCGAGGCCTTCCTTGGACAGGGCGGCGGAGAAGACGCGCCGTTGCTCCTGGTGCCAGGCGTCGCGCTCGTTGGGATAGGGCCGCTCCGCCTTGAAGATCTCGACCTCGGACTCGAGGTCGGCCATGCTGGTCAGCTCGAGGCTCGGGTCCTCGGGGCCGCCGCGCTGGCTCGACGAGATGAAGCGGAGCAGCGGCGTCAGGGCGCGCGCCGTGGTGGCGATGTCGTCGGCGAAGTCGGCCCGGCCGAGGGCCGTGTCGTCCTTCCACCACTTGCCGACGAAGGTCTCACCACCGGGGTAGTCGCGGCCGACGGGCTCGATCAGGCCCTCGGCGGCGGGCCTGCCGTCGTCGTGGACCCGGAGGAAGGTGACGCCGCGGGGCAGGTGGCCCTGGAGGAGCGCACCGACCTCGCGGTGCTGGTCGTCGCTCTCACCCTCCCAGCCGCCGTGCAGGCCGAAGGCGACCCCCGCTGGCGTCACCCAGAGCCGGAAGCCGGGTGCGCCGGCGCCCCCGACGAGGATCCACGAGGCGTAGAGGTCGGCACGGTAGGGCGAGTCGTCAACAGCGTGCTGCTGCAGCGCGAGCGTCGGGGCCTCGAGGTAGAGCCCGGTCTCCGCCGAGAGCCGCTCGATGAGGCTGTCGGAGATGTGATCGGCCTCGCCACGCAGCTGCCGGGCGAGGTCGGCGGCGCGCTCCTGGTGCTTGTCGTTGGCGTAGCCGGTCGTCGGGCGGTACTCGGCCGCGAGCTCGGCAGCCTCGACGCAGACGTCGATGACCTTCGGGGCGACCCCGACGAAGGCCTGCGTCTCCTTGAACCACCAGAGGATGCGGGAGGCGTAGCGCGGGTCGTCGGGCCGGAGGGCGGAGCAGAGCGCCGCGAAGGCGACGTACCGCTCCGCGTGGGAGAGGCCGCGCTCGAGCCAGCCGAGCCGCTGGAGCATGTGCGGCGCGTTCTCCCACATGACCGGCCACTCGCCGCCGTCGTCGGTCGACCAGAAGAGGGACAGGACGTAGGCGGTGTGGGCGGGGCTGGGGCTGCGCTGCCCGCGTGAGCCGGAACGAGCCAGGAAGGCATCGACGGCGTGGAGCTTGTCCGCCGCGTCCGAGGGTGAGGCGGGAGTCTGCAGGGCGCCGGTCAGCAGCTCCACGACCTCGGCGCGCTCGTCCTCGCTGCGCCGCACCAACGCGGCGACCCACGGGCCACCGACGGGGCCGAAACCGACGTACGGGCCGTCCTTGCGGGCCCAGTGGCCGAGGGACTCCTTGAAGGCCATGAGGTCGCCTGAGGCGACGAGGTCCGCGAGAATCTCTCGCAGCTCGCCGTTGCGCGCCGTGCGCTCCGCGTCCATCTCCGCGAACAGTGCCTTGGCGTCCTGGTCGGCCTCGGCTGCTCGCTCGATGAGCGTGTACTTCGCGCGCCAACGCTTGACGTCGACGCTGTCAGTACGTGTCATGGTGCTCCCTCGTACGCCCCCGGGGGCGGGGCGTTCTTACTGCTGCAGACGTGGAGGTACGTGCAGGATCGCGGGCTAGGTTACCTGCCGGTCCTGCATGGTGGAAACGAAGGAACGTCCCGTTTTGCCCCCGCGCAGGACCGGTGAGGACGCACCGCTGCGGCCCTCGGGACAATTCATCGAGTATGCCGCTGGGCTGGCTCTGCATGATCAGCGGGGTCCCCTTCCGGCTGGGTCTCGGGCGGGTCCACGTCGGGCGCGGGAGCGGTGGGCACGGCGACGTCCCATTCGGCCTCGGATGGCTCCGGGAACGCCCGCTGCCCCTCCGTGTCGGCGGCCCCGCGCTGAGGGCGGACCACGCGCAGCGACGTCAGCCAGGTCGTCGCGAACCCCCCGGCTGCGGCGACGATGAGCAGGATCGCCTTCACCGGACATCACCCCGCGGTGACCGGTCGACGACCGCTCGACGGACCGCCTCCCGGCCGCCGAACCGAGCGGCGACTCCGAAGGCGGCCAGTGAGCCGGCCACGAAGGAGGCCAGGGCCCAGAGGAAGACACTGGGGAAACCGCCCGAGGCCGACCGCCCCAGCACGCCCAGCAGCAAGGGCAGGAGTCCCAGCCCCAGCCACCAGGCCCAGCCCATCTCCGTGACCTCTCGGGTCACCGGCCCGGCGCGGTCCGCACGTCCGCCGACGGGGCCGTCGACGTGGGCGGGCTGCGTCATCGGTCCTCCTCGGAGCTCTGGGGCACGTCGGGACCCGACCGTACCCGGTCGCGCGGCTGGGCGCCTCAGGCGGCCTCCGACCCGGACGGCGTCGGCAGCGCCGAGACCTCGCCCGGCACCGCGAGCGCCACGCCGAGCAGCGCCATCCCCGTCGCGTCGCAGGCTCGCGCGAAGGCCTGCCGCAGGGCGAGGTCGTGGTCGGTCGCGGTTGCCGTGCCGGCGCGCGCGATGACGATGACGAGGGCACGCACGCCGTCACGGTGCAGGTCGGCGAGCGCCTCCGACAGGTGAGCCTCCGCGACGTCAGGGGGCGACGCGGCGTTGATCCGCTCGAGGGTGAGTGGCTGCATGAGCCGACCGTCGCCTTGGCAGAGCAGCAACGCGAGGCCGCCGAGGGCGCGGAAGGTCTCGAAGACGGCGAGGTCGACGACCCCTTCGAACAGGTCAGGGTCGGTCATCGGCCGACGGGCCCAGTCGTCCGGCAGGCTCTCGAAGGGCTGGCGCCGTGCGCGCGGTGGCTCGGATGAGTCGGTCGGGTGCTCGCTCGGGTCGTCCCTCCGGTTCCACGTCGTCATGTCCGGCAGCATGGCCAGTCCGCCCGGCACCGCGTGCGAGTTGTCCACAGGCCCCGTCAGGAGGCGCGGCCAGCGGCCTCTGCGCGACGCTTCGCGACCGGAAATCCCGTGCTCGCGCGCACCGGGGCGACGTACGATCGAAGGTATCCCCGAGCCGGTGTTCTGCATGGATAACCAACGGTTCGGAGCGACGCCAACCATGCACGTTGGTCGACGATGTCGTGTCGGCCCGGGTGCGGCGCGCTCGCGACGGTGGGAGGGGTGCGGATGGCAGCAGTGGACGAGGCCGGATCGCCCGGCGCGACGACCCACGCCGCCGCGCGCTCTCCAGCGGCCACCGTGAACGGTGCGGCGGTGTCGCTCCGCGGAGTGGGCCCCCAGACCTCCGCCCTGGACTGGTTGCGAGCCCAGGGACTGACCGCAGCGAAGGAGGGCTGCGCCGAGGGCGAGTGCGGTGCCTGCGCCATCCTCGTCGTCAGACCTGTCCTGGATGGGGTCGATGGCCGGCCGGCAGACCAGACGCGCGCCGATCGCACGGCTCCCCCGCCCTCGCAGTGGACGGCCGTCAACGCCTGCCTCGTGCCAGCCGCGTCACTCGTGGGGCAGGAGGTCGTGACCTGCGAGGGCCTCGGCTCGCCGGACGCCCTCCATCCGGTCCAGCGCGAGCTCGCCCTCGGAGGCGGCTCGCAGTGCGGGTACTGCACTCCCGGCTTCGTCTGCAGCATGGCCGCGGAGTACTACCGCCCCGGCTCGGACGGTTTCGACCTCGAGGCACTCTCGGGCAATCTGTGCCGCTGCACGGGCTACCGGCCCATCCGGGATGCGGCGCTCGCCCTCGGAAGCCCAGGCGCGGACGACGTCCTCGCCGGACGGTGCCAGCGGCCTGCCCCGAGGCGCTCGAGCCAGCGGGTCGACGGCCCGGGCGGCACCTACCACCGGGCCGCCGTGCTCGTGGAGGCGTTGGAGCTGCTCGCTGCGAAGCCGGGCGCGATGGTGGTGGCCGGCGGGACCGACTGGGGCGTCGAGGTGAACCTGCGTGGTGCACGGCGCGAGGTCCTCATCGGCATCGACGCCGTCCCCGAGCTACGGACTCTTGACGTCGGTGTCGACACCGTCAAGGTGGGTGCGGGTCTCACGCTCTCCGAGATCGAGGGGGCTCTGGGCGACCGCGTGCCGCTGCTCGCGCAGCTCATGCCCCAGTTCGCATCACGCCTGATCCGCAACAGCGCGACCCTGGGCGGCAACCTGGCGACCGCCTCTCCCATCGGCGATGCCGCACCGGTCCTCCTCGCCCTGGACGCCACGATCGTCCTCGCCTCGCTGCACGGTGAGCGCGTGGTCCCGCTGGCCGAGTTCTTCACGGGCTACCGGGAGTCCGTCCTGCGAGCAGGCGAGCTCATCCGCTCCGTTCTGATCCCCTTGCCCCTCGCCGGCGTGGCGGGCTTCCACAAGATCACCAAGCGCCGCTTCGACGACATCTCGAGCGTCGCGATCGCCACGGCGATCACGCTGTCGGACGGGATGGTGACCAGGGCGCGGATCGGGCTCGGCGGGGTGGCTCCCACCCCGGTCCGTGCCCTCGCGACGGAGGCTGCGCTCGAAGGCCGCCCGTGGGACCGGGACACGGTGGAGGCTGCGGCCGCGGTCCTGCGCGGCGAAGGGAGCCCGCTGGACGACCACCGGGCCACCGCGGCATACCGGACCGCGATGTTGGGCACGTCGCTCCTGCGCCTTCATGCCGACCATCCCACTGACCGTCAGCGACCAACCGTGGAGATGTCGCCATGAGCGCGCTGTCGCAACGCCCCGACGACGCCGCCGTCGGGCTCACGGTCCCCCACGAGTCAGCGGCGCTGCACGTGACGGGTGCCGCCCTCTACACCGACGACCTGGTGGGCCGCTTCCGCGACGTCCTCCACGCGCACCCGGTGCAGGCACCCCACGCCCACGCTCGCATCAGCCGTCTCGACCCGACCCCCGCTCTCCACGTGCCCGGCGTCGTCCGCATCCTGACGGCAGCGGACGTGCCCGGCCTCAACGACTCCGGTGTCCTCGGGGACCAGCCGCTCTTCCCCGCTGAGGTGATGCACCACGGCCAAGCGGTGTGCTGGGTGCTGGGTGAGACTCTCGAGGCCGCCCGACGGGGTGCCGAGGCGATCGCCGCAAGCGGGGTGGACTACGACCCGCTTCCGTCGGTCATCACGGTGCGCGAGGCGATGGCCGCCGGATCGTTCCAGGGCGCCGACCGCCACGTGCAGCGCGGCGATGTCGAGACGGCGCTCCACGATGCCGCGCAGGTGTTCACCGGCGAGACCGAGTTCGCGGGGCAGGAGCACTTCTACCTCGAGACCCACGCCTCCCTCGCCGTCGTCGACGAGTCGGGGCAGGTGTTCGTCCAGTCCAGCACGCAGCACCCGAGCGAGACGCAGGGCATCGTGGCGCACGTCCTCGGCGTTCCGGACCACGCCGTCACGGTGCAGTGCCTGCGGATGGGCGGCGGCTTCGGGGGCAAGGAGATGCAGCCCCATGGCTTTGCCGCGGTCGCGGCCCTGGGCGCGACGCTGACGGGGCGGCCAGTGCGGGTCCGGCTGACCCGGGCACAGGACGTCACGATGACCGGCAAGCGCCACGGTTTCCACGCCGCCTGGCGCGTCGGTTTCGACGCTGAAGGCCACTTCACGGCCCTGGAGGCCACGCTGACGTCGGACGGCGGGTGGAGCCTGGACCTGTCGGAGCCCGTCCTCGTCCGCGCCCTCTGCCACGTCGACAACGCCTACTTCATCCCCAACGTGAGCGTGCGCGGGCGGATCGCGCTGACCCACAAGACGTCCCAGACGGCCTTCCGTGGGTTCGGCGGCCCTCAGGGCATGCTCGTCATCGAGGACATCATCGGCCGCTGCGCGCCACAGCTCGGCCTCGAGCCCCACGAGCTGCGCCGCCGCAACTTCTACACCGCAGGTCAGACGACGCCGTACGGCCAGGAGGTCCGCCACCCGGACCGTCTCGTCCGCGCTTGGGACACGATCGCAGAGAGCGCCGAGCTCGACACCCGACGCGCGGAGATCGCGACCTTCAACGCGTCCCACGCGACGGCGAAACGGGCGCTGGCGGTCACACCGGTCAAGTTCGGCATCTCCTTCAACTTCACCCCGCTCAACCAGGCCGGCGCCCTCGTCCACGTCTACAAGGACGGCTCGGTCCTCATCAACCACGGCGGCACCGAGATGGGGCAGGGGCTGCACACGAAGATGATCCAGGTGGCGGCGACGGCACTCGGGGTCCCGCTCCACCGGGTGCGCCTCGCGCCGACCCGCACGGACAAGGTCCCCAACACCTCGGCCACCGCGGCCAGCTCCGGCGCCGACCTCAATGGCGGCGCAGTCAAGGACGCCTGCGAGCAGATCCGCGCCCGCCTTGACGCGGTCGACGACGGGGCGGGACTCGCTTGGGAGGATCTCGTCGCCAAGGCCTACCTCGCCCGGGTTCAGCTCTGGGCGGCAGGCTTCTACCGCACGGAGGGCCTGGGCTGGGACGCCGCGACCATGCACGGTCACCCCTTCAAGTACTTCGCCTACGGCGTGGCCGCAGCGGAGGTCGAGGTCGACGGCTTCACCGGTGCCTACCGGACCCGCCGGGTCGACATCGTCCACGACGTCGGCGACAGCCTGAGCCCGGTCGTCGACGTGGGCCAGATCGAGGGTGCCTTCGTCCAGGGCGCCGGGTGGCTGACCCTCGAGGACCTGCGGTGGGACGAGGGTGACGGCCCGGACCGGGGACGGGTCACGACCCAGGCGGCGAGCACGTACAAGCTGCCCTCCCTCTCCGAGATGCCGGAGGTCTTCAACGTCACGCTGCTCCCGGACGCCCACGAGGACGGAGCGGTCTACGGCTCGAAGGCAGTCGGCGAGCCGCCACTGATGCTGGCCTTCTCGGTCCGCGAGGCGCTGCGACAGGCCGCCGCGGCGTTCGGCCCGCCGGGTGTGAGCATCGACCTGGCCTCGCCGGCGACGCCCGAGGCGGTCTACTGGGCCATCGAGCTCGCCAGGTCCGCCGTCCCCGCGACCCCCGTGCCGTATGCCGCTGGGCCGGCTCCCCGCGATGGCTCACCGGCTGCCGGGGACGTTGAACCTGTTTCGGCACCGCCATGGCAGGTGCAGACATGAACTGGCTCCGGGCGGTCGAGCACCTCCGCGCGGCCCGCCAGCCGGGAGTGCTCGTCACTTTGGCCGGGGTGCGCGGTCATGCGCCGCGCGAGGCCGGGGCCAAGATGGTCGTGACCGCCGACGCCGTGTGGGACACCATCGGCGGCGGCAACCTGGAGGCAACGGCGGTGGAGCGGGCGAGGCGCCTCATCGCGGACGGTCGCCGTTCACCCGAAACCTTCACCCTCACGTTGAGCGACAAGGCTCCCAGTGAGCACGGGCGTCAGTGCTGCGGCGGTGAGGTCACGGTCCTGCTCGAGCCGCTTCCTGTCGTGCCCTCCGTGGCGATCTTCGGACTCGGCAACGTGGGCATGGAGCTGGCGCGGATCCTTGCTCGTCGCGACCTCGAGCTGCACCTCGTCGACTCGCGCACGGACCTGCTCGCACCCGAGCGACTCCGACCGCTCGACGACGCGGTGGCCCGGGTGCACGTCCACGCCGCGCCCGTCCCTGAGCTCGTCCTCGGCGAGGTGCCTGCGAGCACCCACGTGCTCATCATGACCCACGACCACGCGGAGGATGCGGCGCTCTGCGACGCCGCTCTCCGGTGCGACCACCTGGGGACCGTCGGGCTCATCGGCTCGGCGTCGAAGTGGCGCCGGTTCCAGGCCGTGCTCGCGGCCGAGGGCCACTCCCCCGACGCCATCGCGCGGATCGTCTCGCCCATCGGCACAGCGGAGCTGCGCGGCAAGGACCCGTCGACCGTCGCCATCGGCGTGGCGGCAGCGCTCGTCAGGTCGTTCGAGCAGCAGGCGCTGACCGGGCAGCGCCACGACGCGGCGGGAACGGCGAGGGAGTCACGGTGACGATCTTCCGGGGGACCGTGCTCGACACACCCGGCGACGAGCGGGTCGGGGCGGTGCGTCTGCGCGCCGATCCCGACGCCGCCCTGCTCGTCGAGGGGGGCCGAGTGACGGCACGCGGGGCCTTCGCGGACGTCATGGCAGCAGCGGGGTCCGCTGAGCGCCACGACGTGGTGGACCTCACCGACGGGCTCATCCTCCCCGGTCTCGTCGACACGCACGTCCACTACCCCCAGGTCCGGATCATCGGCGGCCTGGGCCTGCCCCTGCTCCAGTGGCTGGAGGAGCGCGCCCTGCCGGAGGAGGCGCGCCTCCAGTCCGTCACGTACGCCCGAGGGGTGGCCGCGGAGTTCGTCCACGGCCTGACGTCCGCAGGGACGACGACGGCTCTCGTCTTCGGTTCGCACTTCGCTCCAGCGATGGACGTCTTGTTCGAGGCGGCCGCCACGGCGGGACTGCGCGTCACGGCCGGCCTCGTCGCGAGCGACCGTGGCCTGCCCAAACCGCTGCTCACCACGCCGGACCGGTTCTACGACGAGTCCATGGCCCTCGCGAGCCGGTGGCACCTGCACGGTCGGACCCGCTTCGCGGTGACGCCGCGCTTCTCCTACTCCGCGAGCGTGGCGATGCTCGACGCCTGCGCCTCGGTGCTCAAGGACGTCGACGGCGCGCTCTTCACCTCACACGTCAACGAGAACGTCAGCGAGGTGGCCGCGGTCGCCGAGCTCTTCCGAGGAGCCGAGCACTACGTCGCGACCTACGACCGCCACGGCCTCGTCGGCCCACGCACCGTGCTCGCTCACAACGTCCATGCCACGGCGCCGGAGCTCGCGCTCCTGGCTGCCCGCGGCGCGTCGGTGGCGCACTGCCCATCGAGCAACGCCGCCCTGGGCAGCGGCCTCTTTCCCCTGGCGCGTCACGTCGAGCAGGGAGTCCGGGTCGCGCTCGGCTCGGACGTCGGCGCCGGCACCGGCTTCTTCATCCTCAAGGAGGGCCTGCACGCCTACCTGACCCAGCGGTCGCTCGGCTCCGGGGGCCTCCCGTTGGCGGCTGCCGACCTGTTGCACCTCGCCACCCGGTCCGGCGCCCTGGCGCTCGGCCTCGGGGAGGAGGTGGGCGACCTCAGCGTCGGCAAGCAGTTCGACGCGATCTGGGTCCGACCCCGCCCCGGAGAGCCGTTGGCCGTGGGGCTGCGTCACGCGTCGTCGCCGGAGGATGCCCTGGCCCGGACCATCGCCCTCGCAACCCCATCGGATCTGGCCGGGGTGTGGATCGCCGGCGAGCAGGTCCCTGCGGTCCACCCCGGCTGACCCGCATTCCCCCACTCGAGTGGCTCCGCCGTCCACACCCCGTAGTCCACACCCCGCGGGTCCTGAGCCTGTGCATACCGGGGCCACTCGAGTCATGGACCGGGGTTGGTCAGGTGGGCGGGGTGTAGCGGCCGTCGACCGCGGTCCAGCCGCCGTCGACGAAGAGCTGCGTGCCGGTGACGAAGGACGAGGCGTCGGACGCGAGGTAGACGACCGCCCCCGCGAGCTCGTCTGGCCGCGACCACCGACCGAGGGCGCTCTTGGTCGCATAGGCCGCCGCCCACTCCGGGACGGCGCGGATCGGGGCGGTCAGGGGTGTCTCGACGACGCCGGGTGCGATGGCGTTGACGCGCACCCCGCTGGGTCCGAGCTCGGCTGCGGCGGCGCGCAGCAGCTGCACGAGTCCCGCCTTGGTCGCGGCGTAGACCCCCTGCCCTTCCTCGACGGTCACCGACCTGATCGAGGTGAAGGCGATGATGCTGCCCCGGCCACGCAGGGCCATCCCGGGCCCGAACGCCCGGACCAGACGGAAGGCCGCCCGCAGGTTGAGGTCGACCACCCGGTCGAACTCGTCGTCCGAGTAGTCGGCCAGGCGCTTGCGGACGTTGGTGGCCGCCGAGTCCACGAGGACGTCGACGTCACCGAGCTCGTCCGCAGCCAGCCGGATCGCCTCGGCGTCGAGGACGTCGAGGCGGTACGACGTCAGCCCCGGGGCCAGGCGCGTCGTCGCCTCGGCCGCAGCCAGGTCGCGATCGGCGCAGACCACCTCGGCTCCGTGGGCTGCGAGCGCCAGCGCGCTCTCCCGGCCGATCCCGCTGCCCGCCCCGACGACGACCGCGCGCCGCCCGTCGAGCCGGAAGAGCCGCCTGTAGTCGACGGGAGCAGGAGGGCCGAGCCCGGGGGGCGTCGAGGGTGTCATGCGGGCCTCCCCGTCGTGGGTCGGATGATCGCCATTCGCGTCACGGTGAGCTCCTCGATGGCGAAGCGTGGGCCCTCCCGGCCGACGCCGGAGTCCTTCACGCCGCCATAGGGCATGACATCGGACCGGAAGCCCGGCACCTCGTTGACGACGACGCCGCCGGCCTCGATCCGCTCGATCGCCCGGAAGGCGGTCTCTAGAGACGCGGTGAACACGCTCGCGTGCAGGCCGTAGCGGGACCGGTTGACGACGTCGAACGCCTCCTCCAGCGTGGCCACGGACCGAACCGCGACGACCGGTCCGAAGACCTCCTCGTCCCACGCCAGCTGGCCGTCCGGGACGTCGAGCAGCACGGTCGGCTGCATCACACCGTCACGCAGGTCCCCGCCGTGGACCACGGCGGCACCGGCAGCGACCGCGGCCTCGACCCAGGTCCGCACCCGCTCGGTGGACCGGTCGTCGATGAGGGCCGAGACCCGCGTCTGCGCTGAGCGCGGGTCGCCGACGACGACGTCGGCGAGGTGGCGTCCGAGGGCGGCGAGGAAGGCTTCGCGCGCGCTCTCGACCACGACAACGCGTTGGACCGAGATGCACGCCTGACCGGAGGCGTAGTAGCCACCGCGCACGACCGCCGCGGCAGCGGCCTCGACGTCCGCGTCCGCGGCGACGACGAGGGCGGAGTTGGAGCCGAGCTCGAGCAGCACCTTCGTCGGCGCTGCGTCCCGGGCGATCTGGTGCCCGACCGCCGCTGACCCGGTGAAGGAGACCGCCCCGACCCGGCGGTCGGTCGTCAGCGCCGCTCCCACGTCGACCCCGCCGGTGACGAGCTGCACGAGGGACCGAGGGGCACCGGCACCTGCGAGCGCCTCGCGGATGAGGTGCACGAGCCACAGCGTCGCGAGCGGCGTCTGGGGAGCCGGCTTGATCACCACGGGGCACCCGGCAGCCAGGGCGGGAGCGAGCTTGTGGGAGGCAAGGAGCAGGGGGTAGTTGTAGCCGGCGATCCCCACGACGACCCCGATCGGGCGGCGGACCCAGAAGCCGAGCAGGCCCTCACCGCTCGGCAGCAGGTCGAGGGGCACCGTCTCGCCGTGCAGGCGAGCGACCTCCTCAGCCGCCGTCGTCAGGGTGAGCAGGGTGCGGTCGACCTCGACCCTGCAGTCGACCAGGGGCTTGCCGGTCTCGAGCACGAGGAGCTGCTCGAACTCCTCCCGCTGCTCCCCCACCGCGCGGGCCGTCTCGGCAAGCGCTCTCCGACGGATGTGGGACGGGAGGGAGGCGGCGCGCTCACGGAGCCCGGCGGCATACGAGATGGCTTGGCTCGCGAGCTCGCTGGAGCCGACCGGCGCCTCGGCGACGAGCTCCCCGGAGAACGGGAAGCGCACCGGCGCCGTCGCCGTGACCGCCACCCACTCCTCCCCGACGGGCAGTCCGGGTGGGTGAGCAGGGGTGTGCAGTGCGGTCATGAGCCACCTCCGACGAGCTCTGCCGTGCCGCCGCCGCGCAGGGCCCGACGCATGCTCGGCGCCGCGCGCAGCAGCTGCTGGGTGTAGGGGTGCTGCGGGTCGTCGTAGACCTGCGCCGTGGGACCGAGCTCGACGACCTCACCGGCACGCATGACGGCGACGCGGTCGCAGGTGTGGCGGACCACGGACAGGTCGTGCGAGACGAAGAGCAGCGTGAGGCCGAGCTCCTCGACGAACTCGGTGATGAGGTTGAGGACCTGGGCTCGCACCGACACGTCGAGCGCGCTCACCGGCTCGTCGGCGAGCAGGATCGTCGGCCGCGGCGCGAGGGCGCGCGCGATCGAGATCCGCTGGCGCTGACCACCGGAGAACTGGTGCGGGAACCGGTCGGCTGCCTCGCGGGGCAGCCCGACCGCCTCGAGGAGCTCGAGGACCCGAGCCTCACGCGCGTCACGGGTCGAGCCCTCGCCGGCCTGCGCCACGAGCGGCTCCGCGATGATGTCGCGGACGCGCATGCGCGGGTCGAGCGAGCCCATCGGGTCCTGGAAGACGACCTGGAGCTGCGAGCGGACGAACCCCAGATCCCGCTCGCGACGGCCGGTGATGTCCATCCCCTCGACGAAGATCTGCCCGCTCGTGGGCCGGTCCAGAGCCCCGATGAGCCGCAGCAGCGTCGACTTGCCCGACCCGGACTCCCCCACCAGCCCGAAGCGCTCCCCACGGGCGACCTCGAAGCTGACCCCCTTGACCGCCTCGACAGGAGGACTCGGGCGCAGCAGGGAAGCCCGCGGACGCCGGTAGTGGCGGACGACGTCCTGCACGACGATCGACGCGCTCATCGCTCTCCTCCGGCGGGGTGGACGCAGGCGTGGCCGTGCCCCGGGTCGGCGCTGCTCCAGGGCGGCGGCGCGGCGCACTCGGCGGTGGCGTGCCTGCAGCGCGTCCGGAAGACGCACCCCTCCGGGAAGGCGCCCGCCGGGGGCACGGTGCCGGGAATCGTCGTCAACGGTTTGCCCGGCCGGGCCCCCTCGAGGTCCGAGGCCCCGAGCAGACCCTCGGTGTAGCGGTGTCGCGGTCGCGTGAAGACCTCTGCCACCGGACCGGCTTCGACGATCCGTCCGCCATACATGACCAGGACCCGCTCGCACACCGTGGCGACGACGGGCAGGTCATGGGTGATGAAGAGCATCGCGGACCGGCGCGCCTCGACGCCGCGGACGATCAGGTCGAGGACCTTCGCCTGCACGGTCACGTCGAGGGCCGTCGTCGGCTCGTCACAGACGAGCAGCTCCGGGTCGTTGGCGAGCGCTATGGCCACGACGACGCGCTGGCGCTGCCCGCCCGACAGCTGGTGCGGGTAGGCGCGGGCGAGCTCGGCGGGTGCGGGCAGGCCCACCTGGTCGAGCAGGGCGACGACCCGCTGCCGCACGGCAGCCCGGTCGGCACCGGGGCGCTTGCCGCGCCCGGCGTGGACCAGGATCGTCTCGGCGACCTGCGCCCCGACACGCATCGTCGGGTTGAGAGCCGTCATCGGCTCCTGGAAGACCATGGACACGTCGTTGCCGCGCACCGACGCCATGGCGCGCTCGCTCGCTCCGACGACGTCGTGCGTCACCCCGGCCAGTCGCACGGAGCCCGTCGCCCGGGCCCCCTCGGGCAACAGACCGAGCACGGCCAGGCTCGTCAGCGACTTGCCCGAGCCGGACTCCCCGATGAGCCCCACCCGCTCGCCGCGCCCCACGGTGAAGGTCAGGTCGTGGAGCAGGTCGTGCCGTCCGATGCTCACCGAGAGCCCCCGGACCTCGAGGACCGGAGACGGCGCGACCGCTGCGGCGGTGGTCATCGGCGGTCCTCGAGTCGTGGGTCGTAGCGGTCGCGCAGCCCGTCACCGAGCAGGTTGAAGCCCAGGACGGCCACGGCGATGGCCAGACCCGGCACGAAGGCGAGCCGGGGCGCGGAGAAGAGCAGCTCCTGGCTCTCCTGGAGCATCCGGCCCCAGCTCGGCGTCGGGGGCGGCGTGCCGTAGCCGAGGAAGGAGAGGGCCGCCTCGGCGAGGACGGCAATGGCGAACGCGACCGATGCCTGGACGATGACGAGGCTGCTGACGTTGGGCAGCACGTGGCGCAGGCCGATCCCCCAGGAACGTCGCCCCGCGGCCCGCGCCGCGAGGACGTACTCCGTGCTGAGGACCTGGAGGGCGCCGCTGCGCACGATCCGGGCGAAGCTGGGCACCGTGGCGATCCCGATGGCGATCATCGCGACGAGGGTGCTGCCGCCGTAGACGGCGCTGAACATGATCGCGAGCAGCAGGGCCGGGAAGGCGAGAAGAAGGTCCATCGCCCGCATGAGCGTCTCACCGACCCACCGCGGCGCCATGGCGGCCACCACCCCGAGCGGCACGCCGAGCAGGCCTGCGACGCCGACGGCGACGACCCCGACGAAGAGCGTCGTGCGCGCCCCGACGAGGACCTGGCTCAGCACGTCGCGGCCGAACTTGTCGGTGCCGAGCCAGTGCTCGGGGTCGCCGACGTCGCGCAGGCGGGCCGCGGCGTTGACCAGGGTCGGGTCGTGTGGTGTCCACACGAAGGACAGGAGAGCCATCAAGACCACCGCCGCGACGATGGACCCACCGACGACGAGGCTGGGGCCGGGGCGACGTCGCACCCGCGGCTGCCCGGCCACTCTGGTCGGGTCGATCGGGCCGGCCGGCTGCGCACTCATGAGTGGCCCGCCCGGAGCCGCGGGTCGATGACGACGTAGAGCACGTCCACGAGGAAGTTCACCAGCAGCACGGCGACGACGAGGAGCATGACGATGTCCTGGACGAAGACGAGGTCCCGGTTGGAGACCTGGTCGAGGAGCAGGCTGCCGAGACCCGGGATGACGAAGACCCGTTCGACGACCACGGCACCGATCAGGAGAGTGGACAGCTGGAGCGCCAGCACCGTGACGACCGGGACCGCCGCGTTCCGGAAGCCGTGTCGCCACAGCGCACGGAACGGTCCCAGGCCCTTGGCCCGCGCCGTCCGGATGTAGTCCTCCCGCTGCACGTCGAGCACCGAGCTGCGCACGTAGCGCGTCAGCACGGCCCCTTGGACCAGACCGAGGGAGAGCACGGGCAGGACCAGCTGGCGCAGGAACTGGGCCGGGTCCTCGTTGGGCGGGGTCCACCCGTTGGCGGGCAGCCAGCCGAGCCGCACCGCGAAGACGGTGATGAGCAGGATGCCGGCGAGGAACGCGGGCACCGCGACGCCGACCTGGGACAGGGCTGACAGGAGGAACCCGCTCGGTCGCCGGTGACGAACCGCCATGAGCGTCCCCATCGGCACGGCGATGACCAGGGCCACGAGCATGGCGCAGACGACGAGCCAGAGCGTCACCTGCAGCCGGTGCAGGATCTGGGGGGCGATCTCCACCTGGGAGACATAGCTGCGCCCGAGGTCGAAGCGGAGCAGGCCGGAGACCCACGAGGCGTACTGCTCCACGAGCGGCCGGTCGAGCCCGAACTCGGCGCGCAGCCGGCCCACCGCCTCCTCGGAGGCGTTGACCCCCAAGGCGACCCGAGCCGGGTCACCCGGCAGGAGCACCATGAAGCCGAAGACGACGACCGAGCTCACCGCGAGGCTCGCGACGAGGATCGCGGTCCTGCGGACGAGGTGCAGCAGCATGGTCCCGTCCGAGCGTCCTGCTCAGCCGCGGCTGAGGTCGGAGAGCCGGAACGACTCGGTGATGGCGTTCTTCGGCAGCCCGGTGATGCCCTTCTCGGCCACCATGAGGTTGGGCAGCAGGAAGAGGAAGTCACCGGCGGCGTCCTGGGACAGCTCCCGCGCGGCCTTCTTCATGAGGTCCACCTGCTCGTCGGGAGTCCCGGCGTCGGCTGCGGCGAGGTCGGCCTGGAGCTGCTTGCTGTCGTAGCGCGTGTAGTACTCCGGGTTGCCGAACACCGTTGCGAGGTCGCGCGGTTCGACGTGCGCGACGATCGACATGTCGTAGTCCGCGTCGGTGAAGACGGTGCTCAGCCAGACCGCCGGGAACTCGAGCTGGTCGAGGGTGACGGTGAAGCCGGCCTGCTCGAGCTGGCTCTTGACGACCTGCCCGCAGGAGGTGGCGTAGGGCAGGGACGGCAGCCGCAACCGCAGAGCCGTGGACCCGACCCCGGTCTCCTGAACGAGTGCCTTGGCCTTCTCGAGGTCGTACGGGTAGAGGCCGGTGAGGTCCTCGTACCACGGGTCGGTCGGCGGCACCATGCTGCCGATGAGGGTCCCGCGGCCGGCCCAGCACGTGTCGAGCAGCGCCTGGTGGTCGATGGCGTGCCGGACGGCCTGGCGGACCTTGACGTCGTTCATCGGGGCCTTGCCGTTGTTGAACGACAGGAGCACCTCACCGTTCGTCGTGCCCTCGGTGATGGCGTACTTGTCGTTGCCCTCGAACTGCTGCAGCGACTCCGGCGCCTGGACGGTGCCGATGACGTCGATGGTGCCGGTGAGCAGGGCGTTGTTGAGCGCCGACGGGTCCTTGAAGTACTTGAGGGTCACGTCCTGGAAGAACGGCTTGTCCCCCCAGTAGTCGGGGTTCGCCGTGAAGGAGATCGAGTCGCCGCGGCGCCACTGTGAGAAGACGTAGGGACCGGTGCCGACGGGCTTGTCGGCGAGGCCCGCCACGCCCTGCTCCGTCATCATGGCCCCGACGCGCGTGGACATCTTGTAGAGCCAGTTGTTGCTCGGCTTGGTCAGGGTCACCTCGAGCTGGGTGTCGCTCAGGGCCTTGGCCTCGGCGACGACGTCCATCGCCGCCTTGAGCGAGACGGTCCAGTCGCTCTTGACGCGGTTGATCGAGAAGGCGGCGTCCTTGGCGGTGAACGGTGTGCCGTTGGTGAACGTCGCGCCCTGGACGAGGTCGAAGGTGTAGGTCTTCTTGTCGTCGGAGACCCGCCACGCCGCCGCGAGCCCGGGCTGGAGCTCCCCGGACTGGTCGACCTTGACGAGGGTCTCGTAGACGTTGTCGAGCAGCGCCTGCGGGATCGCCGCGCCGTCCTTGGTGGTGAAATCGAGGCTGACCGGCTCAGCGACGAGGCCCACGGTCAGCTTCGTGTCCGTGGTCCCCCCGGCACCGGTGGTCGAGGTGCCGTCGGAGGTGCCCGATCCGGCGGAGCAGGCGGCGGTGAGGGCAAGGAGCAGGACGCTCCCCGCGGCGGCGATACGGCTCGGCTTCATCGTGGCTCCATCCCGGTGAACCTCCAGCCACCGGTCTGACCAGTGGACTTTTCTGCGTAGACCGCTACCGTTTCCGTCAACGGGCCGGATGTCAAGGGTTGACACGGGCCCGGCCGTGAGAGGCGGGTGACCACGCATGGAGCAGCAACCGACCGTGCGCCCGGCGAGCCTGACAGCGCAAGCGCTCTCAGCGGCATACGCCTCGCTCTCCCTCTCCCCCGTCGACGTCGTCCGCGACGTCGCCGATGTCATCGCCGAGCGCGAGCCGGTGCTCAACGCCTTCTGGCGCCACGACATCGAGGGAGCGCTGTATGCCGCTGAGCTCAGTGCCGCTCGCTGGCGCGCGGGTGCCCCGCTGGGTCCCATCGACGGCGTCCCCGTCACCGTCAAGGAGAACCTCGCGCGCTCCGGCGTGCCGATGCCGGCGGGCAACTCGGGCGTCAACCCCGTTGTCCCAGAGCGCAGCTCACCCGTCGTCGAGCGGATCGAGGAGGCCGGCGGCGTTATCCTGGGCTCCACCGTCATGCCCGACTGGGGGATGCTCTCGTCGGGCGTCTCCAGCCTCCACGGCATCACGCGCAGCCCGTGGGACCCGCAGCTCACGACGGGCGGGTCGAGCTCCGGCGCGGGAGCTGCTGCGGCGGCGGGCTACGGTCCGCTCCACGTCGGCACCGACATCGGGGGCTCGATCCGGCTCCCCGGCACCTGGCTCGGCCTCACCACGCTCAAGCCGAGCGCCGGCCGGGTGCCGCTCGACGCGCCCTACCTCGGCCGGGCGGCCGGTCCGATGACCCGGTCCGCCGTCGACGCCGCCCTGCTCCTCGGCGTCATCAGCCGGCCGGACCCCCGGGACTGGACCGCACTGCCCCCGGAGCGCCTCGACCTCGACGACCTCACGGTCGGCGGCTCGTACTCCGTCGCGGGCCTTCGGGTCGGCCTCCATCTCGACGCCGGCGCCGGGCTGCCCGTCGACCGGGCCGTCCGGGCGGCCGTGGAGGCGGCTGCCGAGGTGTTCGCGGCCTCCGGCGCGCGGGTCGAGCCGGTGGCGCCGTTCCTGACCGAGGAGCTCCTCCGGCGCCTCGACGAGTTCTGGCGGGTGCGCTCCCTCGTCGACTTCGACGACCTCGACCAGGCCGCCCAGGAGCGGGTCCTGCCCTTCATCCGCCGCTGGGTCGAGGCTGCGAGGCCCGTGCCCGCGCGCGAGGTGATGCGCGACTACACGGCCATGATGCGGATCCAGCAGGTCACGACGGCGGCGACCGAGGCCTTCGACCTCGTGCTGTCCCCCGTCGCCCCGATGGCGGCCTTCCCGGCCGAGTGGCCGATGCCGTGGGGAGACTCCGACCTCGGTATGGCGCACATCGGCTTCACCGCGCCCTACAACCTCTCCGGCCAGCCGGCCGCGACGGTCAACGGCGGCTTCCTCCCGGACGGCCGCACCATCGGGCTGCAGGTCTCCGGGCGCCGGTTCGACGACGTCGGCGTCCTGCGGGCCGTGCACTGGTTCGAGGAGCACCGTGGTCCGGAAGCCACCCCCGTGTGGCCCATCCCGGCGCCGAGTCGATCCGGTCCGACGACGCCATGAAGCAGCAGCCGGCGTTCGAGCCGGTCCGGCCGGTTCGCCTCTACGAGCGCATCGTCGACCAGGTGGAGACCGCGATCGCCAGTGGCGAGCTGGTCCCCGGGCAGCGCCTGCCGAGCGAGCGGGAGCTGGTCGTGCAGTTCGGGACGAGCCGGGCCACGGTCCGCGAGGCGCTGCGCGTCCTCGAGAGCAACGGGCTCGTCCGCTCCCGTCCCGGCGACCCCAACGGCCCCGAGATCCTGCCCTTCACGAGCGGCGGCCTGCGCAAGCAGCTCCACCGCCTGGCCCGCACGGAGGAGCTGACGTTGGCACAGCTGCTCGTGTCGCGGATGATGCTCGATGCCACGGCGAACCGGCTCGCGGCCGTCCTGCGCACCGACGCCGAGCTGGCCGGGATGGAGGCGGCGATCGACCGCATGCGGGACTCGGTCGACCTCGGCTTCGAGGCCTTCAGCGAGGCGGACGTCGCCTTCCACGAAGCCGTGGCCGTGGCCTCCGGCAACACGATGATCCAGGTGAGCAACGCGGTCGTCCGCGACACCGTGCTCTCGCTCGTGGCCGGGAAGCTGGCCCACGCCCGCAACAGCAAGACGCTGATGCGGCGCTCCCTCGAGCACCACGAGCAGGTGCTCGACGCCATCCGCGCCGGGGACGGACCGGCCGCCGCTCGCGCCTCCACGCAGAGCCTCTACGACTACTACGCCGGCTATGTCTCGGCGGCTGAGCGACGGACCCTACAGGCCCTCCTGGACGGCTGAACCGCAGTGGACCAGCCTCCAGTCCGGGGCGGCCGCCGCGACACCGTCGACCTGGGTGGCGAGCAGGACCGGGTGCGTCACGCCATAGCCGCGAGCTAGCACCCGCCGGACCTGAACCGCCAGGTCCGGCACCTCGCTCGGCCCGCGACGCAGCTCCCAGAGGACGACGCCACGACGGTCCCGGACCGCCGCGGACCACGAGATGCCCATGGCAGCCTGCTCGCGGTCCGGGATGCGGTATCGGGCGCCCAGCACGCTGTTGCCCGTCGCGGAGGCGAGCAGGGAACCGTCGTCCTCGACGTAGACGTCGACGGACGGGACCAGCGCATCATCGGGCACCGGCCGAGCCAGCCCGATCGCGAGCACGGCTCCCGTCGGCAGGCACCCGACCCGTTCGCAGAGCCACGCCTCGTAGACCGACCACGCACGCTCCAGCGCACGACCGTCATCACTGCGAACTTCCATCGACCTTCTCCCCGAGCGGCTGTTCCCACCGGGGCATACCCGCTCAGCCCCGGCTTCGGACGCCCGGTGGAGATTTGCTCAGCGACGCCCCGACACGCCCCGGCGGCTCACTTCCGGAGGGTCCGCGACGGCCCGTCGGTGCCGACCGGCAGAATGCGGGGTCCACGCGCTCGAGCGCGTGGAGCGAACGAGAGCACAGGAGTGGTTGTGGTTGTGGGTCTGGGTGTGGACGGGTCACAGGGTGTCGCAGGGCCGTCGATCGAGCAGCGGATCGCGGAGGAGCTCGGCGTCCGCGGCGGCCAGGTGCAGGCAGCCGTCGGCCTTCTCGACGGCGGCGCGACCGTCCCCTTCGTCGCGCGATACCGCAAGGAGGTGACGGGCGGGCTGGACGATGCGCAGCTGCGCACCCTGGAGGAGCGGCTCGGCTACCTGCGCGAGCTCGAGGAGCGCCGCCGGACGGTCCTGACCTCGATCGACGAGCAGGGCAAGCTCACGGACGAGCTGCGTGCCCAGGTGCTGGCGGCAGAGACGAAGGCCCGGCTCGAGGACATCTACCTCCCCTACAAGCCGAAGCGGCGCACCAAGGCCCAGATCGCCAGGGAGGCCGGCCTCGAGCCACTGGCCGACGGCCTGCTCGCCGACCCGACCGTCTCGCCGCAGGCCGCGGCAGCAGCGTTCGTCGACGAGGCGAAGGGCGTCAGCGACGCAGCAGCCGCGCTCGACGGGGCTCGCGCCATTCTCGTGGAACGTCTTGCCGAGGACCCGGACCTCGTCGGCGACCTGCGCGAGCGCATGTGGTCCCGGGGACACCTCAGCGCCAAGGTGCGTGCGGGCAAGGAGACGGAAGGGGCGAAGTTCTCCGACTACTTCGACTTCTCGGAGCCCTTCACGAAGATGCCGTCGCACCGCATCCTCGCCATGCTTCGCGGCGAGAAGGAGGAGGTCCTGACCCTCACCGTCGACCCCGTCCCGCCGTCCGACGAGCCGGCGACCGGACCCACCGACTACGAGCGGGCCATCGCGGCGCGCTTCGGGATCACCGACCGGGGTCGCCCCGCCGACGCCTGGCTCGCCGACACCGTGCGCTGGGCGTGGCGCACCAAGCTGCTCGTCCACCTCGGGATCGACCTGCGGATGCGGCTGCGCAAGGCGGCCGAGGAGGAGGCCGTCCGCGTCTTCGCCGCGAACCTGCGGGACCTGCTCCTCGCGGCCCCGGCCGGGAGTCGGGCCACGATGGGGCTCGACCCGGGCTTCCGGACCGGCGTCAAGGTGGCCGTCGTCGACGCGACCGGCAAGGTCGTGGCCACCGATGTCATCTACCCCCACGTGCCGCAGAACCAGTGGGAGCGCTCGATCGCGACTCTCGCCCGGCTGTGCGCCGAGCACCGGGTCGAGCTCATCGCGATCGGCAACGGCACGGCCTCCCGCGAGACCGACCGACTGGCCCACGACCTCGTCAAGCGCCACCCGGAGCTCAAGGTCACCACCGCGGTCGTGTCCGAGGCCGGCGCCTCGGTCTACTCGGCCTCCGCCTACGCCTCCGAGGAGCTCCCCGGCCTCGACGTCTCCCTGCGCGGGGCCGTGTCCATCGCCCGCCGCCTCCAGGACCCGCTCGCCGAGCTGGTCAAGATCGAGCCGAAGTCGATCGGAGTCGGGCAGTACCAGCACGACCTGTCGCAGACGTCCCTATCCCGGTCCCTCGACGCCGTGGTCGAGGACTGCGTCAACGCCGTGGGCGTCGACGTCAACACGGCCTCCGCTCCGCTCCTGCGCCGCGTCTCCGGCATCACGGCCGGCCTCGCCGAGAGCATCGTGGCGCACCGTGACTCCAACGGCCCGTTCCGGACGAGGTCCGCGCTCAAGGACGTCCCCCGCCTCGGTGCGAAGGCCTTCGAGCAGGCTGCCGGCTTCCTCCGGATCCAGGGGGGCGACGACCCGCTCGACTCGTCCGCGGTCCACCCGGAGGCCTACCCCGTGGTCCGGAGGATCTCCACCGAGACCGGGTTCGAGCTCCGTCAGCTCATCGGCAACTCCGCTGTGCTCCAGCGGCTTCGGCCCAGCGCCTTCGTGGACGAGCGGTTCGGGCTGCCGACCGTCACCGACATCCTTGCCGAGCTCGACAAGCCCGGCCGGGACCCGCGACCCGCGTTCCGGACCGCGACCTTCAAGGAGGGCGTCGAGGAGCTGAAGGACCTTCGTCCGGGCATGACTCTCGAGGGGGTGGTCACCAATGTGGCGGCCTTCGGCGCGTTCATCGACATCGGCGTCCACCAGGACGGGCTGGCGCACGTATCCGCCCTGTCCGACCGCTTCGTGTCCGACCCTCGTGAGGTCGTCAAGCCGGGAGACGTCGTCCGGTGCAAGGTGCTCGACGTGGACCTCCCCCGCAAGCGGATCTCCCTCACGCTGCGCCTCGACGACGAGGTGACGCCCGGCGGCCGCACCGGCGGGCGCCGCACCGACGCGGGGGGCGACCGAGGCAAGCGCGGCGGAGGTGGGCAGCAGCGCGGACGCGGCGCCACCCCGACTCAGGCGGGTCGGGGAGCGCGGACCGAGCAGCCGCGGGACAGCGCCATGGCGGACGCCCTGCGCCGCGCCGGCTACCAGGGCTGAGCCCGGCACCCGGCGGCCGGGCGAGCGTGAGCGAGCCCAGCGGCATACGTCACTCAAACTGCCTCTTGTCCTCGGCCCGGATCCTTGGTCGACTGTGAGTGGTGGGTCCAGCCCATCCGGGGCCGGACCCGCCGCGGACCGGAGGTACCCATGACCAGTGAGACGCAGTTGATCCCCGAGGACGCAGAACTCGAGGGGTCGCCGGCTGGCGTGCACGCCAGCGCCACCGTGGCGGCCCCGATCGAACGCGTGTGGGAGCACCTGATCAGCCCCCAGGGCACCGAAGAGCTGCTCGGCAGCGGCGCCCGCCTGGCGACGAAGGGCGAGCCCTGGCACAGCGCGGAAGGACCCTGTGGCGTGCTGCGCAGCTACCACCCTCTGGAACAGATCCGCGTCTCCTGGCATCCCAACGAGGACGGACCCCTGAGCATCGTCGACCTCCAGCTACGGCGCGAGGGTGACGGCACGCGGCTCGACATCTTCCACGAGGGGCGGGGCATCGCCGAGGACGGTCCGGGCGACAAGGCACGCTGGGACGAGGCGCTCGCCCGGCTCACCAGCTCGTTCGCCGGCTGAGCCGAGACGACGCCGGCACGGCCGGGCCCGTATGCCGCTGGGCCCGGCCGCGCCGCCCGTCTCCCTGCGCTCCTCCCGCCCTGAGGCGCCATGAGGCGCCCGGATCCGCCCGACTCGGATCAGCGCAACTCGGATCAGCGGACCACCATCACGGGACAGCTGGCGTCGTGGATGACTCGGTGGCTCACGGAGCCCAGGAGCATCCCGGTGAAGCCGCCCCGGCCGCGGGATCCGACGACGATGAGCCCGGCATCGGCCCCGAGCTGGGCCAGCAGGGACCCCGGGTCGCCCCACAGGGCCTCGGTCGTGACATCAAGCGACGGGTGCGCGGTCCGCACCCGCCCTCCCTCCTGCTCGACGCTCTCCCGCGCCCAGCCGAGGATGACCTCGGGGTCCTCCAGGCCCGCGCCGCCGGCGCCCGCCTCGATGACGGTCCACGTGCTGGGGATGACCGGCTGCGCGACGTGGACGATGCGCAACCGGGCGGCGCTCTGCTCGGCGACGTCGGCCGCCGCGTCCACGGCACGCTCGGAAGCGGGCGAGCCATCACTGCCCACGACGACCGGGTGATCCGCGCCCGGGCGACTGGGTCTGGGCAGGTCCTCGACGTCCTCCCCGACCCCGCTGCGCACCACGACGACCGGGCAGTGGGCGTGGGCCGCAACGGCGTACGAAGTCGACCCGAGCAGCCCGCCGAGGATCCGGCCACGGCCCCGGCTGCCGACGACGACCAGCTCTGCGTCGCGCGACGCCTCGATGATCTGGCCTGCCGGACTCCCGAGCCAGTACTGGGTCTCGATCTGGCTCACCTCGAGGGACTTCGCCGCCCGCTGTGCTCCCTCGGCCAGGATCTCGCGGGCCGTCTGCTCGAAGATCGGCTGGGCCTGCGCCAGGTCCATGGCCGGGAAACCGGTGCCGGCCGTGCTCATGCCGTGCACGATGGTCAGGGGTCGGCCCCGCTCCCGGGCCGTCTCGACCGCCCAGTCCAGCGCCAGCACGGAGGCGGCAGAGGCGTCGTAGCCCACGACGATGCCGTGCGTCGGACGGGCTGCCGGCTCGCCGGTCGAGGCGGGGAGGTCCTTGGCGGTGTCGCTGGTCTCGCTGGTGTCGCTGGTGTCGCTGGTGTCGCTGGTCTCGCTGGTGTCGGTCGTGGCGTTCTCGTTCATGTGCAGCACCCCACTCGAGTCGTTCGCATGGCCGATGCCGGATCGGCCGGCCGGATCGACCTGCCCGGCCACTTCCATCCTCTCGCCGCCACGTCAGGGGTGCGACGCGGTGTGAGCCGCCAGACAGGGCGTGGCGGGCGTCCTCGTGTCAGAGGCCGAGCTGCTTGGCGACCGCGTCGCCGCCCATGGAGCGGATGACCTCGGGGTCCCCGACGATGATGAGGCGGTCCGTGGCGCGGGACATCCCCACATAGAGCTTCTCCCGGCCGCGCTCGGTGTTGTCCGTGTTGACGCAGAGGACGACCGCCTTGCGCTCCAGGCCCTTGCAGCCGAGCACGTGTCCATAGAAGACGTCGTCGTCCTCCCAGAACGACCGCCAGTAGCCGACCTGCCCGTCGGCCTCCTGACGCTCCGTCTGGACGCGGTGGCGGGAACCCATCGTCAGCAGGGCGATGTGCTCAGGCCGCCAGCTCTCGTCGAGCAGTGACTCCACCTCGTCGTCCGCCACGTCGATGGCGACGTCGCTGGAGCACGGGACGATGACGACCTCCGGGCCCTCGCCCCCCTTGAGCGTCATCCGCATCGGCGTCAGCGGGCCGAAGGCCCGGGCGATCTGTCGCGTGTTGCGCAGATTGTGGTCCAGCACGAGAGGCACCAGCGGGACGGGCGGTTGACCGTAGCGGGGGAAGATGCGCTGGTTCTCGTCGCTGTAGACGTAGACGCCGCCCGTCTCCTCGTCCTTGAGGGACTTCATCAGCGGACTCCACCAGTGATCGGCGAAGTCCTGGGCCTCGTCGACGATGATGGCGTCGAAGCGCTTCGACGCCGGGAG
>NZ_JAPFQL010000037.1 GCF_028446585.1 Intrasporangium calvum
CGGCCGGCGTGCGCGAGCAGCTGGCCGACTTCACTCGGGCGACCGGCGTCGACGAGGTCATCGTCACGTGTGGCGCCTTCGACCCCGAGGCCCGCAAGCGCTCGCTCGAGCTGCTCGCAGATGCCTGGCACTGACCCCGACCACTGATCTGAGAGGCTGATCCCCATGACTGACAAGGACCTGCGCCGCGTCACGCTGACGCGAGACTCCATGGGCCACTACACCGTCCGCAACGACCGCGGCGGCTCCATCACGACGAGCTCCGGGACGGAGGAGCTGTCGCCCGTCGAGCTGCTCCTCGCGGGGATCGCCGGGTGCACCGCAGTCGACGTCGACACGGTGACGACGCGTCGGGCCGAGCCGGAGAGCTTCGAGATCGAGGTGACGGCCGACAAGGTCAAGGACGAGGACGGCAACCACCTCAAGGACATCGAGGTGACCTTCCGGGTCCGCTTCCCCGAGGGGGAGGGCGGCGATGCTGCGCGGACGATCCTGCCCAGCCTGGTGCGCCGCTCGCACGAGGAGTTCTGCACCGTCAGCCGCACGGTCATGCTCGGTGCGGAGGTCACGTCACGGGTCGAGTGACTGGCCGGTAACATGCGCGCTGGTGATCATCACGCCGCGTCGGCTCGATGCGGATCTCGATGTCTCACCGGGTGAGTGCCCGCGCTACGCTCCACGGGGCGTCCGGGCGGGCGCCGCATGAATCCGCTTCGACGTGAGGACGTTTGATGGGCCGCCGCACGACCAGGGGGGTCGCCCGCGCGGGCCTGGCCCTCGTGCTCCTCGGATTGACCGGCTGCTCCGCCGGTGGCGCCGGAGCGGCGCAGAACCGGTCACCCGAGCAGGTCGCGAAGGACTTCGTGCCGCTCGCCGAGTCCCTCGTCGGCGCGACGGGCACCAGCGGCTGGACGTTCGAGGACAGCCGGCCCTGGTCGGTGGCCGGGATCGGCGCGCTCCGTGGCCAGGCCTGCACCGGCGTGCCGGGCAAGCACACCCTCCAGCTCCTCCTCCTCGGCCAGCCGGTCGAGAACGCGAAGTCCGCGGCCGAGGCGATGCGCTCGCATCTCGAGGCCAACGACTTCACCATCTCCGGCTCGTTCACGCCCGAGTCCGGCGATGCCGAGTTCACCGTCTCGGGCCAGCGCGCGGACGGCGCCGCGGTCGACTACCGGGCGAGCCTGGCCGGCCAGACCCTGGACCTCGAGAGCGAGTGCTCCGCGGCGATCGAGCTCAACGCGAACGTCCCTGTCACGCAGTGACGTCCGGCTGACCCTGCCACCCGCCGAGGCAACCGGCGTATGCCGCTGAGCCCAGCGGCATACGGGCGTGTCGTCGCGCGCGGGGCTGGGTCAGTCCTGCTGGAGCTGGCGGACGGTGAGGATCTGCTCCGCGCGGCCCACCGGCCCCCGCTCGTCGTGAAGGGTGGTCGAGGTGAGGCCCATGCCTGTCGTGCCCATCGTCACCTTCGTGTCGAAACCCACCCAGCCGCGCACCGGCTCTCGGAAGAGGTGGATCGTCAGGTCGACGTTGGGAAACATCCACTCTCGTGGGGAGACCCGCACCGCAATACCGTTGGCGGTGTCGACGAGGCGGATGAGGTCGGCGGTCGGCGAGCACGCCTCTTCGTGCACGAGGCCGTGCTCGGTGCGGATCCAGGTGCGCGTGCGGCCCGGACGCCGCGCCGGGTCGGCGCGGAACTCCACGCCCCGGATGTAGCCGCCCGGCCAGAGCTCTGCCCCGCGCCACTCGGGGAACGCGTCCGGCCCGGGCATCGGCTCGAACTCGACCCCCGCCACCGGTGAGGAGTCGTGCGCCGCGAGGCGCCAGGCGTTGGCGCGGACGACGTCCCGCCCGTCGACGGACAGGACCGCCTCGACCAGCTCGATGCTCCGGCCGGGACGGGTGGTGCGGACCGACACCCGGCTGGGGCGGGCCGGGATCATCCCGAGGATGTCGAAGCTCACCCGAGCCAGCTGCATGCCCTCGCGTGGCTCGTGCCGGTCGATGGCGTGCGTGAGCAGGCCACCAACGGGGGCCATGTGCTGCTCGTCGTCACGCCACGCGCCCTGGACGTGGATCGTCGGTGCATAGAGGTCCTCGTCCAGGCGCCGGTAGAAGGCCGGGACGCCGGCCTCGAGGGGGAAGGTCGCCTCGGGAGACTGGTCGGCGGCCTGGTCGGGGGAGGACTCCTGCGTGCTCACGGGGTCACCCTACGGCGGGGCTCACCACCCCGAGGCCGAGGTCGACCATCCGGACGAGCCGGGGCGTCAGCGCCTCGATGGCGCCGCGCGGGAGGTCGCGGAGCGGCCCCTCCAGCGCCAGCATGGCGAGCCCGTGGACCGCGGACCAGGCGAGCAGCTCGGCCCCGGGCCGCTCGGCTGCCGGCAGGGCTCCTGCTTCGAGCATCTCGTCGAGCTGGTCGGACAGGAGCTGGAAGGGAGTGCGCCCGCTCGCCCCGGCGGCCTCCGGGGACGCCGACCGGCTGAGGTCCGTGGGCACGGCGAACGCAGTGCGGAAGAGCCCCGACTCGGTGAGGGCGAAGCGGAGGTAGCCGACCCCGACCGCGCGGAAGCGGGCGCGGGCCAGGGCCGCAGGGTCGCAGCTCTCGTCCACCTCGGCAATCGCTTCGGCGATGACGTCGGCGGCCCGGGCCTGGGCTCGGGAGACGACAGCGGCGAGCAGCGCGTCGCGGTCCGCGAAGTGCCGGTACGCGGCATTCGCGGACACCCCTGCCCGGCGGGTCGCCTCGCGCAGCACGACCGCGTCCGGGCCGCCCGCGCTCGCCAGGGCCAGCCCCTCCTCGACCAGGGCGCGGCGCAGGTCGCCGTGATGATAGGTCTCGCGTGCGACGCTCACCCACCCATCATGGCCGCACCGCGGGAAACGAGGCGGCAGGGTCTCGGCGAGTGCGGCCGGGGTCAGAGGCCGAACTGTCGCGCCGTCGTCCGCACGGCCTCGGCCGACCGGCGCAGCCCGGCGAGCTCCTCCCCGGTCAGCGACACCTCCACGGTCTCCCCCGCTCCGGCCGCGTGCACGAGCGTCGGCACCGAGAGGCACACGTCGCTGATGCCGTGGTAGTCCTCGAGCAGCGAGGACACCGGCAGGATGCGCCGCTCGTCGTTGACGACGGCCTCGATGATCCGCGAGGCGGCGAGGCCGATGGCGTAGTTCGTCGCGCCCTTGCCGGAGATGATCCGGTAGGCGGACTCCACGACGTCGCGGGCGATCCGCTCGCGGTCGTCGGCGCCGAGCGGCCCACGGCCCTCGAGCCCCTTCCACTCGAGGAGCGGCACCGAGGCGATCGAGGCAGAGCTCCACAGCGGCAGCTCGGAGTCGCCGTGCTCGCCGGCGATGTAGGCGTGGATGTTCTGCACCGCCACTCCGGTGTGCTCGGCGAGCAGGAACCGCAGGCGCGACGAGTCGAGGACGGTCCCGGAGCCGAAGACCCGCTCCCGGGGGAGCCCCGAGGTCTTCAGCGCGGCATAGGTCACGACGTCGACGGGGTTGGTCACGAGCAGGTGCACGGCGTGCGGTGCGACCCGGTCGAGCTCGGGCATGAGCTTCTGGACGAGCGCGATCGTCGTGCCGGCCAGGTCGAGCCGCGTCTGGCCCGGCTTCTGCTTGGCCCCGGCCGTGAAGGCGATGACGTCGCAGTCGGCGAGGACGTCGACGTCGTCGGACCCGACCACGCGGGCCATCGGCATGAACTGGATGCCGTGGCCGAGGTCGAGCGCCTCGGCCGTCACCTTGGCCGCGTCGATGTCATAGAGCGCGACGGTCTGCGCTGCCCCGCGCATGAGGGCGGCATAGGCGAGGGTGGCGCCGACGGCTCCTGCGCCGACGATGCCGAGCTTGGTGGTGCGCCGGCGAGGGGTCTCGGTCATGGTCTTCTCCGGTCCGGTGGACGTCTGCCAGTGCCCAACCTAGGGGGCCGGGGCCGGTGTGCCACGCTGGTCCGCATGACGGTGCCCGAGCCCGTGCTCACCGCCGCTCGTGCGGCTCGCCACGTCCTCGTGCTCACCGGCGCAGGCATGTCCGCGGAGAGCGGTGTCCCGACGTTCCGCGACGCCCAGAGCGGTCTCTGGGCCCAGTACTCGCCCGAGGAGCTGGCGACGCCGCAGGCCTGGCGCCGCGACCGGGCCTTCGTCCTGGCGTGGTACCTCTGGCGGTTCGGCCTCGTCGCGACGGTCGAGCCCCATGCGGGACATGTGGCTCTCGCGCGCTGGGCGGACCGCAACGGCCAGCACGTCACCGTCGTGACCCAGAACGTCGACGACCTGCACGAACGCGCCGGCAGCACCGCCGTGGTCCACCTCCACGGCGCGCTCTCGGGCTGGCGCTGCGAGGCGTGTGCGCGGCCCTATCGCGGCGCCCTGCCGAACGTCCCGGAGGGCGGTGACCGGGTGGACCCTCCGCGGTGCCCGACGTGCGGCGCGGCGATCCGGCCGGGCGTCGTGTGGTTCGGTGAGCCGCTCCCGGCGGACGCCTGGCAGGAGGCGGTGGACCGCACCGAGGCGGCGGACCTCGTGCTGGTCGTCGGGACGTCGGGGATCGTCCACCCCGCCGCCGGCCTCCCCTCCGTCGCCCGCAGCGCCGGGGCCGTCGTCGTCGAGGTCAACCCGGTCGAGACGGAGATCTCGCACGTCGCGCACCACACGTGGCGCGAGACTGCCGCCGTCGCGCTGCCGGCCCTCGTCGACGCCGTGTCGGGCCACGGGCCGGCCGCTTGACTGCTCCCAATCCGTTCAACCCCTGAAACTCGTTTGCCATCCGAGACGGACCCGTCCTGAGGCCGGTCTCTGGTCATCAGCACCCTCCGAGGGGGCGTACCGTTGTCCCAAGCAACCTACGGAAGCGTAGGTTACGGTCGCGGAGGTTTTGTTCATGGGCGAGCACCGAGCGCAGCGCGTTCCTGTCGTCATTCAGGGCGGGATGGGCGTCAACGTGTCGGCGTGGCCGCTGGCACGGGCGGTCTCCCAGCAGGGCCAGCTCGGCGTGGTGTCGGGCACGGCTCTCGATGCAGTGCTCGCGCGCGGCCTCCAGGACGGAGATCCCGGCGGCCACCTGCGTCGGGCCCTGGCAGCCTTCCCCGACCAGGAGATGGTCCAGCGCGCCCTCGACCGCTACTTCATCGACGGCGGTCGCGCCCCCGGCAGCGCCTACCGGCCCAACCCGACCCTCACCATCACGCCGAGCCGCGGCGCGGTCGAGATGTCGGTCCTCGGCAACTTCGCCCACGTCTGGCTCGCCAAGGAGGGGCACGACGGCCTCGTCGGGATCAACTTCCTCGAGAAGGTCCAGATGGCCACCCCCTCGGCGGCGTTCGGGGCCGTCCTCGCGGGCGTCGACTACGTCCTCATGGGCGCCGGCATCCCTCGCGAGATCCCGCAGCTGCTCACCGACCTCGCGGCGGGCCGCCCCGGCACCCTGACGATCGACGTCCAGGACTCGACGCGCACCCACACGAGCACGATCGACCCCGTCGAGGTGCTCGGCGCCCACCTGCCGGTCCTCACCCGCCCGAAGTTCCTCGCGATCATCTCGCTGCACAGCCTCGCGGGCTACCTGCACCGCGACGAGTCGATCCGACCCGACGGCTTCGTCGTCGAGGGCCCGGTCGCCGGTGGCCACAGTGCCCCGCCGCGCGGCAAGCTGATGCTCGACGAGGACGGGCAGCCGGTCTACAGCGACCGCGACCTCGCCGACCTCAAGGCGATGGCCAAGCTCGGCCTGCCCTTCTGGCTCGCCGGCGCCTACAGCACCCCGGAGCGCGTGGCCGAGGCGCTCGCGGCCGGTGCCGCGGGCGTCCAGGTCGGCACGATCTTCGCCCTCTGCGACGAGTCCGGCATCACGGCCGACATCCGGGCCCAGCTGCTCGGTGAGCTCGGGGCCGGGACCCTCGTCGTGCGCAACGACCCGGCAGCGTCCCCGACCGGCTTCCCGTTCAAGGTGGCCAGCCTGCCGGGCACGCTCTCCGAGGCCGACGAGTACGCCGCCCGCCCGCGCCTCTGCGATCTGTCCTACCTGCGCGAGCCGTTCGAGCGCACCGACGGGTCGGTCGGTTACCGGTGCGCCGCCGAGCCGGTCGACGCCTACGTCAAGAAGGGCGGCTCGCTCGAGGCCACCCTCGGCCGCAAGTGCCTCTGCAACGCCCTCATGGCGGATGTCGGCATGGGCCAGCACCGCCGCGACGGCTACGTCGAGATGCCGGCCGTCACGCTCGGGCAGGACCTCGACGGCGCCCGCCGCCTCCTCGAGGCGCACCCCGGCGGCTGGTCCGCCACCCAGGCGGTTGCCTTCCTCCTCGCCCACGTCACCGTCGCCTGACGCCACCTCACGTCCGGAAGCGAGCCCAGCGGCATACGGCCGATGTCGTATGCCGCTGAGCCGGCTCCAGCCCGCTGCTGAGTCGGGTCAGGGCTGGCTGAACAGCTCCCCCACACACTCGTGGAACATCACCGTGTGGGCGTCGACGTCGGCGCGGGTCGTGGCCGGCGACATGAGCGCCATGTTGTGGAACGGCGTCAGCAGGATGCCCCGGTTGAGCGCGTAGAGGTGCAGGTACTGCTGCAGCTCGAAGTCGTCGGCGTCGTGGGCCTCGCGACCGTTGCGGGGCGGCTCGGCCGAGAAGTTGTACTCCCCCCGCGCGCCGAGCCGGGTGACGTGCCAGGGCGCGTCCACGCTGTCGATCCCGGCCTGGACGCCGTCGACCCAGGCCTGCGCGAGGGGGACCATGTGGTCGAACGCCTCGGGCGTCATGACCTGGTCGAGCGTCGCCTGCATCGCCGCCATCGACAGGCCGTTGCCGGCCAAGGTGCCGCCGATGCCGCCCACGTCGATGTCCTCGAGGTCGACCGAGCGGGCGATCCGGTCGGCGACCTCCGCCGTGAACCCGAACGTGCCGCACGGGACACCGCCGCCGATCGACTTGCCGATGACGAGGAAGTCCGGGTGGAGGTCGTCGGCGCGGGTGACCCCGCCCGGGCCGGCGCAGATGGTGTGGGTCTCGTCGTTGATGAGCAGGGCGCCGTGGCGGGTGGCGAGCTCGCGGACCGCCTCGTTGTAGCCGGGGTCGGGCAGGACGATGCCGATGTTGGTCAGCGCCGGCTCGACGAGGACCGCCGCCACATCCCCCTCGGCCAGGGCCCGCTCGAGGCCGTCGACGTCGTTGAACTCGACGACGCGCGTCGTCTCGGCCGGGTCGACGGGTGGGCCGATGTTGCTGCGCCGGCTCACCGTCCGGCCTGCGGAGTCGAGCGTCGCGAACGTCTCGTCGACCGACCCGTGATAGCAGTAGTCGTGGACGACGACCTTGCCGCGGCCGGTCAGGTGCCGGGCGTAGCGGATCGCGTGACGGTTGGCGTCGGTGGCCGTCAGGGTGAACTGCCAGAAGGGCAGTCCGAAGCGCTCGGACAGCCCGGCGGAGACGGCGATGGCGTCCTCCGTGGGCAGCATCGTCGTGATGCCTCGCGCCAGCTGAGCCGTCACGGCCTCGACGGTGGCGGCGGGGGAGTGGCCCATCATCGCGCCGGTGTCGCCGAGGCAGAGGTCGACGTGGTCGATGCCGTCGACGCAGGTGAAGTGAGCCCCCTCGGCCCGTTCGACGAAGACCGGGAACTCGCCCGGCCACTTGGCCATCCAGCTCATCGGCACGCCGCCCGGCAGGTGGGCCCGGGCTCGCTCCGCCAGGGCGGCGGACCTCGGGCGGGCGGCGCGGAAGGTTTCGAGCTCTCTGGCGTGCAGCGCGGCGAGGCGGGTCCGGTCCAGGTGCGCGTGGTGGGTCATGGGGGCCATCGTGCCTCTCCTCGCGCCGCTACGGAAGTGGTGGCGAGGTAGAAGTTCGACGACTGATTCCGAAGGTCAAGGACGCTTGAGGGAGCAAATCGGTCGCCTCCAGACCTCCTCATCGATGTGGAATGGGGGCATACTGCCGACTATGCCCCCGTCCGAGTACCGGAGCCTGAGCCTGTGGCACGACACGGCCGGGGACGACCTGACCCCCCGACCCCCGCTCACCGGTGACACCGACGTCGACGTGGCGATCATCGGGGCCGGCTACACCGGGCTGTGGACCGCCTACCACCTGGCAGTCGCCGACCCGGGCCTGCGGATCGTCGTCATCGACAAGGAGATCGCCGGCTTCGGGGCGTCGGGACGCAATGGCGGCTGGTGCTCCGCGCTCTTCCCGACCTCGCTCAAGCGGATGGCGGTCGACCGGGGCCGCGACGGCGCGGTGCGGATGCAGCGGATGCTCAACGAGACCGTTCCGCAGGTGGGCCGGATCGCCGCGGCGGAGGGGATCGACTGCCACTTCGACCAGGGCGGTTCCCTGTCCGTGGCGCGCAACGCAGCCCAGCTCGAACGGATCCGCGCTCACGTCGCCGACTACGCCGCGTGGGGCTTCGGCGAGGACGACCACCGCCTGCTCGACGCGGCCGGAGTGCACGAGATCGCGGCCGTCGACGGAGCCCTCGGCGGGTCCTGGACCCCCCACTGCGCCGCGATCCACCCCGCCCGGCTCGTCCGCGGCCTCGCACGCGCCGTCGAGCGCCGCGGGGTGCGGATCCACGAGCAGACCGCCGCGACCGACGTCCACAGCCGCCATGTCGCCACCCGGCACGGCACGATCCGGGCCGAGCACGTCGTGCTCGCCACCGAGGGCTACACCGCGACGGTGGCCGGCCGGCGACGCAGCCTCGCGCCCGTCTACTCACTGATGACGGCGACCGCGCCGTTGTCGGACGAGGTGTGGGCGCAGATCGGGCTGCACGACCGCGCGACCTTCGCCGACAACCGGCACCTCGTCATCTACGGCCAGCGCACCCGGGACGGGCGCATCGCGTTCGGCGGTCGGGGGGCGCCCTACCACTACGCGTCGAAGGTGGCCCCGGCCTACGACCGGGACGAGCGGGTCCACGCGACTCTCCGCCGGGTCCTCGTCGACCTCTTCCCCGTCCTGCGCGACGTCGAGTTCACCCACTCGTGGGGCGGCAACCTCGGCGTGCCCCGGGACTGGTACCCAGCCGTGCGGCACGACCGGCGCACCGGGCTGGCCTTCGCCGGCGGCTACGTCGGGGACGGCGTCGCGACGTCCGCGCTGGCCGGGCGCACCCTGGCCGCGATGATCCGCGAGGACGACCCCGACGACCTGGGGTCGCTGCCGTGGGCGGGCCGGACGTCACGCTCGTGGGAGCCGGAACCACTCCGCTGGCTCGGGGTCAACGCCGTCACCGCCCTCATGAGCGCCGCAGACCGCTCGGAGCGGCGCTCCGGCCGGCCGTCCCGGGCGGCGGCCGCCTTCTGGAGCGCCGTCGGCCAGTGACCGTCAGCGCGTCGGGGCGAGCCGGAAGGCGCCGTCGACGAGGACCGGCACGCTGCGGCTGACGTCCACCTCGGCCGCCATCCGCACGTCCTCCGCGAACCCCTCGTCGACCAGCTCTCGCCCGCTCGCGCACGCCTCGAGCGACGGCCCCACCCGGTCCGCGACCCACGACCACGCGGCGAGGGCCACCGCGGCCTCGGCGCTGAGCAGCATCGGCCCGGCGCGGTGCTCGAGCTTGGTGACGACGGCGTCGACGACGGCGCCCGCGCCCCAGAGGTCCTCGGCCGCCGGCCGGAGGGTGCCGTTGGGCCAGCGCTCGCCCGCGGGGACGATGATGACGGCCGGGTCGCCGACGCGGCCCTGCCGTCCGGCCTCGGCCGCCAGCGCGTCGAGCCTGCGCACGACCCAGGCCCCGACGGCCGACCGGTTGCGCAGCGAGCCGGCGGCCACGACCGCGCCGGCCCCGTCCAGCAGGGCGCTGATCGTCGAACCGTTCGGCGACGGCAGCACCAGGCGCTCGCACGAGCCGGCGGCGTCGCGGACCGACACGGGCGACAGGCTGATCCCGCCCCGGGTCGACGCGGCCCGGCGGCCCAGTGCCAGCTCGGCGTCATGACGCCGAGCGAAGGCGACCGCCGAGTCGTCCTTCCACCGGTAGGGCCACACTGTCATCCCGCTCTCGACCGCGACGGACACCGTGGTCGTGAAGCTCAGCACGTCGACGACGACGGCGACGACGGGACCGCGCTCAGCGGCATACGACACGAGGGACTCGGCCCCGACGGGACCCCACTCGACGCGGATCGTCCCATCGTCCTGGCTCCAGCTGTCACGCACGGGAATCGAGTTCCTTCACGAGTCGGGCGGGCGCCGTGAGCCGGTAGGACGCGTCGACGAGCTCAGCGATCTCACTCCAGTCGACCCGGTCCGGCGGCGACGCGCCGAGGGCGAGGCAGATGTCCCGGAGCCGGAGGCAGTCAGGGTCGTGCGCGTCGAACATCACCGGATGCGACATGGTCCCCACGCTACGCGGGCCGTATGCCGCTGGGCTCGCCAGGTGCCCCTCCGGACGTCGCGCTGTCGCCGGGTGTCAGGCGCTGCAGGCTCCGCCGCAACCGTCCGGGCCGCAGCCGCCACAGCCGCCGCCCGACATGGCCGGCTCGCGCTCCTCGTCCTTGGCGGCCCAGGCCTGCGCGAAGGCCTGCTCGAAGACCTCGACCGGCTGGGCGCCCGAGATGCCGTAGCGACGGTCGAGGACGAAGAAGGGGACGCCGGTGATGCCGAGCATCTTCGCCGTCGCCTCGTCGCTGCGGACGTGGTTGCCGAAGTCGTCCGAGCCCAGCATGTCGCGGACCGCGTCCGCGTCGAGCCCGAGCTCCGGCGCCAGCTCGACGAGCGTCTCACGGTCGCCGATGGCCCGGCCGTCGGTGAAGTAGGCCCGCATGAGCCGCTCGTGGGCCCGACCGGCGAGCTCCGGACCGCCGACCTCGGCGGCGAGGTGCACGAGCCGGTGGGCGTCGAAGGTGTTGCCGTGGCGGGCCGTGCGCCAGTTGAGCTCGAGCCCGAGATCGGCCGCCTCCGCGGCGAGACGCTCGTGCTGCGCCACGGCCTCCTCGCGGGAGGTGTCGTACTTGGCGGCGATGAGACCGGGGAGGTCATGCTCACTCACCGGCTCGGCGTTGCGGTCCAGCTCGAAGCTGTGCCACTGGACCTCGACGTCGTCGCGGTGCTCGAACCGCTCGAGCGCCAGCTCGAAGCGGCGTCGCCCGAGGTAGCAGTACGGGCAGACGATGTCGGTCCAGATGTCGATCTTCACGACTCGACAACCTATCTCCTGCGGAGGCAGGGGGCTGCCGGGGTCCGCCGATCGACCCCTGACCGCGGGTCCGGGTCAAACCGGACGCGCGGGAGGTCCACGCGTGCCTAGGGTGTGCTCATGTCCTCCACGTCGACCTCCGTGTCGACCCACGATCGGGCCTGGCCGGACCGGTGGTGGCACCTGTCGGCGACCGGGCTCTTCTTCGCGGCCGCCTACTTCCTCATCTCGATGTCGCCGAGCCTGCTGCCGCGCACCTGGTACTACCAAGGCGTCATCAGCGGGCTCTGCGCTGCGGCGGGCTACGGCCTCGGGGTCGTGCTCGCGTGGGTCGTGCGTGGGCTCGCTCGCCTGGTCCGGCTCCGGGTGTCCGTAAGTCGGGAGACCGAGCACGTCCTCAGGGTCATCCTGCCGATCCTCAGCGTCGTCGCCGTCGTCGCCCTCACCGCGTCCAACGTCCGCTCCCAGGGACGGACCGCGGAGTTCCTCGGGCTGAGCCCCCTGCGGCCGGTCGACTGGGTCGGGGCCATCGCGGTCGCGGTGGCGCTCGCGGCCCTGCTCCTGGCGATCGCCCGGGGCCTGCGCCGCGCGACGCACCGCCTGGCCGAGGCCGCCGGGCAGGTGCTGCCGCGGACGCTCGCCTCGATCGTCGCCGTCGTGGTCGTCGGGACGGCCACGCTCTGGCTGTCCGACAACGTCCTCTTCCACCAGGGCATGCAGGCCATGGCCGCGAGCGCGGCGCAGATGAACGCCCGCCAGCCCGCCGGGCGCTCGGTGCCCGCGTCGGCGTTCGTCTCCGGGGGTCCCGGGTCGCGCGAGAGCTATGCGAGCCTCGGTTACCAGGGCCAGATGTTCGTCACCAGCGTCTCCCAGGCGTCGCTGATCCGGGCGGCGACCGGGCGCACCGCGAAGGAGCCGATCCGGGTCTATGCCGGGCGCGGGGACGACCGGACGATCGAGCAGGTCGCCGACGCCGTGGTGGCCGAGCTGCGGCGCACCCGCGCGTTCGAGCGGAAGGTCCTCGCCGTCATCACGACGACCGGCACCGGTTGGGTCGACGACTGGTCCGCCAAAGCGATCGAGTACCTCAGCGACGGGGACAGCGCCATCGCGGCGATGCAGTACAGCTATGTCCCGAGCGCGGTCGCACTCCTGACCGACCGCGAGACCCCTCGGGAGGCAGGCCGGGTCCTCTTCGAGCGGATCGAGGCCGAGATCTCGACCCTGCCGGAGGACCGGCGCCCCCGGCTCGTCGTCGGAGGCGAGTCGCTGGGCTCCTACGGCGGGCATGCCGCCTTCGTCGACTCTGACGACATGCTCCGTCGTGCCGACGGCGGTGTCTGGGTGGGCACGCCGAGCTTCACTGGCATCCATGCGGAGCTGACCGGAGCCCGCACACCGGGAAGCCCGGCGATCGCGCCGGTCATCGACGACGGCTGGCACTTCCGCTTCGCCACCAGGGCGGAGGAACTGACCCACGACTACTACGGCCGCGACTACGGCGAGTGGTCCTTCCCGCGCTACGTCTACGCACAGCACCCGTCGGACCCGGTCGTGTGGTGGAACCCGTCGATCCTCGGCGCCGAGCCGGACTGGCTGCGGGAGCCGCGCGGGCGGGACGTCAACCCCGACGTCACCTGGATCCCGTTCGTCACCTTCTGGCAGCTCACGACGGACATGGCGGTGGGCCACGACCCTGCGGACGGGTTCGGGCACCGTTACGGCGCCGAGCTCGTGCCCGCCTGGGGTGCGGTGCTCGGGGGCGAGCCGGACGACGACTACTCGCGCATCATCGCCGGAGTGCAGCAGGCGGTCCACCGCGCCCAGTGAGGGGCTGGACGGGTCACTCGAGTGGCCCCGCCGTCCACACCTCGACGGATGCCGCCGGGCACCGCTGACTCGAGTGGCCCCGCCGTCCACACCTCGACCGTATGCCGCCGGGCTCGCTCCCAAGGTCGCCGCTGACTCGAGTGGCCTCGCCCTCCACAACCCTCGGGAGCCGGGATGTGGATGACGGGGCCACTCGAGTTGAGTGCGTGGCGGTCAGGGGGCGGAGGTCGCGAGCTCCCGGAGGTCGGCCGGAGCGCGCGTGACGTCAGCCGCCGCCCGCGCTGCGCGCAGGGCCTGGTCGAGGTCCTCGATGAGGTCGGCCGGGTGCTCGAGACCGATGGAGAGACGCAGGAGGCCGGCGTTGGGCCGTGCTTCCGGAGCCACCGGGCGGTGGGTCAACGCCGCAGCGTGCTGGATGAGGGTGTCCACCCCGCCGAGCGACACGGCGTGGGTGATGAGCCGGCAGCTCTCCGCAAAGGCGGCTGCAGCCGCATAGCCGCCCTCGAGGACGATGGCCAGGACCGAGCCGGGTCCGGCCATCTGCGTGCCGACCAGGCCCTGCGGGTCCCCGCCCGGCAGGCCGGGGTAGGCGACCCGGGCCACGCCGTACTGCCGGTCGAGCCACGCCGCGACGACCTGGGCGGTCTCCTGCTGGGCACGAACCCGCATCGGCAGCGTCTGCAGCCCGCGGTGGAACTGGTAGGCCGACGTGGGCGCCATCAGCCCACCGGTGAGGGCGCGGACCTGACGCAGTCGCACGGCCCACTCGGCGTTCGTGGCGACGATGCCACCGAGCAGGTCGCCGTGGCCGCCGAGGAACTTGGTCGCCGAGTGCACGCTCAAGGTCGCACCGAGCTGGAGGGGCTGCTGGAGGATCGGGGTCGCGAAGGTGTTGTCGACGAGGACCGGGACGTCACCGGCCGCCGCCACCACGGCCCGCAGGTCGACGAGGTCGAGCGAGGGGTTGGCGGGGGTCTCGACCACGACGAGGCCGGTGTCGGGGCGGATGGCGCCCGCGACCTCGTCCGCCGTCGCCCAGGTCACCGAGGTGCCGAGGAGCCCGGTGGCGAGCAGGTGGTCGGTGCCGCCGTAGAGCGGGCGGATCGCGACCACGTGCGACCGGCCGGCAGCCACGGTCGCGACGAGGCAGGCGGTGATGGCGGCCATGCCGGACGCGAAGGCCACCCCTTCGTCGGCGTGCTCCAGGCTGGCCAGCGCCCGCTCGAACCGGTCGACGTTGGGGTTCCAGAGCCGCTGGTAGACGAGGGAGTCGCCCGCCTCGGGCCGACCTCCGGTCGCCATGCGCTCATAGGCGGCCCCGCCGGCGTCGACGGAGGGCAGGGGATAGGTGCTCGACTGGTCAAGGGGTGGCACGTGGACGCCGAGGGCGGTGCAGTCCTCGCGTCCGGCGTGCACGGCCGTTGTCTCCGGGTTCATGGCCAACAATGCTCACCGATCCAGCCGAATCCGAGCAATATTTCCGTCGAAACCTCGACAACTAGCCTGTCAGTGGGGGATCCTTCCGATCGTGACCGAGGATCGACAGCCGGCCACGCGGAATCCGCGAGGCCCCTACGCCCCCGTGCCGCCGCGCCCGCTCGACGACACCGACCGTGCCATCGTCCAGGCCCTGCTCGACGACGGCCGGCTCTCCAATGCGGAGATCGCCCGCCGCGTCGGGTTGCCCGAGTCGACCTGTGCCGGCCGGATCCGCTCACTCCGCGAGTCGGGCGTCGTGCGCGGCATCCATGCGGAGGTGGACCACGCCGCGCTGGGACGGCCCATGGAGGCGATCATCGCCCTGCGCTTCGCCGTGCACACGCGCGGGTCGATGGACTCGTTTCGCGAGCGGATCGCTGCCGTCCCGGGCGTCATCGCCGCCTACCACGTCGCGGGGGCGGACGACTTCCTCGTGCACGTCACGGCGCCGACGAGTGACGACCTTCGTGACATGGTGCTGGACCACCTCACCTCGGTCGAGGGCGTCGCCCACGCCCAGACGAGTCTCGTCTTCGAGCGCATCGCCGGGACCAACCAGCTCGGCTGAACCGGCGAGACGCCAACCCGGACCCGGCCCCACAACGACGCACTTCTGGGATCGGTGCCGTGATTTCGCAGCGGTGCGTGCAGCAGGGCGCACTGGTGCGGCGAACTGCCTCCGCAACCACGAGTGCGCACTTGTCGACGTGCGGGCTCAGCTGGCGGGTCGACCACCCAACGGCGCCAGCGAGAACAGCCGGACGGCGTTGTCGTGCAGCACCGCCCGGTTCCAGTCGTCGCCGAGTCCCAGCCCCAGCACCGCATCCACGGCGACGGTGTAGCTGTAGGGGATGTTGGGGAAGTCGCTGCCGAAGAGGATCCGGTCGCCGAAGTCGGCCAACCGCGCCACGGTCGACGGGTCCATCGGCATCAGCTCATCCGTGAACGGCGTGAACGACATCGTCGTGTCGAGGTGCACGTGCTCATGCGCGGCCGCGAGGTCGAGGAAGTCCGAGTACTCCGGCATGCCCATGTGGGCGATGATGAGCGGCAGCCGAGGGTGCCGCGCGAGCACCTGCCGGATCGGCTCGGGCCCGGTGAACCGTCCGGCCACGGGACCGGACCCGCAGTGGATCACCGTGGGGACGCCCGCCTCGGCGAGCTGGCCCCACACCGGGTCCAGGAGGGGGTCGGCCGGGTCGTAGTCGCCGACCTGGATGTGCGACTTGAAGACCCGCGCGCCGGCAGAGAGAGCGGTGCCGACGTAGTCGGCTGCGCCCGCCTCGGGGTAGAAGGTCGCCGTGTGCAGGCAGTCGGGTGTCCGGGCGGCGAAGTCGGCGGCCCAGGCGTTGAGCCACTCGGCCATCCCGGGCCGGTGGGGGTAGAGCATCGAGGTGAAGGCGAGGACGCCGAAGTCGCGCAGCCGCGCCACCCGCTCCTCCTCCTCGTGCCGGTAGCGGATCGGCCACGGCCGTCCCACGAGCGGCCCCGCCGCGTCGAAGTACGCCCAGACCTTCTCGAGGACGTTGCGCGGCATGAAGTGGGTGTGGACGTCGACGATCCCGGGCAGGCCCAGCGACGCCGCCACGCCCCGCACCGCGGCGACCTCCGCGGCGTGGTCGATCCGCCCCGCCATCAGCTGGAGAAGAAGAGGCCGGCCAGCCCCTTCCGGCGGTACTGGTGCCCGCCGCGGCTGCCCCACTGCGGTCCGCCGTACTGCGCCGGCGGAGGCTGGGCGACGAAGCGGCTCTCGAGCTGGGTCAGGTGCTCGAACTCACCGAAGTCGAGGAACAGGCCGCGGCACTGGTCGCACTGCTCGACGTGGACGCCGTTGCGGTCGTAGGTGCGCATCGTGCCCTGGCACTTCGGGCAGACGTACGTGTGCGGCTGGTAGCCGGCGGCGCCAGTGCGGTCCTGGCCAGGGAAGGGGGGCGGCTGCTGTGACATGACCCCATCCTCACATTCGCCGGCACGCAGCCAACAGGGCGCCGGCGGTGTCCTCGTTGTCCAGCTCCCGCGACAGCGTGCGCACGGCCGCGACGAGGACCGCGGCGCGGGCCGGGAGGTCGATCGCCGGCCAGGGGTCGCCCGTGGCCGGGACGGCTGGCCCGTGGGCGTCCCGATACGCGTCCAGGCAGCGCGCCCAGTCCGCGTCGGCGAGGAGCCCGGCGGCCCAGAAGCCGGCTGGTCGCCCGAGGTCCCATGCCGGGTCGCCGACCCCGAGGTCGTCGACGTCGAGCAGGCGCCAGTCGCCGTCCCATTGGCCGACCTGGCCCAGATGGAAGTCGCCGTGGACCACCGAGGTCGTATGCCGCTGAGCTCGCTCCCGCACGCGGCGCTCCTCGTGCGCCTCCCGAAGCAGGCGCTCGCCGAGCTGCACGAGCAGGGTCCGGTCGGCGAGGCCTGCGAGTCCGCGGGCCCGTTCGAGGGCTCGGCGCAGCCGCTCGACCGCTCCGTGGTCGGGAAGGCCGGGGTCGACTGGCAGGCGGTGCAACCGGGCGAGGAGCCGGCCGATCTCCGCCCAGGGGATCTCCGAATCGGCGTCGAGGACGGCGACTTCGGGCCAGGCCGTCACCGGGGACCCGTCCGGTGCGGCCGCGACACGATGCGACAGGGGCGGCACGAAGACGGTCGCGAGTGCGCTCCGGGCGACTGCCGTCAGCCTCGCCTCGAGCGCACCGCGATCGGTGCCGGCCCGGTGCAGCTTGACGACGGCACCGCCGACGAACGCCAGCCGGGCGCCCGACGGCGTCGCGACCCAGCGTGAGGCGGCAGCCCGCGGGGCAGCGGGACCGAGCTCAGCGGCATACGACATCACCCAGTCGTCGAGGTGTCGCTCCATGACGAGCACGCTACGGGGCGCGGCGATGGCACCATTGCGAGCAATGCCGACCAGTGTTGTCTACCTCATCGCGGGGCTCGCCCTGCTCCTCGCCGCCGTGCTGCCGCCGATCCTCACCCGGTTCGCCGTCTCGGCGCCGATGGTTCTGCTCGTGCTCGGGATGGCCATCGGGCTCGCGCCCCTGCCCGACGGCCTGAACCTCGACCCGGTCGACACCCGGCCGGTGATCCAGCGGGTCACCGAGATCACGGTGCTCGTCGCGCTGATGGGCGTGGGGCTCGCGCTCGACCGGCCGTTCTCCTTCCGGGACCGTCGCTCGTGGCGAGCCTGGAACGCCACCTGGCGCCTGCTCGCCATCGCCATGCCGATCACCATCGCCGTCATCGCGGTCCTCGGATGGTGGCTCGGACTGTCCGCCGCGGCCGCGCTGCTCCTCGGCGCCGTGCTGGCGCCGACCGACCCGGTCCTCGCCGGCGACGTGCAGGTCTCCGGGCCGCAGGTCCTCGACGACGAGGAAGACGACATCGAGAGCGTCGAGGAGATCGACGAGGAGGACGAGGTCCGCTTCTCCCTCACCTCCGAGGCGGGGCTCAACGACGGGCTGGCCTTCCCCTTCGTCTACGCCGGCATCTTCCTCGCGGTCGAGGGGCCTCCGAGCGAGTGGATCGCGGGCTGGGTCGCGTGGGAGCTCGTCGGGAAGATCGTCCTCGGCGTGGCCGTCGGCATGCTCGTCGGCTGGGGGCTGGCCAAGGTCGCCTTCCGGGCGCCCAAGCGGGCCCTGCGGCTCGCCGAGCAGGGGGAGCCGCTGCTCGTGCTCGCTGCGCTCGTCACGACGTACGGGCTGAGCGAGGTCGTCGGGGGCTACGGGTTCCTCGCGGTCTTCGCCTGCGGCATGACGCTGCGCGCCGCCGAACGTGGCCACGAGTACCACGCAACGATGCACCAGGTCATCGAGAACTTCGAGCGGCTGCTCGTCCTCGCCATCCTGCTCCTGCTCGGCACCGCCATGACCAACGGGCTCCTCGCACCACTCGACTGGCGGGGCGTCGTCGTCGCCTTCGCCCTCGTCTTCGTCGTGCGGCCGCTCGCGGGGCTCGTCAGCCTCGGCGGCTGGCGGCGAGGGTCCACCCTGCCGACCGACATGACGCGCGCAGAGGCGCTCGCCACCGCCTTCTTCGGGGTGCGCGGCGTCGGGTCGCTCTACTACCTCGCCTACGGCGCCGGCCTCTACGCCTTCCCCGAGGAGCGCTGGCTGTGGGCGACCGTCGCGCTCGCCATCGCGCTGTCCGTGTTCCTCCACGGCGCGCTGGCCACCCCGGTCATGCGCCAGCTCGAGGCCCGCCGGGACCGGTCGGCCGCCTGATTCCGACCCGCAGGGCCGCGAATGCGGGTATGCCTGATGCATGGACGCTGCGACGAGCCTCGTGCTCGGCCCGATGCTCCGCTACGCCGACGAGACGACGGCGACGGTGTGGGTGGAGACCGCGGCTGCCGGCGAGGTCACCGTGCTGTCCGAGCCGCGGTCCTGGTCGTCGCGGACCTTCGCCGTCGAGGGACACCACTACGCGTTGGTCGTCATCGACGGCCTCGAGCCGGTCTCGTCCCTCGAGTACGAGGTGGCCGTGGACGGGCAGGTGGTCTGGCCGCCGCCGGACAGCCCCTTCCCGCCTCCAGTGATCCGCACCATCGACCGCACGCGGCCGACGCGGTTGGCCTATGGCTCCTGCCGCACCTCGGTGCCGCACGACCGTCGGGGCAACGAGTCCAACGGCGTCGACGCGCTGCGGGCCCTGGCGCTCGCGGTCGCAGGTGGGCGGGCCGAGCTGCCGGACCTGATCGCCTTCCTCGGCGACCAGGTCTATGCCGACCTGACGTCGGAGGCGATGCGCGAGTGGATCGCCGAGCGGCGCAGCCTCGCCGAGCCGCCCGGTGAGGAGATCAAGGACTACGAGGAGTACGCGCACCTCTACCGGCTCGCCTGGACCGACCCGGCCAACCGGTGGCTCCTGTCCACGGTGCCCTCCTGCATGATCTTTGACGACCACGACATCCGCGACGACTGGAACACGTCGTGGACCTGGCACGAGCAGATCAACCGGACGTCGTGGTGGCACGAACGGCTCGTCGGCGGCCTCGCGTCGTACTGGGTCTATCAGCACATCGGCAACCTGTCTCCCGAGGCGCTGGAGGCGGACGAGGTCTACGCCCTGGTCCTCGCCGGCGACGGGTCGGGCGAGGTCGACGTGACGGACGCGGTGCGGGACCTGGCCAGTCGGGTGGACCGGCACCCGGACGTCTACCGCTGGAGCTACGTGCGCGATTTCGGCGACAGCAAGCTCGTCGTCGTCGACTCTCGCGCCGCCCGGGTCCTCGAGCCGGACCGCCGCTCGATGCTCGACCCGGTCGAGCTCGCCTGGCTGGACTCCGAGCTGGTGGGCGACGTCGACCACCTCCTCGTCGGCACGTCCCTGCCCTTTCTGCTGCCGCCCGGACTGCACGACTTCGAGGCGATCGACGAGGTGCTGGCGAGCGGTCCGTTGCGCTCACATCGGCTGTCGCGGCCGATCTCCGTCGCGGCCGAGCGACTGCGCCAGTCCATCGACCTCGAGCACTGGGCGGCCTTCAGCGACGGTTTCGCGGAGGTCTTCGAGATGGTGATGGCCGTCGCCCGGGGGGAGCGGGGGCGACCACCGGCAACCATCACCTTCCTCTCCGGGGACGTCCACAACTCCTACGTCGCGGAGGTCGAGGACGTCGCGCGCCACGGCGGCCGGTCCCGGATCGTCCAGGCCGTCTGCTCGCCGATCCGCAACCCGATGCCGCGGGGGCTGCGGATCTTCATGTCCGCCTTCGCCAAGGGTCTCGTCGGGCCGATGCGCTGGATCGCGAGCCGGTCGTCACGCATCCCGGACCCCGCGTATCCGTGGCGGGTCACCGATGGTCCCTGGTTCGACAACTGCATCGGGGAGCTCGTGGTGCACGGCGCCGACCTCGAGCTCACGTGGCGCCGCGGGGAGGTGCCCCCGGGCGAGGAGCATCCGCAGCTCGTCCCGGTCGCTACTGTGCGGCTGGCCGGGATTGCCCAGCCAGTATCGTGAGCGAGTGACCGAGCCCGCCCGCCGCCTGGTGATCGCCTACGCCTTCCCCCCATACTCCGACACGTCGGCGACGGTTGCGGCCAAACGGGTTCTCGAGCGGGGTGAACGCGTCGATGTCATCCAGAACGCCATGGACGAGATGCGTTCCAGGGATGACCACCTCGACGAGATCGCGGGGCACCTGGTTGCCCGGCGCAGCATCCTCGAGACGGTGACGCGCTTCTCGGTCTGGCACTCGATCGAGCCGTGGTGCGCCGAGGGCCGGGCCCAGGTCCAGCGGTGGGTCGACGAGTCGGCCGCGCGCGGTGAGCTCGTCGCGGGAGGGAGCCTGCCCTGGACGAGTCTCTACTCGCGCGCCCACTTCATTGCGTCGCACATCCTCGCCGGGCTCGTCAAGCAGGACCACCCCCAGCTGCACTGGGACGTGGAGTTCTCCGACCCCTGCTCCCGTGACGTGACCGGTGCCGAGCGGCACACACCCGTATCGCCCGGGGAGCTGTTCGACGAGGTTCGCAGGGCCGTCGCCGACGCCGGCTTCACGCCGCCGGAGACGGACAACGCCTTCGTCTGGGCCGAATACCTCGGCTACTGCCTCGGCGACGAGATCCACTTCACCAACGAGAACCAGGCCGACTACATGATCGGCTTCATCGAGGACCCGCGTCTGGCCGAGCGGGTCCGGCAGCGGATGCGGATCGCCCCTCATCCGACTCCGCCGCAGGAGTTCTACCACCGCAGCGAGGCGCGACTCGATACCGACCCCGACCGGATCAACATCGCCTACTTCGGCAACGTCTACGGCACCCGCAGCCTCAGCCCCGTGCTCGACGGGATGGCCGCTCTCCCCGAGAGCGACCGAAGGCGGCTCACGGTGCACGTCTTCACGTCGGACCCTGAGGACGTGGCGCGGCTCGTCGCGGACCGGGGCATCGCTGACGCGGTCAAGGTCGGACCGTATGCGCAGTACTTCGACTTCCTCGCCCTGACGACTCAGGCCGACCTGCTCCTGGCAGTCGACGCTTCAGCGCCGTCGAATGCCACCCGCAGTCCCTTCCTCATGTCCAAGTGGAGCGACTACCAGGGCAGCGGCACACCGGTGTGGCTCATGGAGGACCCCACCAGCCCGCTCGCCAGCAGCACGCACCCGGCGCTCGTCCTGCGCACGCCCGCCGGACACGGCAGCGCAGCTGCTCAGGCGTTGGCCCGGCTGGCCCGCTCCGGCCTGCCGAGCGAGCAGGTGGCCGTCAGCGCAGGATGACCTCGAGCAGCCGGCCCGCGACGTTCCGACCGTCCAGCAGTTGGCGCATCGACCCCTGGAGGTCGTGCACGGCCGCCTGACGAGCCGCCTCGTCGCGCAGCGACCAGATGATCTCGACCGCCTCCTCGACGGTCTCGAAGATCACCGACGGAGGGAACAGGCTGGCTGCTCCCTGGTGGGTCGCGAAGGCCGGCCAGTCGCGGACCACCGGGACGGCACCCGCGACGAGGCCCTCCATCACGCCGATGTGGAAGGACTCGCGCAAGCTGGTGCTGAGGATGAAGTGGCTCCCCGCCAGGGCTCCCGGCACATCCTTCGTCTGGTCGACGAAGTCGATGGCGTCGAGCAGCTGCGGCTCGACGGCCCGGCGCCGGAAGGCCAGGCTGTAGGCGTTGACGAGCCCGCTCGTGCTCGACGCGAAGTCCGCGCCGATGAGACGCAGGCGCCACCCGCTCTCCCGCTGGAGCAGCGCCCCGAGGATGTCGAGGGCCATGATCGGGTCCTTGACCCGCTGGCCCCATCCGACCATGGCGATGGTCCGCCCACCGCGCACGTCTTCGGGCTGGGGCACGGCCGGTCGGCCGGCAGCGCTGGCTCCGCCGCTCGGTTCCTCGCTGGGTCCGTCGAACGGAGCCAACACGTTGGGCACCACGATCACGGCATCTTGGGGGAAGCGGTCGCCCAGCAGTCCGACGACGACTTGGCGAAGGTGCTCGCTGACGCAGACGAGCACGTCGACGCGGGACCAGTCGAGCAGGTGGAACCCGGCGCTCAGCACGTCCGCGCTGTGGACGCGCACCACCATGCGGGCGCTCGCCGGGCAGTTGAGCGAGGCCCAGAGCGCTCCTTTGTCGGCCCAGTCGGCCACGACGACATCCGCCTGGGTCAGTAGGGCGAGCTGCTCGGCGGTCGCGGGCTCCCGGTCCGCGGCCGCTTCCGGAACGGCCTTCCCGAGTCGGTACGAGACGAAGAGCTCGCCGAGGGCCATGCCCTGGAACGCCGGATCGGTCAGGCGCAGCTCCGACAGCTCGGCGCGGTCGTCGGACCCGAGTGCGGCGAGAGCGCGGGCGGCGTGCCACGGGTAGGCGCCCGGGAGGTATGTCACCTTGAGGGGGGCCCCCACGCGATTGCGGGGGACGCTGGGCTCCTGGGCGGGGCGGGTCGGAGCGGGGCTGGTCGGAGCGGTGAGCACCTGCCCCACCCGCGACTCGTACAGCGGCCGGGTGAACGTCCCGGGCGACTCGACGAGCGGAGTGCTCGGGACGTCGGTGTGCAAGCGGGGATGGAACATCAGGTCGAGCCCGATGGCGGCCCGGCCGGCGCAGTCCCGATAGGCCTTGGCGTCCAGGGCGGCATCAGCCGATGCGAAGACCTCCTCCAACACCTGCTGCAGCTCGGCCGGCTGCACTACCTCGTCGTGCAGCCGAAGATGCATCTTGAGGGCGGCGTAGGCGGCCGCGTCACCACCCGCTCGGATGCCGTGCCGCTCCGCCCGGTCCGTCAGGCGCAGGAGCGCCCGAGCGTCATCGAGTCGGCCCCGCAGGAGGAGGCGATGGATCATTCCGCGGGCGAACCGATGCACATCCTCAGGGGCGGGACATACCCCCGGCTCTCGATCGTCCAGCCAGGAGATGGCCTCCATCAGGCCCTTGGTCTTCAGCGGCTTGAGCAAGGCCCCGGAGAGCTGGTGCAGGCGCCGGTCGAGGTAGCGCCAGAAGGGCTCCTCCTCGAGGACGGCCCCTACCTGGCTGGGCGACCAGAACCGGGCCGTCGCGTTCGCTGCGAACAGCGCTGCCCGGGCAGTCTCTGCCTCGTCGTCCAGCAAGAGGACATGATTCGCCCGGGACACGGTGTCGGCGAGCGAGGCGTCGCGCCTCAGGGCCAGCTCCGTGCGTCGCGACCGGGGAAGGACGAGCTCGAGAGCCTTCGCCGGTTTGCGGACGCGCCGGGGCAGGCCGTCGACGGCCGAGATGCGGTGCGGCTCAACCGGCAGGCCCCGGGTGGTGGAGATCCGGTCGAAATGGAGCAGCGTCACGGTGTGCCCCGCGGCCAGGAGCCCCCCGATGGCCCTCTCGTGGGCCGTGACGGCCTGGGCGCGACCAGCGACGAAGAGCCAGTTCGCCCGGTGCAACGACTGACCCTCCAGGACAGCGTCCTCCGGCTGCGCCTGCATCCTTGCCCCTCTCTGCGCCCGGGACCGTTATCCAGTCCTTGGCAGACCCTATCCGGAACCGGCCAGGGCACAACGGCGATACCGTGCGCGGCCGCCGACGCTGGCTGGCGGCAGGCTCCGGGTCAGGCCGGGTCGTCGCTCAGCCGCTCCGGTCGCGGCTGGTGCGTGTGCCGCAGCTGGGCCCGGTAGACGGAGGGCGCGAGATAGGGGTTCTTGCGGCGCCGCCGGCGGGCCCGGTGCGGGTTCACGTCGTGGGTGTCGTCCCAGTCCACCCGGATGGTCGCACCGAGCTGACCGGTGCGCCGGTGCAGGAACCGCTCCCAGAAGGTCCGGGTGTCATCCCCGTGCACGACCGTGCCGAGACTGCCGTGCACTTCCATGAGGCGCGCGTAGGAGTTGCGGATGCTCTCCGGCTGGTCGTCACCGGGCGGGTCGCCGAGGTCGGAAAGGTCGAGCATGACGCGGTCGCCCCGGTTGAACCGGACGATCACCGGCTCCAGGGCCTCGTTCGACTGCATGCGTGCAGTGTCCCAGCGGCGCGACGGCCGACCAAACGCTGCTCCGACGACCTACTCGGGGCCGTGCCCCGGCTTGAGGTGCTCGGCGAGGTAGGCGGATGCACCGATGCGCTTGATGGCGTCGAGCTGGCTCTCGAACCAGTCGGCGTGCTTCTCCTCGTCGAGGACCATCTCCTCGAAGACGCTGGCCGTCCCGTGGTCGCCGAGGTCGTGGCACTCCTTGGCCGAGGCGTTGAACTGGGCGACGGCGGCCTTCTCGCTCTCAAGGGCCAGCGCGAGCATCTCCTCGGGCGACTCGCCGATCGTGATCGGGTTGAGGCGCTGGACGTTGGGGTGGCCGTCGTACATCAGGATCCGGTTGATCAGGTCGTCGGCGTCCCGCATCTCGTCGATCGACAGGTCGTAGAAGACCTTCCCCAGCTGCGGGAAGCCCCAGTTGTCCAGCATGCGCGCGTGGAGGAAGTAGGTGTTGGTGACGGTGAGCTCGAACGTCAGGGCGTCGTTGAGCAGCTGCGTGATCCGAGGGCTAACTGGCTGCACCTTCAACCTCCAGGAGAGTCGCGCGTTGGGTCTGCTCATGCTCGCAGATGAGCCTGCGCAGTGCGAAGACACACGAGCCACAGTCCTGGCCGGCCCCGGTGCTCCTGCACACCTGCGAGAGCGTCCGCGCCCCGGCGTCCACGGCCCGCACGACGCTGTCGCCGTTGACGACTCCGCAGTGGCAGATGATCACGCAGCCAAGGTAAGCCTTACCTCAGTGCCCTGTCGAGCCGGGTGGGCGAACTGTGGGACAGGTCATGCCGCGGCCCCCGGAACAATCTGACCGCCACTAAAGTTGAGTCTCATGGACGCAAGATTTGCGAGCCCGGTTTTGACAAGAGGGGCCGGGCCCAGCAGATTGTGCAGAGAGACCACAGACCAAGACCACAGACCAACCCGGCCCGAGCGCTACTGAGCCTCCCCGTGGGAGCGAGCCCAGCGGCATACGGCCACCATCTGGAAGACCCAAGGAGAACACTCATGGCACGTGCGGTCGGAATCGACCTCGGTACCACCAACTCGGCCGTCTCCGTCCTCGAGGGCGGCGAGCCGACCATCATCGCGAACGCTGAGGGCGGCCGCACCACCCCGTCCGTCGTCGCGTTCAGCAAGAGCGGCGAGGTGCTCGTCGGCGAGGTCGCCAAGCGCCAGGCCGTCACCAACGTCGACCGGACGATCCGCTCGGTCAAGCGTCACATGGGCACCGACTGGAAGACGCCCGAGATCGACGGCAAGGCCTACACGGCGCAGGAGATCAGCGCCCGCATCCTCCAGAAGCTCAAGCGCGACGCCGAGGCCTACCTCGGCGAGGCGGTGACCGACGCGGTCATCACCGTCCCCGCCTACTTCGAGGACCACCAGCGCCAGGCCACCAAGGAGGCCGGCGAGATCGCGGGCCTCAACGTCCTGCGCATCGTCAACGAGCCCACCGCGGCCGCGCTCGCCTACGGCCTCGACAAGGGCAAGGAGGACGAGCTCATCCTCGTCTTCGACCTCGGCGGCGGCACCTTCGACGTGTCCCTCCTCGAGGTCGGCAAGGACGCCGAGGACGGCTTCGCGACGATCCAGGTCCGCGCGACCAACGGTGACAACCACCTCGGTGGCGACGACTGGGACGAGGTCATCGTCCAGCACCTGATCACCCAGGTGAAGAACAAGACCGGCCAGGACCTGTCCAAGGACAAGATCGCGATGCAGCGCCTCCGCGACGAGGCCGAGCGCGCCAAGAAGGAGCTGTCGACGGCGACGTCGACCAACATCTCGGCGCAGTACATCTCGATGACGCCCGAGGGCCCGATCCACCTCGACGAGACGCTCTCTCGCGCCCAGTTCGAGCAGATGACCAAGTCGCTGCTCGAGCGGACCAAGGCGCCGTTCCACCGCGTCATCGAGGACGCCGGCATCAAGGTGTCCGACATCGACCACGTCGTCCTCGTCGGTGGCTCGACCCGCATGCCCGCCGTCACCAACCTCGTCAAGGAGCTCGCCGGCAAGGAGCCCAACAAGGGCGTCAACCCGGACGAGGTCGTCGCCGTCGGCGCGTCCCTGCAGGCCGGTGTCCTCAAGGGTGAGCGCAAGGACGTCCTGCTCATCGACGTCACGCCGCTCTCGCTCGGCATCGAGACCAAGGGTGGCCTGTTCACCAAGCTCATCGAGCGCAACACGGCCATCCCGACGAAGCGCTCCGAGATCTTCACGACGGCCGACGACAACCAGCCGTCCGTCCTCATCCAGGTCTTCCAGGGTGAGCGTGAGATCGCGCAGCACAACAAGTCGCTCGGCACCTTCGAGCTGACCGGCATCGCGCCGGCGCCGCGCGGCGTGCCGAAGATCGAGGTCACCTTCGACATCGACGCCAACGGCATCGTCAACGTCTCCGCCAAGGACCAGGGCACCGGCAAGGAGCAGAAGATGACGATCACCGGCGGCTCGGCCCTCTCCAAGGAGGAGATCGACCGCATGGTCAAGGACGCCGAGGCGCACGCCGAGGAGGACCGCAAGCGCCGCGAGGACGCCGAGGTCAAGAACCAGGCCGAGCAGCTCGTCTTCTCGACCGAGACCTTCCTCAAGGAATCCGGCGACAAGGTCCCCGCCGACGTCAAGACGCCGGTCGAGGAGTCGCTCGCGGACCTCAAGGCCTCGATCGCCGAGGGCTCCGAGGCGAGCTCCGAGGACATCAAGGCCAAGATCGAGGACCTCAACACCAAGTCCCAGGCCATGGGACAGGCGGTGTATGCCGCTGAGTCGGCTTCCGCTGGAGCCGCCGGTTCCGCTGGTGCTGACGGCCAGGCCCCCGGTGACGCGGGTGCGTCCGCGGGTGCCGGGGCCGACGACGACGTCGTCGACGCCGAGGTCATCGACGACGAGGACGTGAAGGACGCGAAGTGACCGACGAGACCAGGCCTGAGGGCGTGGCTCCCGAGACCCCCGAGGGCGCCGGCGACACCGCCGGCGCCCGCGGGGGCGCGGGGCGCGCTGGTGGGCCAGACGCCAGGACGCACCACAGCTACTCGGAAGGTGGCCCCGGGGCGTCCGCCGAGCCGGGCGGCGAGGACGAGTACGACCACGCACCGGAGCCGGATGCCGCCGCTGCCGAGCAGGCCACCGAGGGCGACGTCCTCGCGGAGGAGGACACCATGGCGGCCACGCTGCTGGCGGACCTGCAGCGACTCCAGGCGGAGTACGTCAACTACAAGAAGCGCGTCGACCGCGACCGCGAGCTGATCCGGCACACCGCCGTCGGCGGCGTCGTCGAGTCGCTGCTGCCCGTGCTCGACGACATCCACTCGGCCCGCGAGGCGGGGGCTCTCGAGGGCGGGCCGTTCGCGGCGATCGCCGACAAGCTCGAGACGATCCTCGGCCGGTTCGGCGTCGAACGGCTCGGCGCGTCGGGGGAGGAGTTCGACCCCAACGTCCACGAGGCGCTCATGCACGTCCAGGCGGAGCTGCCCGAGGGGGCGACCGGCCCGACCGTCGTCCAGGTCATCCAGCCGGGCTACCGGATCGGGGACCGTCTCGTGCGCGCCGCGCGCGTGTCGGTGGCAGACCCGGACTGACTGGCAGGATGAGAGAGAGGGAGGTGCGCCATGGCTAGCCAGGACTGGTTCGACAAGGACTTCTACGCGATCCTCGGCGTGCCCCACGACGCGGACGCCGCGGCGATCAAGAAGGCCTACCGCAAGCTCGCCCGGGACCTGCACCCGGACCACAACGTCGGCGACACCAAGGCCGAGGAGCGGTTCAAGGAGATCGGCGAGGCCTATGCGGTCCTGTCCGACCCGGAGCAGCGGCGCGAGTACGACGCGATCCGCGCGATGTCGCACGGCGGCGCCCGGTTCGCGCCGGGCGGCGCGGGCGGTGGCTTCGAGGACATCTTCGCCAACTTCGGCGGCGCCGGTGGCGGCGGGCCGCGGGTCCGGTTCAACACCGGTGGCGGCCAGCCCAACATCGAGGACCTCCTCGGTCAGATGTTCGGGGGCGCCGGTGGGGCCGGGTTCCCGGGCGGTGGCTATCCGGGGGGCTTCGGCTCGACGGCCGGCCCCCGTCCGGGAGCCGACGTCTCGGCCGCGACGCGGATCGGCTTCCGCGAGGCGGTCGAGGGCTCCACCGTCACCCTGACGTCGCCCGAGCTGGGCCGCGTGACGGCCCGGATCCCTCCGGGTGTCAAGGACGGCCAGAAGATCAAGCTGCGCGGCAAGGGCCGTCAGGGCGACCCCGGTGCCCCGGCTGGCGACCTCATCCTCACGGTGTCGGTCGACAAGCACCCGGTCTTCGGGCGTGACGGTGACAACCTCACCGTCGACCTGCCGGTGACCTTCGCAGAGGCGGCGCTCGGTGCCACGGTGCCGGTTCCGACGCTCGACGGCGGCTCGGTCAAGGTGCGGATCCCCGCGGGCACACCGAGCGGTCGGGTCCTGCGGGTCAAGGGCCGCGGCGTCCAGCGGGCGGGCAAGGCGGGAGACCTGCTCGCCCGGCTCCAGGTCGTCGTGCCGCAGCGGCTGACCGACGAGGCGCGCGAGGCGATCGAGAAGATGGCCGCCGCCGAGGACGGGCACGACCCGCGGGCCGAGCTGTTCGACAGGGCCCGCGGATGAACGCCGGTTCGAGGTATCGGCCGACTCCTGGTGGTCGGCGCCCACCTCGAACCAGTGACATGAACGTGCGACACGGAAGGGAGGAGTGACGATGGCAGGCACTGCCCGCCACCCGATGGGGCACGACGACGACACCCCCGTCTTCGTGATCTCCGTGGCTGCCCAGCTCGCGGGCATGCACGCCCAGACCCTCCGGCAGTACGACCGGCTCGGGCTCGTCTCGCCGTCCCGCACCCAGGGCGGCGGACGCCGCTACAGCGGGCGGGACGTCTCGCTGCTGCGCGAGGTCCAGCGGCTCTCCCAGGAGGGCGTCTCCCTCGCCGGCATCCAGCGCATCCTCGACCTCGAGAACCACGTGAGCGCGCTGCAGTCGCGCATCCAGGAGCTCGACGCCGAGCTGGCCGCGACTCGCGCGGCTCTGGCCGGCGCCCGCCCCGGTGATCGCGTCTTTGCCGCGGGCCCGCGCGGCGATGTCGTCGCGGTGCGACCGGGACAACGGCCCAAGCGGACGTTCGCGTCGCAGGCGCTCGTCGTCTGGCGGCCGCACCACCTCGACTGAGCGAGTCGGGCCGGTTCAGCCCCGGGCCCGAGCGGGGGAGCCGCGGCGCAGGGCGGCGCCCGAGTGGGTGCTCGCCAGCCGCTTCATCCCCTTCGACGGCCGGATCGGCACCGGCCACTTCGGCGGCGTGTGGTCCCCCTCCCGCACGCCCCGGATCCGTCGCCGCACCAGCGGCACGACCTCGCCGCGCACGAAGCTGACCTCGTCGAGCACCGCCTGACGCCAGGGCCGCCGCTCTGGGTCGCCGAGCTCCTTGATCCGCAGGGTGTGCGCCCAACCCAGGGCCTCCAGGGTTGCCGCCGCCACCCTCTTGTGGCCCGGACGTGAGAGGTGGATCCGGTCCGGGGCCCACAGCCGGGGATCCTCGAACTCCCGCATCAGGGCATGGTCCACGAGGATGGCACCGTGCGACTCGGCCAGTCCGCGGACCGCGTCGTTGAAGGCCTGCAGCCGCCGCCGCAACGGCTCGAGCATGGCCGTCGTGCGCGGGTCGAAGATGGTGAAGAGGACGAGGACCGGGACGTGCTCCGCAGCCCGCGCGACCGCGGCCGCGTAGCGCTCCATGAGCGAGTCCATGTCCGTGCGGAGCGACAGGATGTCGTTGCCGCCGGCGTGGAACGACAGGTGGGTCGGTTGCAGCGCAAGGGCCGGATCGAGCTGCTCGGCGACGACCTCGTCGAGCAGCTTGCTCCGGATCGCGAGGTTCGCGTACTCCCAGCGGGGGTCCTGGCGGCCCAGCTGCCGGGCGAGTCGGTCGGCCCAGCCGCGGAACCCGTTGGGATAGAGCACGTGGGGATCCCCCACTCCTTCGGAGAACGAGTCCCCGACGACGACGAAACGGCCAGCCTCCACCCGGCCACCCTGCCTCCCCGGAGATCCCGGTCCCAACCGACGCACGCGCGCGTCGCCGAGCGTTCTGCGTCTCTTCATCGCTCCGTTGCCGAGCGCGGGGTCCTCGGGGTGGCGGGACCGTTACCGTGCCAGCGTGGTCCGGTTCGTGGCTCTGGGCGACTCCTTGACTGAGGGGGTGGGTGATCCGCACCCATGCTCGCCCAACGGACTTCGCGGTTGGGCCGACCTGCTGGCCCACCGGCTGGCCGAGCTGGAGCCGGCGACCGAGTACGCCAACCTCGCGCTCCGGGCCAAGCGCGCCGCCGACGTCCAGCGCGAGCAGGTGGCGGCAGCGGTCGCCCTGCGCCCTGATCTGGTCAGCGTGTGGGCCGGGGGCAACGACATCCTGCGGCCCGTGCTCGACGCAGACGAGGTCCTCGCGTCGATCGACTCCGCTGTGGGGATGCTGTCGGCTGGTGGCGCGACCGTCGTCCTGGTCACCGGGTTCGAGCTGACGGGGTCGCCCGCCTTTGCCCTGCTGCGCCGGCGCGTCGCCATCCTCAACGCCGGGCTCCGCGAGATCGCCCACGGTCAGCGGGCCACCCTCGTCGACGTGTCCGACCCCCACTCCTGGGCCGACCGCCGACTCTGGGCCCCCGACCGCGTCCACCCGTCGGCTCTAGGCCACGCCCGCCTGGCCCACGCCGTCGCCGCAGCGTGCCGTATGCCGCTGGGCTCGCTCCCAGCCCAGGCGCAGCTCGGCTGGGGGGCTGAGACCCAGCCCAGCGGCATACGG
>NZ_JAPFQL010000038.1 GCF_028446585.1 Intrasporangium calvum
CCCTCCGTCGTTTTCCTCAACCTCCCACCCAAGGAGGCGTATGCCGCTGAGCCGGCTCAGCGGCATACGGCCCGTTGGGTGGGGCGCTGGGTCAGCCAGCGAGGCGGGCGGTGCGCAGGCGCCGAAGCGTCGTCTCGAGCTGGTCCAGCTCCACCGCCGAGAAGTCGGCGAGGATGCGTCGCAGGTTGTCGTCGTGGACCAGGATCGCCTTGTCCAGCAGCTCGCGCCCCTGGGGCGTGAGGGCCGCGTAGACCACCCGGCGATCCTTGGCACAGGGCACGCGCTCGACGAGGTCGGCCGCCACCATCCGGTCGATCATCCGGGTGACGCCACCCCCGGTGAGGGCCACCTGCTCGGCCAGGCAGCCCATCGGAGCGAGGCCCGACTCGGCGCGCGAGATACGCAGCAGGACCTCGAACCACGTGTGCGGCACCCCGACCTCGCGCTCCAGGGAGTCGCCAAGCTGCCTCTCCAGGGAGTTGTAGGCCTCCATCAGAAGGCCGAAGGTGGAGACCAGGTCGTGGTCGGTGGTCAGGGCGCTCATGAAAGTAGTTTAACACGCAACTATTTGACACGGGCCCACGATCGGTGCACGATAGTTGACGAGTCAACTATCTAGTGAGGAGTCATCATGCACGTGGCAATCATCGGTTCAGGAAACGTCGGCGGTGCGCTCGCCGGCGCCGCCACCGCAGCGGGCCACTCGGTCACCCTCGCCGCGGCGGACCCCCAGCACGCAGCCGAGGTCGCGGGCCGCGCGGGCGCCAACGCCGCCAGCAGCAACGCGGACGCAGTTCGTGACGCCGACGTCGTCGTTCTCGCCATCCCCGGACTCGCCGTCCCAGCCGTCGCCGACGAGCTGCGGGACGCCCTCCAGGGCAAGGTCGTCATCGACTCGACGAACCCGCTCAACGAGAGCTTCAGCGACACGACGACCACCGACCGCTCCGCCGCCGAGGAGCTGCAGGAACGCATCCCCGGCGTGCCCGTCGTCAAGGCCTTCAACACGATCTTCGCCAGCCGTCACGGCAACCCGACCGAGAGCGGCCAGCCGCTCGACGCCTACATCGCCGGTGACGATGCAGACGCCAAGGGCAAGGCATCCGAGCTCGCCGGCTCCCTCGGCTACCGCGTCATCGACGCCGGCAGCCTCCGCATGGCGCGCGCCCTCGAGGAGATGGCCTTCCTCAACATCTCCCTCAACGCGGGCAACAGCTGGACCTGGCAGAGCGGCTGGAAGCTCGTCGGCCCGACGGACGCCCAGTGAGCGGCGCCGTGACGCAGGGCTTCGGTCCCGCCCAGGTCGCGTGGGCCGGGTCGGACGACCCGGCCGCGCCCCTGGTCGTGCTCCTGCACGGCCGGGGCGCCGACGAGCACTCGATCCTGTCGATGGTGCCCCACCTGCCTGCCGGCCCCGCCTACGCCGCGGTCCGGGCTCCCATCTCAGAAGGCGGCGGCTACGCCTGGTTCGCCAACCGTGGCATCGGCCGACCCGTGGCCGAGTCGCTCGCGGCGACCATGGCGTGGTTCCGCGAGTGGCTCGACGGCGTCGCCCCTGCCGGACGTCCTGTCGTGCTCGTCGGCTTCAGCGGTGGCGCTGCCTTCGCCGGCGGCCTCCTGCTCGGCGACCCGCAGCGGTTCGCCGGCGCGGCCATCCTCTACGGCACCCTGCCCTTCGATGCCGGCGTGCCGGTGACGGCGGGCCATCTGGCTGGGTCGCACGTGTTCGTCGCGCAGGGCGACCAGGACCACGTCATCCCTCGCGAGCTGCTCGACCGCACCTGGGACTACGTCACGGGAGAGTCGGGGGCGGTCGCCCGCACCCGGCGGGACCCCGGCGGCCATGGCATCACCGGTGAGACCGCAGCCGCGCTCAAGGACTGGATCACGTCGATCAGCGAGGGCTGAGGGTCCCGGGCGCCTCGCGAAGGCGGGCGCCCAGGGCAGTCCGGTTCGTCACGCCCAGCTTCTGGTAGACCCGACCGAGGTGGAACTCCACGGTCTTGGTGCTCAGGAACAGGGCGGCCGCAGCCTCCTTGTTCGAGCGCCCCTGGGCCACGAGCTGCGCCACCCGCAGCTCACCGGCCGTGAGGGCCGGCCCTTCGGGTCCTCGACGGAGGGTGGCCCCTGAGGCCTGCAGCTCGGACCGCGCCTGGGCGGACCACGCCGTCGCTCCCAGGCCTTCGAAGACCTCGTGCGCCAGGCGAAGCTGTTCGCGCGCCTCCCGGCGAGCGCCGGCGCGACGCAGCACCGATCCCGCGATGAGTCGCCAGCGCGCCGCATCGAAGGTGCTCGGGGCGGCGTCGACCACCTGCAGCAGGCGACGGGCGGCCGGGCCATCCCGATCGAGGAGGCACCGGGCGGCGGCGAGGGCAGGGGTGGTCACGTCGCCGGGCTGATCGGTGAGGACCGCTCGAGCCTCGTCCTCCCGTCCGGACCGAACCAGAGCCTCCACCCGCGCCACGACGACGTCGGGGGACCATTCGCGACAGAGGCTGAGAGACTCTGCCGCCGACTGCGGCTCGTCGAGGGTCAGGAACAGCAGACCGCGGATCGCCCAGACGTCGTCGGTCAACCACCTCACCTCCAGGTCGTTGACGATCTGCGCGGCTTCCTCCGTGTGCTCCCAGCAGGGACTGCGACGTCCTCGAGCGGCCTCGATCCAGGCCTGGTGCAACAGCCCCTCGGCGACCTGCGTGCGCTGGCCGGACAGCCGGGAGAGCTCGGTAGCCTCCACGAACGAGGCATACGCGCGATCCCAGGCACCACGCGCATGGTCTCGCAGGCCGACGAGCCGCACGACGCGCGGCGACCACATCAGCTCGCCCGTCTCACGCAGGGCGGCGACGGCGCCCTCGACATACTGCGGCAGCGGCGGGACCGGCCCTCCCTCGAAGAGGTCGGAATTCACCGCCCACAGGACGAGTTCGGGGTTGTCGTCCAGCAGCCGCTGGTCCAGGAGCAGCGATCGCGCCGCCTCCATCAGCTCGTGCGCCCGGGTGGCGTCGCCGGCGAGACCGGCGGTAGCGCCCTCGGCGTGCTGGGCCAGGAACACCTGCACCGGATCCGTGATGTCGTGCGCCGCGACTGCCGCGGCAGCGGCGGCCGTCGCCAGGTCTGCCCGGCGGGCGTACATGGCCGCGAGTACGGCCTCGGAAGCCGCCCAGACCCGGCGCTGGCCTGCTCCGGCACGCGCAGCGTCCATGAGGAGTGAGTAGGCGGTGGAGGGGCGTCCGAGACCGTGCTCCACGCGCCCTCGCTCGTGCAGCAGGACTGATCGCTCGTCCTCGTGCCCGGCCTCGGCAGATGGGGTCAGCGCGCCGTCATACAGTCGCGCAGCACGGACCGCGGAGCCGCCGCGGAAGGCGGCCCGCGCGGCCAGCCCGAGCAGCTCTCGACGCCGACCCGCGTCCACGGTGAGCTCGGCCGCGCGCTCCCACGCATCAGCCGCCTCGATGGACGCGTCCCTGGCGGCACTCAGCTGTGCGACCTCCGCCAACGCCTCGGCCACCATGGGGTCGGGCCCGGAAACGGCCTCGGACATGTGCCAGGCCCATTGCGGCCGGCCCTGCGGGACCGACGCCCAACACTCGGCAAGGACCGCGTGAACCCGACGGGTCCGCTCGGCCGGTCCCTCCGCCGACGCACTCCGCGCCAAGGGGTGACGCCACGAGACGCGCCCGTTCGAGAGTCGTCCGAGACCGGTGCGCTCGAAGGCCTCGAGCTCGGGCGCGGTGATCGAGAGCACGGTCAGGGCGCGATGCACGACGTGGGCTGGCGCACGCCCGGCGTGAGCCAGCACTCTGCCCGCCTCGCGGGCGCCGGGACTCAACGTGGACAGGACCTCCCGGTAGGTGTCGGCGGCCGAGGTCGGTGGAAGGTCCACCACCATGGGCCAGCTCCCGGCGCGGACGTCGGCATCCAGCAAGGCCGCAGCCTCCAGCATGGCCAACGGGTTGCCACCGGTCCCCGCTGCGAGCGCAGCCGTCACTCCCGGCGCGGCATGGGGCAGGAGCCGGTAACACTCAGCGACGGGCAGCCCGGTCACATCCAGGGTCGGCAGCGAGCGCAGGACTCGCCCCAACCCCTCCCCGTCGAGATGGTCGAGGGGCCGCGACGCGGCGATCACGGCGACCCGTTCGGCCTGGAGGCGGCGGGCAGCGAACACGATGATCTCTGCTGAGGCGAGGTCCACCCACTGCAGGTCATCAACCACGACAAGGAGGGGCTGGCCGTCCGCGCGTGCGGACACGAGCCCCAGCAGCGCGCCCCCGAGAACCATCCGTCCCGGAGGCGGACCCTCGGCCAGCCCCAGCGCAGTGTCCAGGGCGCACTGTTGAGCGGGGGTCAGCGCGGCACGGTGCTGGAGCAGGGGAGTGACCAGCATGGACAGTCCGGCAAAGGGGAGGTCCCGCTCCGCCTCGACGCCGACGACGCGAATGACACTCACGCCGCCACCCGCGAAGGCCTCCGCAGCCGAGGCGTCGAGCAGCGTGGACTTGCCCACGCCCGCGTGACCGACGATGAGCACCGAGCCGCCCGAGCCGGCGCACGCGTCATTCACCAGCGCGCGCAGCGTCTCCAGCTCCGCCTCACGCCCGATGATGGCCTGCGTCACACCTCAACGGTACGCGGCAGCGACTCTGGTTCGTGGTCAGCCGCAAGGCCCGCCGCCGCTCCGCACCGCGTCCGGAGCGGCGGGGACCGATGCGTCAGGGCGCCGGCGGAGGTGATGCGGTGGGGTTGAAGTGGTGGCAGTACGGGACGGGGATCGGGTAGCTGTGCTCGACGTGGGGAATTGCTTCTGCCGACGTCCGCGTCGGCGCATGTGAGGAAGCCGTGGCGACCCCGGTGTTGCACGCGGCAGCGGGGAGCTCCTGCGGCCCCGCAGCCTGCGCACCAGCTCCTGCGAGGACGAGGAGGCCGCACGAGGTCGCCAGGACAGCGATGCCGTGGCGGATCAGATGTGGCATGGAGGTTCCTTTCACGAGGCCGCGACGCTCGGTCCCGGTCGGCTGTTGGAACTCCCACGTTAGGAAGCGTCAGGCGCGCCCACACCGGGGAAATCCCTAGCAACGAGGACGTCGGGGCGCTGCCGGTGGTGGGCGCTGCCGAGCCAGCCCAGCGGCATACGAGCTCATCCGCGCCACGCCCTGACGAGACGCTCCTCTTGCTTTGACTACTCGGCAGTAGCATCATGGAAGTGACCCGCCAGTAACTTGGCGTGCGCCCGAAGGGCGTCATCTTTCCTGACGAGAGCGAGTGGAGGACCCCATGGGCCACTACAAGAGCAACGTACGCGACCTAGAGTTCAACCTCTTCGAAGTCTTCGGCCGAGGGGACATCCTCGGTCAGGGCCTCTACAGCGACGTCGACGTCGACGCCGCCAAGGACATCCTGCGCGAGGTGGCCCGCCTCTCCGAGAACGAGCTCGCCGAGAGCCTGCTCGACTCCGACCGCAACCCGCCGGTCTATGACCCGGCCACCCACTCGGTGACGATGCCCGAGTCCTTCAAGAAGTCGTTCCAGGCCTACGTCGACGGCGACTGGGGCAACCTCGACGTCCCCGCCGAGCTCGGCGGCATGGTCATCCCGCCGTCGCTCCGCTGGGCGACCGCCGAGATGGTGTGCGGCGCCAACCCCGCCATCCACATGTTCACGGCAAGCTACTCCTTCGCGAACCTCCTCTACCGCCTCGGCACCGACGACCAGCAGAAGCTCGCCAAGCACATCGTCGACAAGGCGTGGCACACGACGATGGTCCTGACCGAGCCCGACGCCGGCTCCGACGTCGGCGCCGGCCGCGCCAAGGCCATCCAGCAGCCGGACGGCACGTGGCACATCGAAGGCGTCAAGCGCTTCATCACGTCGGCCGAGTCGGACCTCGTCGACAACGTCGTCCACTTCGTCCTGGCCCGCCCCGAGGGCGCCGGTCCCGGCACGAAGGGGCTCTCGCTCTTCATCGTGCCGAAGTTCCACGTCGACCTCGAGACCGGGGAGCTCGGCGAGCGCAACGGCGCCTACGTCACCAACGTCGAGCACAAGATGGGCCTCAAGGTCAGCACGACGTGCGAGGTCACCTTCGGCGAGAAGGAGCCGGCCGTCGGCACGCTCCTCGGCGACGTCCACGACGGCATCGCCCAGATGTTCCACGTCATCGAGAACGCCCGCATGTTCGTCGGCACCAAGGCCATCGCGACCCTGTCGACCGGCTACCTCAACGCGCTCGAGTACGCCAAGCAGCGGGTCCAGGGTGCCGACCTGACGCAGATGACCGACAAGACCGCGCCCCGCGTCACGATCACGCACCACCCGGACGTGCGCCGCTCGCTCATGCTGCAGAAGTCCTACGCCGAGGGCCTGCGCGCTCTCGTCATGTACACCGCCACGCAGCTCGACACGGTCGCGCAGGCGCAGAACGGCAACCGGACGGCCGAGGTCGAGAAGGGCTCCGACGCGGAGCTGGCCAGCCGGGTCAGCGACCTGCTCCTGCCCATCGTCAAGGGCCTCGGCTCGGAGCGGGCCTGGGTGCTGCTCGGCACCGAGTCCCTGCAGACCCTGGGCGGGTCCGGCTTCCTCCAGGACTACCCGATCGAGCAGTACGTCCGGGACGCCAAGATCGACACCCTCTACGAGGGCACCACGGCGATCCAGGGCCTCGACTTCTTCTTCCGCAAGATCGTCCGCGACAAGGGCCAGGCCCTGCAGCACGTCGCCGGTCAGATCCAGGAGTTCGCCAAGGACCTCGGCGGATCGCTCGACACCGAGCGCGAGCTACTCGGCAAGGCGCTCGAGGACGTCCAGGGGATCGTCGGCCACATGATCAACGACCTGATGAAGAGCGACCCGCGCGTCGGCGGTGAAATCACCAACCTCTACAAGGTCGGCCAGAACACCTCCCGCCTGCTCCTCGCGGCCGGCGACCTCATCGTCGGCTGGCTCCTCCTGCGGCAGGCGGCCATCGCCCAGGCCGCCATCGACGGCGGCGCGGCCGGCAAGGACGCGGACTTCTACCGCGGCAAGGTGGCTGCGGCCTCCTTCTACGCCAAGAACGTCCTGCCCAAGCTGGCCGCCGAGCGCGCCATCGCCGAGGCCACCGACAACGACCTGATGGACGTGCCCGAGTCGGCCTTCTGACCCCCGGGCAACAGCGGGAGGGAAACTCGGTGGCACCCGCTGCGTGCGAGTACCTACCGTCGTCGCATGGGGACACTTCAGCTGGACGTCACCGACGACGCGCGCACCCGCCAGGCCCACCAGGCGCTCGCCGCGAGCCGCGTCTTCGGCCGGCCGTGGTACGAGCCGCCGTCATTCGAGGAGACGGCGATCGACTGGCGGTACGAGGACAAGGCGGAGCCCAAGGAGATCTGGGTCGCCGAGGATGGGGGCCAGATCGCCGGCGTCGCCACGCTCTACCTGCCGATGGAGGACAACACCTGGCTGGCGTGGTTCGACCTGCACGTCCACCCCGACCACCGCCGACGCGGGCACGGGTCAGAGCTCATGGAACGCATGGCCGAGCGCGCGGCGAAGGCCCGGCGCACCTCGTTGATCACCGAGTTCAAGGTCCCGGTCGACGCGCCGGGCCACGAGTACCGCCGCTTCGTCGAACGGCGCGGCTACGCGCTCAACAACACCGAGGTGATCCGACACCTCGAACTGCCCGTCGCCGACGCGCACCTCGACCGGCTCGACGCGGAGAGCAGGCTCCGGTGGAGCGGCGACTACCGCCTCGAGACCCACGTCAACGGGGTGCCAGCACCGCTCCAGCAGTCGCTCTGCGACGTGATGAACCAGCTCATCGTCGACGCCCCGACCGGCGACATCGAGTTCGAGCCGGAGTCGATGACGCCCGAGCGCTACGCGGAGCAGATCGACGTCGAGCGGCGCATGTCGCGTGAGCGCATCACCACGGTCGCGATCGACGACACCGGCGACGTGGTGGCCTACACCGACCTCGTCATGCCGTCCGGCATGCCGACGACGGTGTTCCAGTGGGGCACGTACGTCCACCGGGAGCACCGGGGCAAGCGGCTCGGGATGGCCGTCAAGGTCGAGAACCTCCGCCACCTCCAGGCCACGCACCCCGAGCGCCGCCGGGTCGCGACCGGCAACGACGGCACGAACTCCTGGATGGTCAGCATCAACGAGGCCCTCGGGTTCCGGGTCGTCGAGCTCTGCCCGGCCTACCAGCGCAAGCTGTCCTGAGGCGCCGTCACCCGGAGCGGCGGGGAGGCCGCTGCCGGGTGGCGGCGAGCAGCAGCGCCACGCCTGCGCCGAGCACGCCCAGGGCGACGACGGGGGTCACGTTCGCCACGAGGAAGAAGACGGGCCGGTTGCCGAGGACGTCGACGCCGACGATCGAGACCATCAGGATCCCGAAGAAGATGACGAGCGCTGAGAGAGCGGCGGCCGCGTCGGGCAGATGATTGCGCACCGCCGGGACGGTCGCCGCGGTCCGCGGCCCCCGGTCCCAGCGCAGGAACACGCCGACGAGCACGCCCGTCACCACCCCGAGCCCGGCGAACAACAGCGGCCGGGTCAGCCACCAGGCCCACGAGGCCACCGGCGGCTGGTCGACCCCGAGCCACCAGAGCGTCAGCAGCACGAGCATCAGCCCCGTCAGGTGCCACAGGAAGGCCGTCATCGCGAACGGTGCAGCCCGGACCACGGCCAGCCAGGCCCGCCGCCGCTGCAGGACACGCGTCATCAGCGGCCGGGCGACGACCGCGAGTCCGCAGATCCCGACACCTTGCGCCAGCAGGGCGGCCGTCGGCGGCGCCATGTTGGACACCGCCTCACCGGGCAGCCCCACCATGGAGGTCGGATAGGGCCCCACCGTGATCGCGAGCGCCATCGAGCCATAGCCGCCGGCGACCATGAGCCAGCCCACCCGCGGCGTCAGCCGACCGTCACGCCACAGGAAGCCGAGCTGGTGGAAGGCCAGCCACACCAGGGCGAAGTTGAGGTTGCCGACGAACTCCACGGCAGTGAACCGGACCGCGTCGACGAGGAGAGCGGACCCGACCAGGAGCCCAGCGGCATACGGCCCCCAGTGGTGGTGGAAGGCCCGCATGAGGGGTGCCAGCGCGCACGCGCCCACGTAGATGCCGACGAACCACAGCAGCTGCGGCACGGCGACCAAGGCGTCGCGGGCAAATCGCCCGACGACGCCCGGCCGACCGGTGAGGCCGCTCAGGTGCGCGACGACGCCCACGCCGACCCACACGGCGAGGAAGGCGAGCGACGGGCGGAGCAGCCGCACCGCCCGGCCCCGGAAGAAGGCGCCGTAGCGGCCCGGCGTGCCCGGTGGCACGCGCCGGTCGAGGGAGTCGAGGGCGTAGGAGTGAGCGACGCCGCCGACGAGGAAGAAGAGCGGCATCACCTGGAGCACCCAGGTGAGGGGCTGCAGGGACGGCACGACGGTGAGGGCGTTGGTGATCTGCCCCTCTGCGGACAGGCCCACCATGAGCCAGTGCCCCAGGACGACGACCAGCAGGGACCCGGCGCGCAGCGCGTCCGCCCAGCGGTCACGGTCGGCCGGCGTCGCGTCGACGATCTGCGCGGCGCGGTCGCCTGGGGCCTTCGAGGGCCGGGTCGTCACCCTCCCATGGAACTACGAAGGGCGGGTCGGGCGCGTCACTTCGCGCCCAACCCGCCCGCGCGAGCCGGTGAGGGTCCGGCTGTGGTCAGTATCGCTCGTCGCGGCGGTCGATGATCTCGTCGTGACGCTCGACGACCTCGGGCCCACCGCGGTGCTCCGTGACCGTCGTGTGCCGGGTGCGCTGGGCATTCTGGATCACACCCATGATCAGGGCGAGGGCGCCGCCGAGCATGAGGATGATCCCCACGGTGTCGAGGTCGGTGTTGAGGATGCTCTCGTCGAGTCCGGTGAACGTCAGGATCGCCCCGAGAACCAGCAACGTGATACCGAGTCCGATACCCATGTCGTCTCCTTCTCCGTGGCAGGCCACGCGCCCGCCTCGGACCTCACTTACCCGCGACGGCGCAGAATCACACGCGTCAGGGCGACAATCACCGCCATCGCGAGCAAACCGGCCGAGACCCAGAGGGCCAGCGCGGCCGCCCCCAGCAGCCCGTCCTCTGCGTGCCGGTAGGCAGCGGCGATGACGGCCGCCCCCACGGGATCCGGAACGACGCCGATCGACGCCTCGCGTCCCAGCACGACGGCACCCGCGAAGGCACCGGCCGACAGCGCGCCGCCCAGCCCGAGGAGGACGAGCGCGACGACGCGGTTGCGCGCCAGCAGCAGGGCCAGCAGCGCGAGCACCACCACCACCCAGGGCGCCGACGAACCGGCGGCCTCGCCGACGGAGTAGACGCGGCGGGCCGTGGTGAGGTCATCGACGGAGAAGAGCGTGATGGGGACCTCCGGGGCGAGGTCGAGTCCGCCGGTCACGGGGACGCCGAGGCTGCGGACCACCTGCTCGACGCCGGTGATCTCGATGGTCAGCGGCATCACGACGTGGCCGGTGGCGTCGAGGTTGGCCGGGCGGTCACCCTTCATCACCGCCACGAACTCGCGGTGCGCGCCGCGGAGCCCGGAGTCCCAGGCCCGGGCCACCTCAGGCCGCTGGAGGACAACCCCGACGAGCTCGCCGAGCGGGTCCTCGAGCTCGCGTGCCAGCGGCTCGGGCAGCGCGAGCTCGGCCTGGATGGCGTCGATGACCCGCTCTGTGAGGGCCTCGCGGACCTCCGGGGAGGAGGCGACCGGTCGCATCTGCGCGACGAACGCGTCCGTGTCGGTCCCCACCGACGCGACCCAGCCGACGACGAGCGCCACCGGCAGGAGGACGACGGCGATCAGTCCGGCCAGGCCGGAGAGCAGCGAGCGCACCCTAGGCGCCCCTCAGGTCCAGGGTGAGCTGCGCCGGCCCTCCCTCGACGAGGGTGAGCGGGATGCCCCAGTCCTGCTGGAAGAGGTGGCAGGCGGCGTGCTCGGGCACCTCGCCGGTCTCGGGGTCGCCGTCGCAGGCGGCAGCCTGCACCGACACGTGCAGCGTCCCCGACCGTATGCCGCTCGCCAGGGTCAGCGTGCGACGGAGCCCCCGCGCCCTGCCGCCTCCGTCGACGAGGAGCCCCTCGGGTGAGGCGGACACGTCGAGCATGGTGGGGTCGCCCCACCGGTCGTCGAGCTTCTGCCCCTTGGGCGGCACGAAGGTGACCTCGAGCTCGACCTGGCCGGGCGCGAGCTCGGTCGCCGGCCGCTGGGTCCGGCGGGCGGGGCCGTCGACGCGCTGGGCGTCCTGCGGAAGAGCGACGCGGGTGAGGCGGTGGGCGGCCGACTCGACGACGACGAGGCGGGTCTCGCCGGTGTCCGGGTCGCGCTCGACCACGGCGTCGCTCGGCTCGGCGAGGCCGCGGGCCAGGGTGGTCACCTCGCCGGTCGCCGGGTCGTAGCGGCGGACCGCCCCGTTGTAGGTGTCGCTGATGGCGACCGACCCATCGGGCAGCTCGGTGACGCCGAGGGGGTGCTGGAGGAGGGCCTGCGCGGCGGGCCCGTCGCGGTGGCCGAAGTCGAAGAGGCCCGCCCCCACGTGGGTCTCGACGGTGAGCCCGCCGTCCGTCGACAGCGAGCGCAGGGCGGACGTCTCGGAGTCCGCGATCCACACCCGGGCGCAGTCGGCCGATGTGGCCAGGCCCGAGGGTTGCGCGAACCACGCCTCGGCGGCGGGCCCGTCGCGCAGCCCCTCGTTCGTCGTGCCGCCGACGACCTCGACGCGTCCCTGCTCCGGGGTGGCGGCAGGAGTCCACGCCCACAGCTGGTGCGTGCCGGCCATGGCGATGAGGAGCCGGTCGCCGAGCCAGGCCAGGTCCCAGGGCGTGGAGAGGTCCTGCTCCAGGGCCGGTCCCCCTCCGGACCGCTCGCGCAGCTGGCGGCCGGTGCCGGCCAGGGCAACGATCCGACCGTCGGCGAGGTGGAGCCCCTTGACCTGGTGGTTGACGGAGTCGGCGATGAGCACGTCGACGCCGAGGGTGTCGCGGACGGCCGCGGGTGCGAGGACCAGCCCCTGCGGCTCGTTGAGGACGCCACGGCCACCCCAGCGGGCGCGCTCCGTCTCGAGGTCGGCCTCGAGGTGGACGACCTGGTGGTTGGCGGTGTCGGAGACGACGAAGGAGCCGTCGTCGAGGGCCACGACCTTGCCGGGGAAGCGGAGCGCGGTGTCCGGCGCCGGAGGCGGCACATAGGGGTCGTCGCCCGGCTGGAGCGTGCCCTTGGCTGAGTGCTCCTCGATGAGCTCGCCGACGAGCGCGGCGAGACCGGGGCCGTGTCCCTCCCCCGACATCGAGGCGACGACGTAGCCCTCGGGGTCGACGACGACCAGGGTGGGCCACGCGCGAGCCGCATAGGCCCGCCAGGTCACCAGCTCGGGGTCGTCGAGCACGGGATGGTGGACGGCGTAGCGCTCCACGGCCGCGGCGAGCGAGTCGGGGTCGGCCTCGTGCTCGAACTTCGGCGAGTGGACGCCGACGATCGTCAGGGCGTCGGGGTACTGCTGCTCGACGGGCCGCAGCTCGTCGAGGACGTGGAGGCAGTTGACACAGCAAAAAGTCCAGAAGTCCAACACCGTAACGCGACCGCGCAGGTCGGCGAGCGACAGCGACCGTCCGCCGGTGTTGAGCCAGCCGCGCCCGACGAGCTCGGGGGCTCGGACCCTGACGCGGGCGCGCGCCGAGGACTGCGTGGTCACTGGAGCCGCCGGTCGGCCAGCACCGGGAAGGCGGAGCGCCAGGCGCGCGTCTCGGCCGGGTCGAACTCCACGCTGAGGACCTCCTCGTGGTGTCCGGCCGTGGCCAGCACGTTGCCCTGGGCGTCCACGACCTGCGAGCGGCCGCCCATCTCGTGGCCCGCATGGGTTCCGGCCGTGTTGCACTGGACGACGACGCACTGGTCCTCGACGGCGCGCGCCTGCCCGAGCAGCGTCCAGTGGGAGACGCGCTTGGCGGGCCACGCCGCGGGCACGACGAACACCTCCGCCCTCTGGTCCAGCAACGCGCGATAGAGCTCGGGGAAGCGCAGGTCGTAGCAGGTCGAGAGGCCGACCCGCACCGACGCATCGGGCCCGGCCGACGGCACGGGCACGTCGATGACGACGAGGTCGGCACCGGGGTCCATCAGCTTGGGCTCACCCTCGCCGAAGCCGAACCGGTGGATCTTGCGGTAGGTGGCGATGAGCTCACCGGCGGGCGAGAAGACGAGGGAGGTGTTCCACACGCCGTGGGCGTTTGCGTCGGTCGGCGTGCCGCGCTCGACGATGCTGCCGCCGTGCAGGGTGACGCCCGCGTCCTTCGCGGCTGCGGCGAGCGCCTGGGCGACGGGCCCGTCGATGGGCTCGGCACGCTCGTCCCAGGCGCGGTAGTCGAAGCCCCCCGCGGGCCACAGCTCGGGCAGGACGACGAGGTCGTGGCCCTTCTGGGCGCGGACGAGCTCGACGACCCGGGCGGTGCGGTCAGCGACGCTCTCGTCGTCGCCGTAGGCCAGCTGGATCACGGCTACCTTCATGGACCAACTCTCACACATGCCGGCGCGGCCGACGGAGTCGTGTCAGCCGGCGAGGGTGCCGCGGGCCCGCACCTCGCGGCGCTTGTCGGCGAGCTGGTCGCGCCACTCGTCGTCCGACTGCACGAGGTAGACGAGGCCGCAGTCCTGGGGGCCGCTCGCACCGGGGAAGCACAGCGTGCACGGCTCACCGACCCGGATGGGGCACTTGGGTGTGGGCACGCTGGCCATGGCAGACCTCCTGCGTCGAATTCTACGTCTCGTAGTAGTTCAACGCGAAACTACTTCGACGTATGCCGCTGAGCTCGGTCCCGACGTCACCGACCTCCCAGCCCTCCCGCCGTGGCGGCCGGCTCAGCGGCCCGGCCGCTCGTCGTGCCTGGCGAGGCGAGCCAGGTGCTCGTTGTAGGCGGCCAGCTCGGCGTCGCCGTCACGGTCGGCGTGCCGGTCGCGGCGACGTCCCTCCACGTTGTCGGATCGGAACCACTGGGCGGCGACGATGAGGGCGAGCACGAGCGACGGCAGCTCGCCGATCGCCCAGGCCACGGCACCGCCGTTGCGCTGGTCCGCCAGAGGATCGTCCACCCAGGACACGTCGATCGTCGTGAAGAAGTCGGGGGCGAGCACCGCCGTGCCGCTGATCATCGCGACGCCGAAGAAGGCGTGGAAGGCGATCGTCGCGAAGAGGACGATGAGCCGCAGCGCGGGGCTCCACTTCGGCGGGCCCGGGTCGGAGCCGACGAGCACCCACGCGAAGAGGTAACCGGCGATGACGAAGTGCGCGGTCATGATCAGGTGCCCGGTGTGCGTGGTCAGGGCCAAGTAGAACAGGTCGGTCCAGTAGAAGACGACGAGGCTCATGAAGAAGAACGCCGCCGCGAAGATCGGGTTGCCCACCACCTTGAGGTAGGGAGAGTGGACCAGTCCGAGGAGCAGCTCGCGCGGGCCGAGCGTGCCGTCCTGCCGAGCCCGGAGGGTGCGCAGGGCGAGCGTCACGGGCGCACCCAGCACGAGGAAGATCGGCACGACCATCGCCTCGATCATGTGCAGCGTCATGTGCCACGAGAAGGCGACCCGGCCGTAGATGCCGAGCACGCCGTTGGTCGCCCAGATGAAGAGGAGCCAGCCGACGACCCAGCTCACGGTGCGCAGGACCGGCCAGTGATCGCCGCGCCGGGCCAGTCGGACGACACCGGCGAGGTAGAGCCCGATGGCGAGCAGAGCCGTCGCGAGGAAGAGCCACTCCACGCGCCAGGCCGTCACCCAGGACAGCGCGGTCGGGGACGCCGGCTCGGGGAAACCCGTCAGGGCCAGGGCGGCACTGGGGTTGGCGACCGTCTCTGGGACAGGCGGCTGCGTGCGGGCCAGGGCCGTGGCGATGCCGAAGGCGAGGCCCATGACGACGACCTCGCCGACGGCCAGTCGCAGGAAACCGCGCCCCGAGCCGGGCCCACGCACCTCGATCGCGGCGATGGTGACCCGCCGGTGCCACCAGCCGGCGACACCGAGGGCGATGAGCGCCGCGACCTTGAGCAGGACGAGGACGCCGTAGCCGGTCGTCAGGTCCTCGGGCCGGTCAAACCGGGTCGAGGCGGCCATGACCCCGGAGACGCCGAGAGCGACGAAGGACCAGAGCGCCACCGTCGAGTAGCGCCTCGCGACGGCCGCGAGCGCGTCACCGAGCGTCGGGCGCAGGAGCACGAGGGCCAGCAGTCCGCCGGTCCAGAGCGTCGCGCTGAGCAGGTGCACCGCAAGGGCATTCACCGCCGTCTCATGGTCCGCCGACCCGCCCGAGTGCCCGGTCAGACCCAGGACGACGACGCCGAAGATCGCCACGACCAGGAGCGCGACCGCGACCGAGCGGGCCCGCGCGAGCGACGCGAACGACGCGACGACGAACGCCGCGATCGTGGAGATGAGACCGACGCGGAGCGTGTCGATGGCCCACACCGAGCTGAGCAGCTGGCCGGCGAAGAGCGGGTGGTCGAGGGGCAGGCCGGCGGCGTCGGCGAAGGTGAGCGCGACCCCCACCGCGCCGGCGATCGCCCACACGAAGGCGGCCGCGGTCGCGACCCGGAGGGCCGCGGCACGCCGCGGCTCATCGATCGCCGCCGACGCCTGCCTGTTCACTCCGGGGATCATCGTGGCGGCCAGCAGGAGTGACCCGACGGTGAGCGCTGCGGCCACGTCGTGCACGAGCCGGACCACGGGGAGCCCCCACCGGACGACCGGGCCGGCGTCAGTGATCCCCGAGGGCGGGGCACTGGCTGCACCAGCGAAGGCCGCGGCGAGGACGGCAGCGCCGAGACCAGCGACGATGACGAGGGCGACGGCCCACAGCACCGTGGAGCGACCCACGGCTGCGGCACGGGCTGCTGAGGGCATGGCTCAAGCCTAAGTAGTGTGGGGCCATGCCTCTGCACCCGGCTGCCCCCGATGACCAAGGCGGCCTCCTCGACGCCTTCGAGCAGGTGGTCCAGGCGATCGTCGACCTGGGCTGGGCCTGCCGCGAGGACGACTTCGAGAAGCCGACCGAATGCCCGGGCTGGACCGTCAAGGACCACATCGTCAAGGTGGTGGCGACGGAGAAGGCCTTCGCCGCGCTGCCACGTGAGCCGCACGGGCCACCCAACCCGGCCGCGGTCCGCAACGAGTTCAACCGGATCGTCGACCTCGAGGTGGCCGCACGTCGGCACTGGACCGGCAGGAGCGTCGTCTCCGAGCTCGCCGACTTCCACCAGCACCGGATGTCCCAGCTCCGGGCCCTCGACGTCGATCTCGACACCGAGATCGCGGGCTTCTTCGGCGACCGCACGACCTTCGGCGACCAGCTCCGCGCCCAGATCACCGAGACCTGGGTGCACGAGCAGGACGTCCGCACGGCCCTCGACCGACCCGGCGACCTCGACTCGCCTGCAGCTGCCGTCTTCACGGCCATGGTCCTCGACGCCCTTCCCGTGCTCGCCGTCCGCGATGCCGCCATCGAGCCCGGTCACGCCGTGGTCCTCGACGTCACCGGACCCGTGCTCGCCCGGGGTGGGGCCCGTGTGGTGGAGGGAGCCGACGGCCAGCCCGTCGGCGAGCGGCTGTTCAGCGGCCAGGACCCCGAGGGCGGTGAGCAGCTCGACGTGACCACCATCCAGCTGACGACGGAGGCCCTGACCCGCCGGGCCGCCGCCCGCCGCAGCACGGACGAGATCCGCTTCAGCGTGCTCGGGGACGATGCGGCGGGCCGCCGCCTCCTCGACGCACTCGAGCAGCTCGCGCCACTCCCGCCCGGCTGAGGGGACGGCGCCCGGGTGCGCATCGCGGGCCCTGTTTGCCAAGAACGGAGGCAACGCTTACGGTCAGGGCGTCGGTGAAGCCAGTGCCGCGTCGTTCGACCCGGCCTGGAGCAGCTGTTGCCCGATCCGACCCTCCCGTCGCGCGATCCGTCCCCACCCCGAGCGGACGCCCGCACCCGCGAGCTCATCGCCACGGTCCTCTCCTCGTCCAGCTCGGCCGAGCGCCAGGCCGCCCTCGACGAGGCCGCCCGGCTGCACATGCCGCTGGCGCGGGCGCTCGCCCGTCGCTACGCGGGCCGGGGGCTGGAGCGGGAGGACCTCGAGCAGGTGGCCTTCCTGGCCCTGCTCAAGGCGGTCCACCGGTTCGACCTGGCGCAGGCCACGGAGTTCGGTGCCTACGCCACACCGACGATCACCGGTGAGCTGCGCCGTCACTTCCGCGACCACGGCTGGCTGGTGCGCCCACCCCGGGAGCTGCAGGAGCGTCGTCAGCTCGTCGCCGCAGCCCAGTCCCGGCTGACCCAGCTCCTGGGCCATGAGCCCGACGAGACGGAGCTGGCGGCCGACCTGGGAATCGGCGTCGAGGAGGTCCGGGAGGCCCTCGTCGCAGCGGAGAACCTCCGGCCGGCCTCGCTCGACGCCACCGCGGATGACGATGGCCAGACGGGCGAGGCGGGGCGGCGCCAGACCGGCCAACGCGCCAGCGCCGAGCCCGCCATGGAGGATGCCATCGTGGTGCGCATGGCGATCGCCGCGCTCCCGCCCCGGGAGCGGGCCATGGTGGCGCTCCGCTTCGACACCGGGCTCAGCCAGGCGGAGATCGCGGAGGCCATGGGCATGACTCCGATGCAGGTCAGCCGCACCCTGCGCCGGGTGCTCGGGATGTTGCGCGACGAGCTCCAGTCGGGCGCTGCGCCCGACTGAGGTCCCACCGGCTGGTCTGCCTCAGGAGCCGTCGCGCCGGGAGCCAGGCCCGAACTGCTGCTCCTGGCCCCGCACCACCTGCTCGGCGACCTGGGTGAGCTTCATGTTGAGCTCCTGCGACGTGCGCCGCAGGACCTGGAACGCCTGCTCGGCATTCATGTGGTGCGCCGCCATGAGCAGCCCGACCGCCTTGCCGATCTCACGGTTGCTGCGCAGTCCGAGCCGGAGCGTCGCGGCCTCCTCGCGGGCCTTCAGGGCCATCAGGGCCACCGACGCGAACGAGGCCAGCACCGCCCCCTGGTCGGCGGACTGCTCGGTCAGGGCCCCCGGCCGGTCGGCGAAGAGGTTGAGCGCGCCGACCTTGTCGCCGTCGAGGAGGATCCGGTAGCCGATCGCCGACCGCACCGGCGTCTCCGCGAGGACGCGCTCGGTGAAGCGCGGCCACGGGCTCGAACCGTCGGTCAGGTCGGCGTCGTGCTGGAACGACTCCTCCGTGACGGCGTCGAAGCACGGCCCCTCACGCACCTCGCGCTCGATGGCATCCGCCCTCCGGGCGACCTCGTCGGTGCCGGCCGCCGTGGAGAACCGGTCGTTGCGACGCAGCATGATCGAGGCGTGCTCACATCCGTCGACGAGCCGGACCGCGGCGTCGACGATCGCCTGGTGGATGTCGGACTCGTCCGCCCCCGCGTAGATGAGCCCGGAGAGACGCACGAAGACCTCGCGCATGCCCTCGTCGTCTGGAAGGTCTTGCGTCATCCCTGTCCTTGGTCCGGGCGGCGCCCCGTGGCACATCCGCCGCTCGCCACATCCTCGCACGCGGGACGGCATTTCGGACGGGGCACCCGCGTCAGGAGGGAGCGGGAGCGAGCCCAGCGGCATACGGCAGCCGTATGCCGCTGGGCGGGCACCCGCGCTCAGCGCAGGTTGTGCATGTCCCGGCGCGAGAGGAAGGTGCGCGTCGCGAGCGCCATGAGGAAGGCAGCACCACCGGCGATGACGGCCACCCAGTAGCCGTGCTGCGCGCCGATGCGGTCGATCACGGCCCCGGAGACCGCCGAGCCGGCTGCGATGCCGATGATCAGACCGGTGAGGACCAAGGTCATGCCCTCGTTGATCTGCGCCCGCGGGACGATCCGCTCGATGAGGTTCATCGTCGTGATGAGCGTCGGCGCCGTCGCCATGCCGGCGACGAGCATGATCCCCGCGAGGACCCACAGGTTGCCCGCGAGCAGGACCGGCGCCTCGAGGACCATCATCCCCAGCGTCCCGACGATGAGCAGCTTGAGCAGGTTGCGCCCGTGCGACACCTGCCCGAAGACGAGGCCCGACGCGGCCGAGCCCACCGCGAAGAGCGCGAGGATCAGGCCGGCGGCGTTGTGGTGGCCGGCGTCCTCGGCGACGGCGAGCGTGACGACCTCGTTGACCCCGAAGATCGCGCCCGTCATCACCATGATGAACGCCAGCGGGATGAGGCCCGGGTTGTGGTACGCGTGCCCGTGCGGCCGCTCGTGGTGCGGGACGATGGGTGGCTCCGTCGAGCGGGCCGACACGAAGACGAGGACCCCGACGGCGTAGCAGACCGACGCGAAGAGGAACCCTGCCTCCGGGAAGAAGGTCGTCGACAGCCAGATCGCCAGCACCGGACCGATGACGAAGGTGACCTCCTCCATGACCTGCTCGAACGACATCGCCGTGTGCAGGCTGCGGGGGTCGTGGGCGAAGATGTGCGACCACCGCGCGCGGGCCATGGTGCCGAGGTTGGGGATGACCGCGCAGAGCGGGAAGGTGATGAAGAGGACCCACGAGGGCCAGCCGCGCCACGAGGCGACCATCGTGACCGCAGCCCAGAACCCCGACCAGATGAAGAAGGGCACGGCGACCCGGCTCTGGCCGTAGCGGTCCACGAGCCGGCCGAGGATCGGCGCCGCCACGGCGAGCGCGACGAGCCCGGTCGCCATCACCGCGCCGGCCAGCTCGTAGGACCCGCGACGCGCGGCGACCATGGCCACGGTCGCCACGGCGAACATCGCCCCGGCCGAGCGCGCGGTCATTCCCCCGATGATGAAGGTGCGAGCCCCCGGCACCTCGAGGAGAGGGCGGTACGACGACAGCAAAACGAGATCCTGGGTGTCGGGTGGAGGGCTGGTCAGGTGGACAGTGGATGGGTCCGCCCGAGACATAGTGGCACGGTCTCGGGCCGCGTGCGTCAACGACCGGACGGATCAGCCGGTGACCCGCCCCGCTCGCCTGCGGCGGGGCCGTGCTTGCGGCGCAGCGACCACATCTGGGGCGACCGCTCGAGCTCGACGGCGACGTCCCAGGCGACGCCACCCGGGACGGTCTCGCGGCGGAAGCTGCGCACGAGGCGCCGGGCGAGCTCGGGGTCACCGGCCACTCGAGCGGCCAAGGCGTGCGCCTCCGGCTCGACGTCCGCGTCGTCGTGGGCCGCCCAGGCGAGGCCGAGCTGCACGGCGCGCTCGCCGTCCACCTCCGTGCCGAAGAGGCCCAGCGCGGCGGCGGCCTCCCGTCCGGCGACGCGGTTGAGCAGGGTGAAGTGCCCCCCGCCCGGGTGGATGCCGATCTGGGCGAAGCCCGGCAGCAGCCGTGCCGTGCGCGAGACGATGCGCAGGTCCGTGGCGAGCGCCAGGTTGAGGCCCGCGCCGACGGCGGCGCCTCGCACCGCAGCGATCGTCGGGACGCCGATGTCCCCGATCGTCGTGAAGGCGCGGTAGACGGTCTCGAGGTTGCGGTAGGCCTCGTCCTCGACGGGGTCGAGCCCGGTGTCGGCGAGGACCGCGCGGACGGCGCCGGCGCAGAAGTGCTGGCCCCCGGTGACGACGATGGCGCCGACGGTGTGGTCGTCCTCGGCGGCTCGTGCGGCGTCGATCAGCTCACGGGACATCTCGACCGAGAGGGCGTTGCGCCGCTCCGGTGCGGACAGGGTGATCGTCGCGACGCCGTCCTCGACGGCATAGGTCACTTCGCTCATTGCGGTCTCCTTCGTCTGGATCGGGCCGTGTGAGGGGCCGTGCAGGGGCCGGGTAGGGGGCTCAGCGCCGGCCCGTGAGGATGAGGGGCCACAGCCGGTCGCGACCGGCGGAGGCGGCGAGCTCGGCGAGCGTCTCGTCCCACTCGTGGACCGAGCCGTACTCGCTGCGTCGGACGAGGATCGGCTTGGTCAGCACGTGCAGCTCGTGCTCGAGGGTGGTGCCGATGGCTCCGAGCACCTGGTGGGCGTTGCGGACGACCACTGAGGCGGCGTGGCCGACGCACGACTTGGCGACTCCCACGGTGAAGAGCATCCCGGGGTCCTGCCAGTTCGTCGTGGCGGCCCGCGCGACCGCCGTGTCCGTCGCCGCGCGGGCGAGTGACGACTCGGTGGCGATGTCGGCCACGAGGTGCTGGATGGCCTGGAACTTCCCGATCGGGCGGCCGAACTGCTCCCGCTCTCGGGCATGGGTGAGCACGACCTCGAGGACCCGCTCCATCGCTCCACACACCTGGGCCGACCGGGCCAGGGCGCCCCGGAGGTGGAACTGGTGGCCGACCGTGTCGGCGACGAGGGGCGCCGCCTCCAGGTCGGCGAGCTCGAACTGGACGGTGTCGCAGGGCTCACCGGCGAGGTTGCGCCGCTCGGTGAGGCGGGTCCGCTCGGTGGGGACGTCCGCGACGCGCCAGCAGTCACCGTCCTCCCAGAGCGCCACGATCGCGGCGGCGTCCCGGGCGAAGGTGACGTTGAGGGCTCGCCCGGACGGGTCAGGGCGGCACACGGTGCGCAGCGCACCGTCGTTGGGCAGCCCCGCCTCCTCGAGGAGCCAGGCGCCGAGCACCCCGTGCTCGGCGAGCGGGACCGGCGCTCCTGCGGCCGCCGCCAGCCCGAGCAGGGCGGCTCCCTCGACCCAGCTCGCGCCGCTGCCACCGCTGCTCTCCGAGGCGGTCAGTCGGGTCAGGCCGAGCTCGTCGAGGTGGGCCCAGAGCGCCGGGTCGAACTCGACGCGCTCGGTGGGAGCCGGTCGCGTCGACCGGTAGGCCTCGAAGAGGTCGGCCAGCATCCCGACGAGGTCGGGGTCGGGACGTGTTGACACGGCGAGGCGCTCGAGATCGGCCATCAGCGCAACCCCAGTCCGCGCGCGATGACGCCGCGCAGGATCTCGTTGGTGCCGCCGCGCAGGGTGAAACCCGGCCGCTGGAGGATCGCCGCGTGGAGCAGCGTGTAGAGCTCCTCGTCCTCGATCCAGCCGCTCGCCGTGAGCGTGTCGACGTAGTCCGCGATGTCGCCCTCCGTGGTCGTGCCCAGGACCTTGACGGCCGCGGCCGCCGTGTCGGCGTCGGCGTGCGCCTCGAGGGCGGTGGAGACGGCGAAGGACATCTGGTGGAGCGCCGCGACGCGCGCGACGTGGCGGCCGAGGCCCGGGTCGAGTGGCAGGCTGCCCTCTTCCATCGCCTCCGCCGCCGCCGCGAGGAGCTGGAACGTCGAGAGGTAGCGCTCGGGGCCGCTGCGCTCGAACCCGAGCTCGGAGGTGACCTGCTGCCACCCCTCGCCGATCGCGCCGAGGACGCGGTCGTCGGGGATGAGGACCCCGTCGAGGTGCACCTCGTTGAAGTGGTGGTCGCCGCCCATCGAGATGATCGGGCGGATCTCGACTCCGGAGGCGTGCAGGTCGACGATGAACTGGCTCAGACCCTGGTGACGGTGGGCGGGGTCGAGAGGGGCCGACCGGGCCAGGGCGAAGAAGGCATCCGCCTCGTGCGCGCCGGACGTCCAGACCTTCGTGCCGGAGAGCCGCCACCCGCCGTCGACCCGCTCGGCGCGGGTGCGGACGCTGGCGAGGTCGGAGCCCGAGTCCGGCTCGCTCATGCCGATGCCGAAGACGATGTCGCCGCGGCTGATCCTCGGCAGGAAGTGACGCTTCTGCCCCTCGGTGCCGTAGCGCAGCAGCGACGGCCCGATCTGCCGTTCGGCGACCCAGTGCGCGGCGACCGGGGCGCCCACGACGAGCAGCTCCTCCGTGACGACGAACCGCTCGAGGTAGGTCCGCCCCTGCCCGCCGTACTCCGTCGGGATGACCATGCCGAGCCAGCCCCGCTGGGCCAGGTCACGGGTGAAGTCGCGGTCCCAGCGGGTCAGCCACGTGTCGACGTGCGGCGTGAAGCGTCCGGCCTCGATCTGCTCCGCGAGGAACTCGCGCACCTCTTCGCGCAGCCGCCGCAGGGTCTCGCCCTCGACGACGACGGGAGGGACGACGGGCGGACGGGGCTCCCGGGCCATTCCACCTCCTCGGCGTGCTGGCTGGCTCTCGGGGCCAGCCTGCCACAGCACGCCGCCCTCCCGGTCGGTCGGGTCAACCGGCGACCCCGGCGTGGCGGCGGGTCCTGGTGGAGGCGAGGCCCACGAGGACGAGCCCGAGCAGGAACCACGAGCCGAGCACGAGCAGGTGCGGTGCCGCCCCGGCTCCGTCGAAGTAGGTGGCGCTGCGCAGGACCTGGCCCCCGGCGCCCGGTGGCAGCCACGCGCCGATGCTGCGCCACGGTTCGGCGAGGAACTCCGGCGCCGTCGCGACCCCGGACAGCGGGTTGCCGACGAGCAGGAAGAGCGCCGCACCGAGACCGAGGCCGGGCATCCCGAGGAGGAGGAGCAGGCCGAGCAGCGCTGTCGACATCGCGGCGATCACCGAGGCCATCGCGGCGGCCTCGAGCAGCCAGCTGCCCTCGAAGACGCCGTACCAGTGGAGCAGTCCCGCCAGCGCGGCGCCGAGCACGATGGCGAACGACAGGATGGCGGCGAGCTTGGCCCAGCCGTTGCCTCGCACCACGCGGTTCAAGATGAGGACCGGTGCGACCGCGCCGATGAAGAGCGGCAGGAGCGCCGTGGCCAGGCCCGCTCCCCTGCTGTCCTGGGCCGGCAGTCCCACGATCTCCTTGACCGGGACCGGCTGGCCCTGCTGCTGGCCCAGCTGCGCGGCGAGGGCCGAGAGACCCTGGGCCACGGCGGGGCTCGCGGCGGGAGCAGTCAGGACGGTGGGACCGGTCGGCCCGACGGCGATGCCGCCGTAGACCTCACGGTCGCGGATCGCCTGGGCCAGGGCCGCCTCGTCCGCAAAGGTCTCGGCCTCGAAGGCGTCGGGCGCGTTGGCCGTGAGGCCGCCGACGACCTGCTGGACGGCCGGGGCCGGGCCGGCAACCCCGATCGGGACCCCTCGCGGCTCGCTGTGGATCGCGGGCAGGGCGAAGGCCGTGAGCACCAACCCGATGAGGATGGTCAGCGCCAGGATCACGCCGGCCGCACCACCGGGCGGGGCGTGGCCGACTCCGACGGGCGCTCCGCTGCCGGAGGGGGCGGCGCCGGCTGTGTGGGCGCTGACCTCCGGCCGGGGGTCGAGGGGGGCTTCATGGTCGATGCGGGAGGACATCCGAACTCCTTTCAACGGTTGTTGAAACCACCATAGGGCCGCTGTCCACGGAATTTCAACACTTGATGAAGGACGCGTTATGCTGAGGTCGTGTCACGACGCCCCGGCCCCCGCTCCGACCGGGCCGACGCACGGGGCGACATCCTGACGGCAGCACGAGAGCTCTTCGCCCACAAGGGCTTCAAGGGCACGACGATGCGCGCCGTGGCCGAGAGCGCCGGCGTCGACGTCGCCCTGGTGCCGTACTACTTCGGCAACAAGGACGGGCTCTTCGCCGCGGCCCTCGAGCTGCCCGTCGATCCGCACCAGAAGATCGAGGAGGTCTTCGCCGAGGGGATCGACGGCATCGGCGAGCGCATCGTCCGGGTCGTGGCCGGCGTCCTCGACGACCCCACCACCGGGCCCGCGCTGCTCGGACTCATGCGCTCAGCCCTGACGGAGGGCACCGGACACGACGTGGTGCGGGATTTCATCGACAACGTCATCATCGGCTCATATGCCCGGCAACTGGGGCGGCCGGATGCCCGGGCCCGCGCCTCCCTCGCCGCCACGCAGATCGTCGGCATGGTCCTCGCGCGGCGGGTCCTGCGGATCGAGCCGGTCGCCAGCATGAGCACCGACGAGCTGGCTGCCCACGTGGGGCCGACGCTCCAGCGCTACCTCGCCGGCGACCTGACCTGACTGTCAGGCGCCGCTGACGAGCAGGAACCCGACCAGCCCGACGATCACTGCAGTGATGACCCAGGCGACGACCGTCGTGAGCCGGTGGTTGGCCATCGCGCCCATCAGCCGCCGGTCGTGCGTGAAGAGCAGCAGCGGGATCAGGGTCCCGGGCAGCGCGAACGACAGGACGACCTGGCTCCACACGAGCGCCAGGGTCGGCTCGACACCGAACCCGAGGATGACCAGGGCCGGCACCACGGCGAGGGTGCGTCGCAGCAGCGCCGGGATGGGCCGCTTGCCGAAACCGGTCATCACGACGTCGCCGGTCTGCACCCCGACGAGCGTCGACGCCAGCCCCGAGGCGAGCAACGCGACCGCCAGCATGGTCGCCGCGATCTGGCCGGCCTCGGCGCCGAGGGCCGCGTAGGCGGTCTCGATGCTCGCCCCTGCCTCGCTCGGCAGGGCAGCGGAGAAGACGACGAGGCTGATGTTGGCTGCACCCGCGACGGTCATCGCGATGACGACCGATCGCACGGTCCGCCGCCCGATCCGCAGGCGTGTGTCCTGCGACGGCTCGACGGTGCCGTCGTCCCGGGCCCGCGACGCGGCCGAGTGGAAGTGCAGGGCGTGCGGCATCACGGTCGCCCCGACGATGCCCACGGCGAGCAGCGCGGCCGACGAGTCGAGGGGTCCGGGCACCGCGGAGCGCAGCAGCTCCACCCGGTCGACGTCGGCGATGAGGACCTGCCACAGCAGGGACCCGATGATCACGGCGAGCAGGACGAGCACGACCGACTCGAAGTGGCTGCGCCCGTGGACCTTGAGATAGAGCACGACGAGGCTGAACGCTGTCACCGCCACGGCGCCCCACATCAGCGGCATGCCGAAGAGCAGGTAGAGCGCGATGGCCCCGCCGACGATCTCGGCGAGGTCGGTCATGATGACGACGATCTCGGCCTGGGTCCAGAGCAGGATGCGGCCGATGCCGGGGTAGCGCCGCGCACTGTGCTCGGCGAGGCTCAGGCCGGTGACCATGCCGAGCTTGGCCGCGAGGTACTGGATCACCATCGCGGAGCAGCTGGCGAACACCACGACCCACACGAGCGCATAGCCGTGCTCGGCACCGGAGCTGATGTTGACCCCGAAGTTGCCCGGGTCGACGTAGGCGATCGCCGCGAGGAGGGCCGGCACGAGGGTGCGGGGCGCGCTGAACGTCCCGCCGAGCCCGTGCTCGGGAGACCGGTCGTCCACTCGCGGCCGCACCATGCGTCCCGTTCCGTCAGCCATCCTCAGAGGATGGGGCCTGCACGGCGCATCCGCCAACTCAGCGGGCGGACGCCACGCCGAGCAGCGCCGCGATCCCGAGCGCGCTCCGCGGCGCGTAGGCCGAGGTCCACAGCCCGCCGTGGACTGCGGCGAATGCCTCGTCCTGCCACGGATGCTCGAGGGCGGGCGCACCCGTGCGCAGGTCGTGGACGAGGAGGATCGCCATGAGGGTGTTGGCGGTGCCGGGCTCGAAGACCTCGACCCCGAAGCGGTGCGCGCCCGCGTAGGCGGCGGCGAGCGCCCGGTTCTTGACGACCGAGCGCGTCCGGGTCGGCGGGGCGACGTTGAGCGAGACCAGTCCTCCGTCGGCGCGGTGGGTCGTGGCCCGCCACCGCTGGAGTCGCTTGGCGAGCAGGTAGTTCGGGCCCTGCTGCAGCACGACGGAGTCGTTGATGCCGGGGTCGGCGCCGGGCACGTAGTTGCGTCGGAGCAGCCGGCCCCCGCTGAGGGTGCGCAGCGGCACCCGCAAGACCCTTGACGTATGCCGCTGGGCGTAGTTCTCGACAGACCTGGCCACCGCGCCCCCGGGCACCGCGAACACGTCGGTCGGCGTGGCGAGGAAGGCGAGCGCCACGTCGTCCCGCCCGCGTTCGGCCACGACTGTCTCCGTCAGGGCGTCGACGGCGGTGGCGACGCGCACGTTGGTCGCGCCGTCGGCGTAGACGTAGTTGCCGAGGACGAGCGGCCCGTCCTGCGAGGCGACCCACTGGGTGACCGAGGCGAGGTCGTGCACGAGGTCGCCACCGAGCCGGTCCTCGACCGGGCCGCGGCCGGGCTGCACCGGGACCGTCAGCGAGCCTGCCAGCTTGCGCGTGTCGGCGAGGAGCCGGTGCCAGAGGTCCTTGCGCGGCAGGTCGACCGCCACGACGTCTGCGCCCCAGCGGAGCAGCGACCGGAGTGGGCCCATCTCGGCGGCCGCCCCGAGGACGACGACGGTCCGGTCGGACAGGTCGAGCCAGTCCGGGTTGGCCAGGACCCGCTCGACCGCCTCGGCACAGCTCGGCTCCACGACCCCGCGCTCGACCCACCCCGCCACGACGCGACGGAGCCGGTCCCCGGAAGCGCGCTCAGCGGCATACGGCAAGGAGATGGTGCGGTCCGGGACGCCCTCACCGCGGATCGTCTCGGAGCCCAGCGCGCTGGGCGAAGCCTCGAAGGCCGAGCTCAGCGGGCCTTCCCCGGACGGCACGTGCCAACGCATCCGCGTGTGATGGGAGGCCAGCCCCTCGCGGGCGATGGTGTGGGCGACCTCGGCGCTGGGCAGGCCCGCCTCGATGAGGCGCCGGAAGTGCTCGAGGTAGCCCTGCCGCCAGTTCGTCTCGCGCGCAGCCGAGCCGGCGCCGACCGGGTCCACCGGGCGCAGCGCGTCGGCGACGACCGCCCGCCCCAACGCGGCCGTGCTGCGCCGCCCCGACGCCTCGTCGACGGGGAAGACCACGCCCGTGTGCTCGCTCATGGGGCCCATCCTGCCTGCTCCGGCCCGGGCGTGAACGGCGTGACGGGCCACACACGTCCACCGGCGGCTTGACGGGGGGACAATGTGGGGAACTTCGGATCGAGGACGACGCGAGGAGGACCGGGTGACCGACACGACGACGCACAGCACGCGGCTGGCCGAGGAACGCCAGACCACCGCCGACCGGCTCGAGGGACTCCGGCGGGAGTTCGGGCAGGTCGTCGAGGCCACGGTGGACTCCAACTCGGACGACGAGCACGACCCGGAGGGCGCCACGATCGCCTACGAACGGTCCCAGGTCGCTGCCCTCATCGATCAGGCGGAGCAGCACCTCGTCGACATCGACGCGGCTCTCGACCGGCTGGCCGAGGGCACCTACGGCAAGTGCGTCGTGTGTGGCCGCGAGATCCCGGAGGAGCGGCTCGAGGCCCGGCCGACCGCCCGGACGTGCGTGGAGCACGCGGGCAAGGGCTGAGCCGCGGGGGCCGTCAGGCGAAGCCGTGCTCGAGCAGGGCGAAGGCCTCGTCGACCGTCTCCTCGACGGTGCCCCTGCCCCCGGTGTGCTGGTGCTCGATGCACGCGCGGACCGCCGCCAGCGCGCTGGCCACGGTGACGCGCGGACGCACGGACTCCGCCGGATCGAGCCCCAGCCGCTCGGCGACGAGCTCCGTGAGGATGTTCTCGACGCGAATGTTGTTGCCCACCAAGGCCGGCCCGAGCGACGACTCGCTGAGGATGACCCGGCGGCGCTGGGCCCGCAGCTGCGGATCGTACGTCGTCGGGGAGAGCCTGGTCTCCACGATGGCGCGGAGTGAGCGCAGGATCGGCTCGCTTGCGGGGCGGGCGTCGAGCAGGGCCCGCATCTCGTCGGGGTCCGCGGGGGTCGCGCCGAGCACGGCGCTCTCCTTGTTGGGGAAGTAGTTGAAGAGCGTGCGCGAGCTGACTCCGGCCCGTGCGGCGATCTGGTCAGTGGTCACCGCATCGAAACCCGACTCTTCGACGAGGTCGAGCGCGGCTCGATGCAGGGCGAGGCGAGTCTCACGCTTCTTGCGCTCGCGCAGCCCACAGTCCTCGTCGCTCATACGGCCAGCATAGAAAATTCGTGCAGCGCGCGCAATTTTGCAGCGAGTGCAAGAATTGTCGTATCGTGGCTGCCATGCCGTCCTCCCCTGCCCCCGCCCGGACCTCTGAGCCCGATGACGTCTCGACCGGCCTCGACCCCCGGGCACGGCAGATCTTCATCGCGCTCATGCTCGGGATGCTGGTGGCTTCGATCAGCCAGACGATCGTCGGGCCGGCCATGCCGCGCATCGTCGCCGAGCTCGGCGGGATGGACCACTACTCGTGGCTCGCGACGGCGGCCATGCTCGTCAGCGCCATCACCGTGCCCATCGTCGGCAAGCTGTCCGACATCTACGGCCGGCGCGGGTTCTACCTCGGCGGTCTCGTCGTCTTCATGGTCGGCTCGGTCCTGTCGGGCTTCGCGCAGAACTTCTGGTGGCTCATCGGCGCCCGGGCGCTGCAGGGCGTCGGGATGGGCACGCTCATGCCGCTCTCCCAGACGATCATCGGCGACATCATCCCGCCTCGGCAGCGCGGCAAGTACCAGGGCCTGATGGGCGGCGTCTTCGGGCTGTCGTCGATCCTCGGCCCCCTCGCTGGCGGGTTCGTCACCGACAACTGGGGCTGGCGGTGGCTCTTCTTCATCAGCCTGCCGATCGGGGTCGTCGCCTACTTCGGGATCGCCCGCTTCCTGCACCTCGAGCACGACCACCGCGAGACCGTGATCGACAAGGCCGGCATCGCGCTGCTCTCGCTCGCCCTCGTCCTCCTGCTCGTGCCCACCTCGCTCGGCGGCACCACGCTGGCCTGGAGCTCGCCGGTCACCCTGGGGCTGTTCGCTGCCGGGTTCGTCGCGCTCGCCGCTTTCATCGCCGTCGAGCGGCACGCCGTCGAGCCGGTGATCCCGCTGCGCCTCTTCCGCAGCTCGGTCTTCACCCTGTCCAACATCGCCAGCTTCATGGTGTCGGTGATGATGTTCGGCGCGATGATCTACCTGCCGGTCTATGCGCAGGGGGTCCTCGGCGTCTCGGCGACCAACTCCGGCCTCATCCTCATGCCGATGTCGGTGGCGATGATCGGCCTGTCCATCGTGGCGGGGCTCGTCATCACCCGGACGGGACGCTACAAGCTGCAGACCCTCATCGGGATCCTCATCATGGGCGCCGGGTTCTGGATGCTCATCCGGATGGACTACTCGGCGACCGAGCTCGACCTGACGCTCGCCATGGTCGTCTTCGGCATCGGGCTCGGCATCGCCATGCAGGTCTACACCCTCATCGTGCAGAACGCCGCCCGCCGCCGGGACCTCGGCGTCGCCACCGCGTCCACGCAGTTCTTCCGCAACGTCGGCTCGACCGTCGGCATCGCCGTCTTCGGCACCATCATGTCGAGTGGCCTCGCCGTCAACATCGCCTCGCACCTGCCGGCGGGGGCGGCCGAGCGCCTCGCCACGGCGGGCCAGCAGGTCGACGCCGGATCGGTGCTGGACCCCTCGACCCTGGCGGGACTCCCCCCGAAGGTGGTCACCGGCGTGCAGCAGGGCCTGGCCGACTCGCTCCACGCCGTCTTCCTCTGGGGCCTCGTGCCCTTCGCCATCGCGCTCGTCGCGACGCTCTTCATCAAGGAGCTGCCGCTGCGCAACACGGTGCACACCGCGGACGAGGCGGGCCGCGAGCTGCTCGACACCATGGCCCAGACGGCACCGGACGACGAGCTGGTCGTGCCCCTCGGCCGCGACGCCGGCAACACGCGGACCAAGGAGCGCCTCCTCGGCCTGCGGCTCGGCCTGCTCGCCGACGCCGCGCTCTCCGGGGACCGGCCGCTGCTGTCGCGGGCCGTCGCCGAGGTCGGAGCGGGTGACCTCCAGCGCGGGGCTGCGCTGCTGCAGCGCACCTCCCGCATGCTGACGACCGAGGACAACGGGATCGCCGCTGAGACCGAGCGATACGCCGTGGAGGTCGCCGAGGTGGCCCGCCAGTCGGGGCCGCTGACCCAGGAGCTCAAGCGCGAGCTGGCGACGGCCGTGGCGGAGCGGGATGCCCGGACGGTCATGACGACCGTCGAGCCAACGGTTGCGGAGCGCTACGAGGCCGTCGACATCCAGCTGCTCGAGCGCGTCGGCGACGACCTGACGGCCGCCTACCTGGTCGACGCGAGCCGGGCCCGCGGCTGACCCTGCCGTATGCCGCTGGGCTCGCTCCCCGACTGAGCGCCCTTGTCGCTCCAGCGGGCCCGCAACCGCCCGCACGTGCATGCCCCCTAGACTTGCGCGCCGGGGGGCCACGGTCGGCTGCTCACTCACGTCGGCGCAGGGGGCTGAGCACGTGGACAGGTCGGGGCAACGCAGGCACATCTCGGCGCGAGAACGCGGCCCGCTGCTGGTCCCTCACCTCGCCGGGGCCTTGCTGCTGGCGGCAGCCCATGTCGCCACCTCTCCCGGCACGCCGATCGACCTGGAGGTGTACCGCCGGGCCGGCGAGGCCGTCCTGGGCGGGGGAGACCAGCTCTACCGGGGCGCGGACGGGCTGTTGCCGTTCACCTATCCACCGTTCGCGGCGGTCCTGTTCACGCGGTTGGCCCTGATCCCGGCGGGCCTGGCCACCTTCGTCATCGCCGCCGTCTCGTACGCCAGCCTGTCGACGATCGTGGTCCTGAGCATCAGGCACCTGGGCATCGACCGCCGCCTTGGGCTGCCCATCGTGCTGCTGGCGGCGCTGACGGAGCCAGTCGCGGAGACGGTCCGCTTCGGTCAGGTCAACCTCGTCCTGGCCGCCCTGGTCCTGGTCGACCTGCTCGTGCTCATGCCCCAGCACCGCCGTGCGGCGGGCCTGCTGCTGGCCGCCGCCATCAGCATCAAGCTCACGCCCGCCATCTTCCTGCTCGTGCCCTTGGTGCGCCGCGACTGGCGCGCCCTCGCGCGAGTCGCGGCCGCCGGTGCCGCCCTGACTCTCCTCCCGGCGATCGCCATGCCGGCGTCCTGGCTGGACTTCTGGACGCGGGCCGTCTGGGACCCCGACCGCGTGGGTGGGGTCGAGTTCCTCGCCAACCAGTCCCTGACGGGTGCGGTGTCCCGTGCTGCCGGGCTCGACGGCATCCCGGCACTGACGGCCGTCCTCACCGTCATCCTCGTCCTCGTCGCCATCGTCGCGGTCCGGTGCGGCTGGGAGCGGGACCCGCTCGCGGCCACCGTCGTGGTCGCCCTGTGCGGCCTGCTCGTCTCGCCGATCTCGTGGGTGCACCACTGGGTGTGGAGCGTCCCGCTGGTGCTCTGGCTCCTCGCCCCCCACCGAGCCGAGGCGGGCCGCCACCGGCCCCTGCTCGTCGGACTCGCAGCTGCCTGGCTGGTCGTCCTCGCCACGCGCGTCATCTGGCTCGCGCCCTCGGGCGACGGGCGTGAGCTCTCGGCGTCGCTCCCGGCCACGCTCCTGTCCGACGCCTACGTGCTCCTGGGCGTCGTCTCGCTCGTCGCCGTGACCGCTGTCCTCGTGACCACCAGGCCCCAACGCAACACGCCCGCTTCCCAGGTGCTGCCCCCTGAAGCAGCAGGGGCAGCCACGCGGTAAGCGGGCGTGTTGCGTGGGGAAGGGCGGGTCAGCCCCAGACGAGGGCCTGGCTCGGGTCCGCCATGATCGCCGCGAGGTCCGCGAGGAACCTCGAGCCGAGCTCGCCGTCGATGAGCCGGTGGTCGAAGCTCATCGCCAGCTGGGTCACGTGCCGGATCGCGATCTCGTCACCATCAGGTCCTTCGACGACCCACGGCATCTTGCGGACCGCGCCGAACGCCACGATCGCCGACTCGCCGGGGTTGATGATCGGCGTGCCGCTGTCGACGCCGAAGACGCCGACGTTGGTGATCGTGATCGTCCCCCCGGACATCTCCGCCGGCTGCGTGCGGCCGTCCCGAGCGGTTGCCGTCAGCTCACCGATCGCCTCAGCGAGCTGGAGCATCGACATGCCGTGGGCGTCCTTGATGTTCGGGACGATCAGCCCGCGCGGGGTCGCCGCGGCGATGCCGAGGTTGACGTAGTTCTTCTGGACGATCTCCTGCGCCGCCTCGTCCCACGTCGCGTTGACGCCGGGGTTGCGACGGATCGCGAGCACCATCGCCTTGGCGAGGACGAGCAGCGGCGTCACCTTGACGTCGCGGAACTCGCGGGACCGCTTGAGCCGGTCGACGAGCTCCATCGTCTTCGTCACGTCGACCGTGACCCACTCGGTGACGTGCGGCGCGGTGAACGCCGAACCGACCATCGCCTGCGCCGTCATCTTGCGCACGCCCTTGATGGGGGTGCGCACCTCGCGCTCACCCGAGCCGAACGGCATGCCGTATGCCGACCCATGGGGGCTCCGCCCCCCTGACCCCCCGACAGCCTGCTCCGCAGGCGTGGGAGCACCGTTGACGCCACCGGCGACGTGGGCCTGGACGTCGTCGCGGGTGATGATGCCGTCCGGCCCCGACCCCTGCACGGACCAGAGGTCGATGCCGAGATCCTTGGCGAGCTTGCGGACCGGCGGCTTGGCCTTGGGCCGGCCCTCACGCGCCACCGGGGCGGGCGCCGGGGCCGGGGCGGCCGGGGCGGGAGCCGGGGTGGGCTCAGCCGGAGCGGGAGCCGGCGCGGCCTCGGGGACCGAGCTCAGCGGCATACCGTTGGCTTGCTTGCGAGCCCGGCGAGCGGTCGCGCCCGCCTTGGCGCCGTAGCCGACGAGGATCGCCTCCTGCTGCTCCGCCTGCGGGGCAGCAGCCGCGGCGGGGGCCGCGTCGCCACCCTGACCGTCGTCGATACTGATGATCGGCGTGCCGACGTCGACGGTGTCACCGACGTTGACGAGCAGCTCCTTGACGGTGCCCGACCACGGGATCGGCAGCTCGACGAGGGACTTGGCCGTCTCGATCTCGAGGACCATGTCGTTGACCTTGACGGTGTCGCCCGGGGCGACCTTCCACTCGACGATCTCGGCCTCGACGAGACCCTCGCCGGGATCAGGCAGGTTGAACGTGCGAATTGCCACTATCGGAAGCCTCTCAGCGCTCGATCTAGAAGGACAGGGCGCGGTCGACGCCGTCGAGGATCCGGTCGAGGTCGGGGAGGAACTCCTCTTCCATCCGGCTCGGCGGATACGGGATGTTGGCGCCGTTGACCCGGATGACCGGGGCCTCGAGCTCATAGAAGCACTGCTCCGTCACCTGGGCGGAGATCTCCGACGCCATGCCGAGGAAGCTGCTCGCCTCGTGCACGACGACGAGCCGGCCGGTCTTGCGGACCGACTGCACGATCGTGTCGATCGGCAGCGGCGAGAGCGAGCGCAGGTCGATGACCTCGATCGACGTCCCCTCTGCCTCGGCGGCTGCGGCCGACTCGACCATCGTCTTGACGACCGGGCCGTAGCCGACGAGCGTGACGTCGCTGCCCTCGCGGACGATGTGGGCCTCGAACAGGCCGCGGGGGGCCTCGGTCGCGGCCGTGTCGTACTCACCGCGGTCGTGGTAGCGGCGCTTCGGCTCGAAGAAGATCACCGGGTCGTCGCACTCGATCGCCTGCTGGATCATCCAGTGGGCGTCCTCGGGGTTCGAGCAGGCGACGACGCGCAGGCCCGCCGTGTGGGCGAAGTAGGCCTCCGGGCTCTCCGAGTGGTGCTCGGGAGAGCCGATGCCGCCGCCGAACGGGATACGGATGACGATCGGCATCTTGACCGTGCCGAGCGAGCGGGCGTGCATCTTCGCGACCTGGCTGACGATCTGGTCGAACGCCGGGTAGACGAAGCCGTCGAACTGGATCTCGCACACGGGGCGGTAGCCGCGCAGGGCCATCCCGACCGCGGTGCCGACGATGCCGGACTCGGCGAGCGGGGAGTCGATGACGCGGTCCTCGCCGAAGTCCTTCTGCAGGCCCTCGGTGATCCGGAAGACGCCGCCGAGCTTGCCGATGTCCTCACCGATGAGCACGACCTTGGGGTCCCGCTCCATGGCCCGCCGGAGACCACTGGTGATGCTCTTGCCGAGGGTGACCTTCTCGAGTGCCATCACTTCGCCTCCTCGAAGCTCGCCTGGTAGGCCTGGAACGCCGCGCGCTCGGCCTCCATCACCGGGTGGTCCTCGGCGTAGATGTGGTCCCACATCGTCTCGCCGGCCATCGTCTCCATCGTGATGCAGCCGTGGCGCAGCTCGGCCGCGAACTGGTCGGCCTCCTCGTCGATCTGGCTGAAGAAGGACTCGTCGGCCCAACCCTCACGCGAGAGGTAGGTCTTGAGGCGCAGGATCGGGTCGCGGAACTTCCACTGCTCGACCTCGGCAGAGACGCGGTACTTCGTCGGGTCGTCGGCCGTGGTGTGGGCGCCCATCCGGTAGGTGAAGGCCTCGATGAGGAGCGGGCCGTTGCCGTTGCGCGCCTCCTCGAGGCAGTGCTGGGTCACGGCGTACGTCGCGAGGACGTCGTTGCCGTCGACCCGCACGCCCGGGAACCCGAAGCCGTGGGCGCGCTGGAAGAGCGGGATGCGGGTCTGCTTGGAGACCGGCTCGGAGATCGCCCACTGGTTGTTCTGGCAGAAGAAGACCACCGGGGCGTCGAAGGACGCGGCGTAGACGAACGCCTCGTTGACGTCGCCCTGCGAGGAGGCGCCGTCGCCGAAGTAGCAGATGACGGCGGTGTCGCGCTCGGGGTCTCCGGTGCCGACGTTGCCGTCCATCTTGACGCCCATGGCGTAGCCCGTGGCGTGCAGGGTCTGGGCGCCGATGACGATCGTGTAGAGGTGGAAGTTGTGCTCCTTCGGGTCCCAGCCGCCCTGGCTGACACCCCGGAAGAGCTGCAGCGAGCTCTGCGGGTCCATGCCGCGCACGAAGCCGACGCCGTGCTCGCGGTAGGTCGGGAAGCACATGTCGTGCGGCTTCAGCGCCCGGCCGGAGCCGACCTGCGCGGCCTCCTGGCCGAGCAGGCTGGGCCAGAGACCGAGCTCGCCCTGGCGCTGGAGCGCGTAGCCCTCGGCGTCGAGGCGCCGGATGAGCACCAGGTCGCGGTAGAAGGACCGGAGGTCCTCGGGCTTGAGGTCCGCGACGTACTTGTCGTAGTCGGGGTGGGAGACACGCTCACCCTCTGGGGTCAGCAGCTGGATCATGTCCGGGCCACCATCGCCGACCGCTGGGGTCGGCTCGTGCAGCTCGGCGACTACTTTGTCGCTCACGGGGGCTCCTTCACCGGAGGGGACTCCGGCATTTCTGGTCGGGCCGCGCACGGGGTTCACCCGCCCGACGGCTGTGTCACAGGTCCGCCGAGGGTGCCGGTGGACGCAATGAGGCCTTCGGCACGGAACTTACCGGAGCCTCCGGGAAATCTCACAATGCGGGACGGTACCCGTGGTAAGGACGCCTTCAGCCGCGGTGCGGGCGCCGGTTGACGAGGTATTCCGCGGGCATGCCGGGCCCCGGACGCACCCCGACCTCCGCGGGAGGTATTACACCGTGGGTCTCGCACACCGTCTCCACGTGAACCGTCCCCCCGCACCCTCGGTGGAGGTAGACGATCGGTGGCTCGTCAGGGGCGGCCCAGCGGTCGCCCCAGTGGGTGAGGGCGACCATCGCCGGCCCGAGGTCCCGACCCTTGTCGGTCAGGACGTAGTCCGCCTGTCTCGGCTGGCCGGCGACCTCGCGACGCTCCATGATCCCCAAGGCCACGAAGGCATCCAGACGGGACGTGAGGACGTTCGTCGCGATGCCGAGGTTGTGCTGGAAGTCCCCGAAGCGGGTCACCCCCGCGAACAAGGCATCTCGAACGATCAGCAGGCTCCAGCGTTCGCCGACGAGCTCGAGCGCTCGCGCCATGGAGCACACCTGGGAGTCGTAGGTCCTGCCGAGCATGTCGGCAGTCTACGAGAATTTCACTTGCATCACGAAAGTTGGGCGGAGTAGCGTCTACTTGCATCACGCAAGCACCCATTCAGAGAGGCGAGTCATGAGCAGGGACCTCACGCATTCCTTCACCGTCGACCAGTCACCGGAGCAGGTCTACGAGTCGATCAACGACGTCCGGCACTGGTGGTCGGACAACGTCGTCGGAGACCCGGCGACCCTCAACGCCGAGTGGGTGTACCTGGCCCCCGACATCCACTTCTCGAAGCAGCGGACCACGGTGCTCAAGCCCGGAGAGCGGGTGGAGTGGCTCGTCGTGGACAGTCACCTCGACTTCCTCGCTGACCAGCACGAGTGGACGGGCACGACGATCCGCTTCGACATCACCCGCGCCGAGGGCCCCCGGGGCCGGACCCGCCTGACGCTCACTCACCTCGGCCTCACGAGCGACATGGAGTGCTTCGACGTGTGCGAGACCGCTTGGGGCCAGTACGTGCTCGGCAGCCTGCGCGACCTGATCCAGTCGGGCTCCGGGCAGCCCGGGGATTTCAGCAACCAGGAGTCGCTCGACGCAGCCCTCGCGGGGACCGTCCGGGTCCCCGACGTCTCCTGAGCATGGGGCCGGGCCGCGGGTCAGCTGCCACGCGCCGTTGACGCGCGGCTCCGACGGGCGGACGCTTGAGAGCGGAGGTGTCGCCATGTCGTCCAGACGACGGATGATGCATCTGGGAAACGCCATCGGGGTGTGGAGCCACCGCGCCTTCAAGGGCAGGTTCGACGCCGTCGGCGACCAGACCGTGCTCATGCTGACCGTCCCGGGGCGCCGGACCGGTCGCCCCCGGTCGACGATGGTGCGCTACCTCGACCATGACGGGGGCTACCTCGTCTGGGGCACGGGCAGTGGCTCGCCGACGGACCCCGACTGGTTCCGCAACCTGCGCCGCGCCGGCAGTGCCGCGGTCGAGATCGGGACCCGTGGCCAGACCGTGGTGCCGCAGGAACTGCGCGGGCAGGAGCGGGACGCCGTGTGGCGCGAAGTCATCCTCGCGCAGGCGCCGACGGTCGCCAAGTACGCGGCGAAGGCGGGCAGGACCATCCCGGTCGCGCACCTGCACCCCACGTCCTCCCCACTCACCCACTGACTCTCCCGACGGGTCAGCGGGTGAGAGTCGCTGCCCGCCTCAGTCCGACGAGGAGCCGCCAGGACGGGTGGGCGCGTCCCGTTCGTCCGGCCCGGGATCGGTGAAACCGACTGACTCGGGCGGCGTCCGGTCCCCAGGGCGGCGACTGAAGGGGCTGTCACCTCGCCGCTCGCCGTGCAGGATGACACCGCCCCGGCCCTCGCCATCGGTGGGCTGCAGGACGGCCGCCTCGGCGAGCCGGGCCGCGGCGGCCCGCCTGGAGGCCACGGCCCACGCCGACCCAGCCAGGCTCGACAGCGGGTGCCAGAGCATCGCGACCACGGCGAGGATCAGCAGGACGAGCGCGGCCTGCTCGAACCGCCCAGCGACCGGGGTCCCGCGGATCACCACATCATCGGGCCGGTAGAACATCGCCTGCTCGATCGCTCGGTCGGCGAGGACATGAGCCGCGTATGACGCGACCACGGCGGTCCCGGCCACGCCGATGAGGCGGCCGGCGCCGCCATGCAGGACGAGCCACCCCACGGCACCGCTCAGTCCGATCAGGAGCATGAGCACGAGGTAGGCGAGGCCCCACGGACTGCTCATCTCGGACGACAGCATCTCCTCTGGGGCGCCGAGGAACGCGTACTTGCCCCAGCTCCACTCCAGGTTGACCAGATCCCGGGTCACCCCGTCGCCGAGTGTGATTCCCGGCTGGGTGTAGCTGGAGGTGGGCCAGAACACCGACGGGACGAGCGCGAGGACCCCTGCCAGCGCCAGGGTGCCGCCCAGGACCCTGCCTCGGACCAGCCCGGCCATGACACCCTCCTCGTCGGGTCTCCGGTCTAGCGCGCCCCGAACTGCTCGGCCACCTCGAGGAGGCGCGTGTTGGCCTCCGCCTCACCGATGGTGACGCGCACCCCGTCGTCGCCGTACTGGCGCACCATCAGGCCGGCGGCCTCGCACGCCTCGGAGAAGGCCGTCGAGTCGGCCCCCAGCGGGAACCACACGAAGTTCGCGTCCGACTCGGGCAGCTTCCAGCCCTGGTCCTGCAGGGCCCGGATGACGCGCTCCCGCTCGGCGACGATCGACTCGACCCGCTCGTTGAGCTCGTCGAAGGCGTCGAGCGAGGCGACCGCGGCGACCTGGGCCAGCGAGTTGACCCCGAACGGCGTCGCCGTCTTGCGGATCGCCGCCGCGACCTCGGGGTGCGCCACCGCGAAGCCGACCCGCAGCCCGGCGAGGCCGTACGCCTTGGAGAAGGTGCGCAGGACGACGACGTTGGGCCGCTCGCGCCACACCTCGAGCCCCCGCACCGCCTCCGGGTCACGGACGAACTCCACATAGGCCTCGTCGATGACGACGATGACGTCGCTCGGCACCCGGTCGAGGAAGGCGTCGAGCTCGGCGCGATGCACCGTCGGACCCGTCGGGTTGTTCGGCGTGCACACGAGCACGACTCGGGTCCGCTCGGTGATGGCGTCGGCCATGGCGTCGAGGCGGTGGCGGGCCTGGTCGTCGAGCGGCACCATCACCGGCGTCGCACCGGCGAGCTGGGTCACGATCGGGTAGGCCTCGAAGGACCGCCACGCGAAGATGACCTCGTCCCCGGCGTCACACGCGGCCTGGACGATCTGAGCGAGCACGGCCACCGAGCCGGTGCCCGTGGCGATGCAGTCCGAGGAGACGCTGAGCGCCCGGCCCAGGCGCTCGCGCAGACCGACCACGGCCATGTCCGGGTAGCGGTTCACCGACATGGCGGCCTCGGTGATCGCGGTGAGCACGGACGGCAGGGGGCCGTAGGGGTTCTCGTTGGACGACAGCTTGTACGGCGTCACCCCGGCGGCCGCCGCGGCCGGCTTGCCCGGCTTGTAGTCGGGCATCTGCCCGAGGACCTGGCGCAGCCGCACGGTCGGGGAGGCAGCAGCGGGCAGCACAGCGTCGTCGCTCATGCGGCCCACTCTAGAGAACGGCCGAGAGAGGGTGGGAGGAGCGGCGGGGTCCCGACCCGTGGACCCAGCGCAGCGGCATACGGCTTGGTGTGGCTAGGCTCACACTGTCGCGCCAACGCCGCCTCGACTCATTTGCATGCCCACACACGAAGGACGCTGCACATGCGCATCGGCATCTTCACGGGGGGCGGGGACTGTCCCGGCCTCAATGCCGTCATCCGGGGCGCGGTCCGCGCCGCCGAGGTGACCTACGACAGCACGGTCGTCGGCTTCCGCAACGCCTGGCGCGGCGTGATGGACAACGACTTCGAGCTCCTCGACGTCGACCGCTGCCGCGGCATCCTCCCCCTCGGCGGCACCATCCTCGGGACGAGCCGCGACCAGCCGTTCGCGTTCGAGGACGGCCTGAAGAAGGTCCGCAAGGCCTACGACCGGCACGGCCTCGACGCGATCATCGGCATCGGCGGCGAGGGCTCGATGAGCGTGCTCGCCCGGCTCCACGAGAACGGCTTCCCCGTCGTCGGCGTGCCCAAGACCATCGACAACGACATCTCCCTGACCGAGATGACGTTCGGCTTCCAGACCGCCGTGCAGATCTGCACCGACGCGATCGACCGGCTCCACACCACGGCCGAGTCGCACCACCGCGTCCTCGTCGTCGAGGTGATGGGCCGCCACGTCGGGCACATCGCCATCTGGTCCGGCCTCGCCGGCGGCGCCGCGATCACGCTGGTGCCCGAGGAGCCGTTCGACATCGGCGAGGTCTGCGAGCGCATCGTCCACCGGCACCGCAAGGGCCGCTTCGCGACGATCATCGTCGTCGCCGAGGGTGCCCTGCCCAAGCCCGGCACGATGGAGCTGCCCGAGCCGGAGATGGACAAGTACGGCCACCAGATCCTCGGTGGCATCGGCTCGATCCTCGCCCGCGAGATCCAGGGCCGGACCGGCATCGAGAGCCGGATGACCGCGCTCGGGCACATCCAGCGCGGCGGCTCGCCGGTGGCCTTCGACCGGGTCCTCGGGACGCGGTTCGGCGTGGCCGCGGTCGAGGCGGCCCTCGACAGCGCATGGGGCGAGATGGTCGCCCTGCAGCAGGGACACATCGTGCGGGTGCCGATCAAGGAGGCCGTCGGGCAGCTCAAGATGGTCGACAGCGACATGCTGCGCCTCAACACGATGTTCCAGCCGAGGATCCCCGGCGACGAGTACCCCGGCATCACCGCCGATCGGCTTGAGCGCGTGGAAGACTGACCGCCATGCTGCTGAACTTCGTGATCAAGACCGTCATCAACGGCGTCGCGCTGTGGATCGCCGCCCTCCTCGTGGACGGGATCACCTTCGGGGACTCGGCCGACACCGCGTCGATCGTGCGCACGGTCCTGCTCGTGGCGCTGATCTTCGGGGTGCTCAACACGTTCGTCCGGCCGATCGCGAAGCTCGTCTCGATGCCCTTCATCATCCTGACGCTCGGACTGTTCGTCTTCATCATCAACGCCCTGATGCTGCAGCTCACCTCGTGGCTGGCCGACAAGTTCGACCTCGCCTTCCACGTGGAGAGCTTCTTCTGGGACGCGATCCTCGGCTCGCTCATCATCACCTTCGTGTCGATGATCCTGGGCTTCTTCAACCCCAAGGACTGAGCAAGCCCCTTCCGCCGTATGCCGCTGAGCCCGCCTCCGCACGAGGAGGCGGGCTCACGCACGTGGCGGGCTGGGCGGCCGGGCTCCGAACGACCGTTTCTCGCCCTGATGCGGAGCACCCGGCAACCGCTCGCACGGCATGGCGCTTGGACGCGGCCAACCACGAGCAACGGTCGTCCCGCGCCGGGCGCTCGCGGTCCGTCAGTTTCCATCAGTCGAGGCAGAACTCGTTGCCCTCGGGGTCGGCCATGACGATGAACCCGGCCGACATCGGCGGCGCCGGCTCGAAGCGACGGGTCCGACTGGCGCCCAGGGCAACCAGCCGCTCGCACTCGGCCTCGAGGGCGGCCATTCGCGCGTCTCCCTCCAGGCCGGGCGCCACCCGCACGTCCAGGTGCACCCGGTTCTTGGCGGTCTTGGGCTCGGGGACCTGCTGGAAGAAGACCCGGGGTCGCTCGCCCGTCGGGTCGACGATCGCCGAGGCCGAGCGGTGCCGCTCGGGTGGCACGCCGGTCGCGGTGAGGAAGGCGGTCCACGCGTCCAGCACGTCGGGGGCCGGCGTCTCCGGCGGCAGGTCGCTGCCGGGCGGCGGCTGCACGACGTAGTCGAGGGCCTGCGCCCAGAAGAGGCTCAGGCTGATCGGGTCAGCCGCGTCGAAGGTCACCTGGAACTCTCGGCTCATGCTCACCCATGCTGCCCCCGACCACCGACAACGCGGGTCCGTGGCGTGTCCATGGCGTGTCCGGGAGGAGGCTGTCGGCGCTGCGTCCTACCTTCGTGGCATGCGGTTGCTGCACACGTCGGACTGGCACCTCGGGCGCACCCTTCACGGCGTGAACCTCCACGAGGCGCAGTCCGCCGTGCTCGAGCGGATCTGCGAGCTCGTCGAGGACCCGCCGGACGGGGTGCCGGTCGACGCGGTGGTCGTCGCCGGCGACGTCTACGACCGCGGCGTGCCGCCCGTCGAGTCGGTCCAGCTCTTCGAGTGGACGCTGTCACGGCTGTCCCAGGTCACCACCGTCGTCGTCACGTCCGGCAACCACGACTCGGCGATCCGGCTCGGCTACGGCGCGGGCCTGTTCCGCGACACCATCCGGATGATCACCGACATCTCGATGATCGACCTGCCCGTCCTCCTCGACGGCTCGGACGGTGTCCGGGCCGCGATCTACGGGATCCCCTACCTCGACGTCGACCACGCCCGGTCCGCCCTGGCCCGGGGCGGCGACCTCCTCCCCCGGTCGCACCAGGCCGTCGTCGGGGCGGCGTGCGAGCGGATCCGCGAGGACCTCGCCGCGCGTCCGGGAGTCCGGTCCCTCGTCGTCGCCCACGCCTTCGTCGCCGGCGCCGAGCCGAGCGACTCCGAGCGATCGATCGCGGTCGGCGGGGTCGACCGCGTGGCGGGCACCGTCTTCGAAGGCATCGACTACGCCGCGCTCGGCCACCTGCACGGGCCCCAGGCTCCGGAGTGCGCCGAGGGGTCGGTCGTGCGCTACTCCGGTTCCCCGCTGCGCTACTCGTTCTCCGAGCAGGACCACACCAAGTGCGTGCTCCTCGTCGACCTCCCTGCGACGGGTCCAGCCGTCGTCACACCGATCGAGATCCAGCAGCCGCGGGCGATGGCGACCCTGCGCGGCACCCTCGACGACCTGCTCGCCGACCCGGCCCACGCTCCGCACGAGGATGCCTGGGTCCGTGCGACCCTCACCGACCGCGTCCGGCCCGACTCCCTGATGGACCGGCTCAAGTCCCGCTTCCCGCACGTCCTGCAGGTGTTCCACGAGCCCGACGCCAAGGTCGAGCGCGGCGTCCGCGGCACCACCGCCGTCAGCGAGCGCGACCCGCGGGAGCTCGGCTCCGACTTCATCGCCTACGTCACCAAGGCCGAGGCCAGCGAGGGCGAGATCACGCGCTTCGTCGAGGGTTACGAGGCGGCCGTCAAGGCCCAGGCGCTGGCCGAGGCGCAGGAGGTGGCCTGAGATGCAGCTGCACCGCCTGGAGATGACCGCCATCGGGCCGTTTGCCGGCACCGAGGTCATCGACTTCGGCGCCGTCGGTCGCGCCGGCCTCTTCCTGCTCGAGGGCCCGACCGGGTCCGGCAAGTCGACGATCATCGACGCGATCACCTTCGCGCTCTACGGCAAGGTGGCGCAGCAGTCCGCGGACGTCGAGCGGATCCACTCACACCACGCCGACCCCCGTGAGATCCCGGTGGTGACCCTCGTCTTCGAGACCCAGTCGGGCCTCTACCGCGTGCGCCGCACGCCCCGCTTCGAGCGGCCCAAGTCCCGCGGCACCGGCCTCACCGTGCAGCAGCCCTCGGTGAAGCTGTGGCGGATCGCGAGCCCGGACGACCTCGACGGGGGCGAGCTGCTCTCGACCAACATCGGCGACTGCGACGACGAGATCACCCGCGCGGTCGGCCTGACCCGGGACCAGTTCGTCCAGACGGTGATCCTCCCCCAGGGCGAGTTCGCGACGTTCCTGAGGGCCAAGTCCGAGGAGAAGGGCAAGCTCCTCGAGAAGGTCTTCGGCACGGCCTTCTTCCGCCGGGTCCAGGACGAGATCGTCGAGGCGGGCCGCCTCGCGCAGGCGCGCCGCCAGGGCGCGGTCGCGGAGATCCGCGACTGCATCCACGCCTTCTCCGTCTCCGCCGGCATCGACGCCGAGCAGCGCGACGCCCTGGTCGCCCTCGCGCAGGCCGCACCGGCCGACCTCGACGAGGAACTGGCCCAGGTCGTGGACGAGCTGGCCACGCGCGAGCGCCACGCGGCCAAGGCCAGCCGCGAGGCGATCGAGGCACACCAGCAGATGGCCGACATGGTCAGTGCCGCCAAGCTGCGCCGCCAGCGGCGTCAGCGGCTCCTCGAGCTGCAGCGCGAGGACGAGTCGCTCGGTGCCCGAGCGGTGGAGTTCGAGCGACTGCGGGCAGCCGTGGCCCGGGCCCGTCAGGCCCGACCGGTCGCCGGAGCCGTCCGCACCCTCGCCCAGAGCGAGGCCGCCCTCAAGCGGGCCGAGGCAGCCGTCACAACGGCCCGGTCGCGCCTGCACCCGGAGCACCGTGAGCTCACCGCCGCGGAGCTGCGCGTCGCCGCGTCGACGACCCGCGAGAT
>NZ_JAPFQL010000039.1 GCF_028446585.1 Intrasporangium calvum
CCGGCCAGCGCGAGCAGCTGCTGCACCCGGTAGCGGTGGCCGGCGTACGGCTCGAGCAGCTCGGCCAGACCCGCGTCGTCGACGGGCCGGCCGAGCAGCGCCCACCCGAGGTCCTTGGCCACGTGGTAGTCGCCGAAGCTGACCGCGTCGGCGTCGCCCAGCGCTCGTTGGGCCACCTCGGCGGCCGTCCACACGCCGATGCCCGGCAGGGCACGCAGGCGAGTCTGCGCCTGCGGCCAGGTCAGGCTGACGCACTGCTCGAGGCGACCCGCCACCCTGGCCGCGCCGACGAGGGCGCGGGACCGGGCGCCGTCGACCGAGGCCTGCAACCACGCCCAGGACGGGATCATCGCCCACTCGGCGGCGCTCGGGGGCACCCACAACCGCTCCCCCAACGGTCCCGGAGCCGGCTCACCGAACCGGCGGACCAGGCGCCGGTAGCCCGAGAAAGCCTCCTGGCCGGTCACCTTCTGCTCGATGACGGCAGGGGCGAGGGCGTCCATGACCAGGCCCGAACGCGGCACCCGCCAGTGCGCGAACCGCCGCCACGCGTCCGCGACCACGGGATGCCGCGGCTCGAAGCCGGCCGGGTCGTCGGCGGCGCCCAGCAGCTGGGGGACGGAGTCGAGGAGCCACCGGGCCCCCGCCCCCCACGCCGTGCACTCGACCGCGGAGCCGGCTGAGCGGCATACGAGATGGAGTGTGCCCGGCCCGTCGGGAGTCTGCGCGGCCCGCGTGAAGGACCCGTCGGCGCCCCAGCGGCTCGTCGGGTCCCCAGCGCCGCGTTGGAAGACCGACAGCTGCGCGCGGAGGTTGATCTCGCGGTCAACTCGCCACAGCCGCACCTTCCCTTCGGTCACGGGGACAGTCTCGCCTACACTCGACCCCGGTCGTTGAATGCGACCCCAACGCTCTGCCCCTGACCACCGTCAGCCCGACCGGAACGAGGAACGATGGCCCGCGAGACGAGCCGAGACCGACGCGAGCGCGTCGCCGCAATGCAAGCCCAGGCCAAGGCGGCCGAACGCCGGCGGTTCCTGCTCGTCATCGGCGCCGTCGTCCTCGTCATCGCCCTCATCGGCGGCGCGGTCACCTGGGCCATCCTCGGCGAGCAGAGCAAGAAGGACGAGGCCCTCCAGGGGATGATGGGGGACGTCGCTGCCGCAGCATGCGACCCAGTCATCGACGACCCGGCGACCGGCTCGTCCGACCACGTCGGCCCCGGCACGAACGTCGCGGACACGGAGCGGGTCGAGTACGACACCGCGCCCCCGGCGAGCGGGAAGCACTTCGCGCAGCCCGCCCTGTCTGAGCGGCGGGTCTACACCGTCGCCGATGCCCCGCAGGTCGAGGCGCTCGTCCACAACCTGGAGCACGGCTACACGGTCCTCTGGTACGACCCCTCGGTCGAGCAGAGCCAGGCCTCGCAGTTCGCGGCCCTCGCCGAGCGGATCAACGCCATGCCGGAGTCCGCCAACAAGTTCATCATCACGCCGTGGGACACGTCGCGGGGCGCCTTCCCCGAGGGCAAGAAGTACGCGCTCACCCACTGGGCAGCGAACGTCAACGCCCAGACGGGCCAGGTCGGTGAGCAGAGCGGCAAGCGCCAGTACTGCGGCGGTCTCAACGTCAGCGTCGTCGAGGACTTCGTCAAGAAGTTCCCCTGGTCGTCGGCGCCCGAGCCCGGCGCGGCCTGACGCAGCGTGTCCGACTACGTCCCCAGCCCGAGCAGCTGGGTCCGCCAGCAGGTCGAACGCATCGAGGAGACCGGCACGACGGCCTCGGTCGACATCATGGGGCTGCCGGTCGTCCTCCTGACGATGCGCGGTGCGCGGACCGGCGCGATCCGCAAGGTGCCGCTGATGCGCGTCGAGCGAGACGGTGTCTACGCCGCGGTCGCCAGCCAGGGGGGCCGGCCCGAGCACCCGCAGTGGTATCACAACCTGCGGGCCCACCCGGTCCTCGACCTGCAGGACGGCACGGAGACCCTCCGGGTCCGGGCTCGCGAGCTCGGTCCCGAGAAGCGGTCCGACTGGTGGCCCGTCTGCGTGGCGGCCTTCCCGCCTTATGCGGACTACCAGCAGAAGACGGACCGGGTCATCCCCGTCTTCGTGCTGGAGCGGGCCTAGCCGCTGCCCTCAGCCTTCTGGCTCGAGGGCGCGCTCGCGGCGGGCGCTGAGCAGGTCGTGCGATCGCGCATAGAGCCAGCCGACCAGGGCGGCGACGACGTCGAGCAGGGTGACGATGAAGCGGGACATGATCGCCACTGCTGCCGCCGCGGGGGTGGGGATGGCCGCGGACAGGATCAGGGTGAGCAGCCCCTCCCTCGCACCGAGCCCCGCGGGCAGCACGATGAGGAGCATGCCGAGCGAGACGGAGAGGGCGTAGCCGGTCAGGGCCGCCGTGCCGAGATCGGGGTGAGGGGCCTCGCCGGCGACCGCCGTCGCGAGCAGCCACGTGTGCACCCCGAAGGACAGCCACACGAGCACGAAGGTGATGACGGCCTTGAGGAGGGCTCCCGCGGACAGCTCGTGCTCGAGCGGGGGTCGGCGGATCAGCCGCAGCATCGTCGCGATGGACCAGTTCAGCAGGCGTGGCACGAGGAGCAGGACGACGAGCGGCACGGCGAGGACCAGCCACCACGAGAAGCCTTCGCCCGACTGGCGCAGCAGGAAGCCCACGGATGGCAGGCCGACGAGCACGCCGGTCAGCAGCGCGAGGCCGAGCGCGAGCAGGCCGGTCACGGCGGTCCGGCGTCGCGGCACCCGCAGGTGGGCGGCGATGTCGGCCTGGACGAGCACCGACCAGAGTGACCCGGGCAGGTACTTGCCGAGCTGCCCGACGAAGTACACGCCGGTGGCCGGCGCGAGATGCAGGTTGGAGCCGAGGTCGCGCAGGATGATCCGCCACCCGATCATGGTCAGCCAGGTCCCGACCGCGGCGGCGAGCGTGGCAGCCGCAAAGGCGCCGAGCGAGACCTTCCCGAGGTGGACCGACACGTCGGCCCAGTTGCGCGCGACGGCGTAGACCACGGCCCCGAGCGTCACGACGGCAATGCCGACCCGGACTGCCGTGAGGAGTCGACCGCGGTCCACTCAGCGCCTCCTCAGGGTCAGCAGCACGAGGCCGTATGCCGCTGAGTCGGCTCTCGCTCGCGCGCCGGCTTCGCGCATGCGGGCGTTGACGTCACCATCGAGGTCGCCGACCAGGACGAACCCGAGGTCATGGGCTCGGGCCAGGATGCCGCGAACGTCGGCGGGGCCGACCGCTCCCTGAGCGGACAATGGGCCGATCGGGACCGTGACGATGAGCAGACCTCCGGAGCGCAGCGCCCAGGACGCCTGCTCGAGGACGTGGTCGACGTCCTCCGCGTCGCAGCCCCGGGGGTGGATCCGCGCGATGACGTCGAGGGAGCCGGTGTCGACGTCGAGGGCGGTGACGCTCGGCTGCGACCCCGTGAAGTCGATCTCGACGGGGGCGAAGCCGACCGCGCGGGCCCACCGAGACAGGATCGACCGCGTGCCGGTCTCGTCGACGATGATGGCGCTCCGGCGGCCGTCGTCGCGGATGCGCAGGATCGCGGCGAGCGCCCCCAGGGCGGCCCACGTCGACACCTTGTCGAGCGACAGGGGAAGGCCCAGGTGACGGGCCAGCCGGCGCGCCTCCTCAGCCTCGAGCGGGTCGCTGAGGACGTCCGTCGGCAGCACCCAGTCGGGCAGGTCGGAGCGGTGCAGCTCGACCAGCGGACGTCGCGCACGCAGTCGTGCCTGCACCCGGGACCGGGCGGTGGAGAGGAGACGTGCACCGCGCAGCGGCAGGGAGGCCGGTGCGGCCTCGCTGCCCGAAGGGGTTGTCTCGTCGCCGCTCTCCTCCAGTCCCACGGGCTCCTCGGCCGCGAGCGCCTCGATCGTGCCGAGGTAGTGGGCCCAGGGGCCCGACAGGTCAGGGGTCTGCACGCCCTCGGCCAGTCGCGCCCGGACCTGCGGGTCGCGCAGGCGGCGCAACGCTCCCGCGAGCGCCCGCTCGTCCTCCGGCGGCACGAGCAGGCCGTTGACCCCGTCCTCGATCTGCGCGGAGAAGGGTGCGATGTCGGAGGCCAGCACCGGCAGCCCGTGGGCGTGTCCGAGGATGACGTTCTGGGATGCCGTGGCCGAGCGGTAGGGCAGCGCCAGGACGTCGTGGTCGGCGAGGAGCGCCGCGAGCTCGTCCGCCGGCACGTAACCGTCGCGGATCTCGATCCGGCCGGCGAGTCGCGGGTCGGTCACGAGCCGTCCGATGACCTCGCGCTGCGACGGCCAGATCTCCCCGGCGATGGTGAGGTTGATGTCGGGCACGTCGAGCATGGCCCGCAGCAGGACGTCGATCCCCTTGTACTCGCGCACGAGCCCGAGGGCGAGGAGTCGGGTGGGGCCGGTCCGTGGGTCACGCGAGACGGGGTCACCGCCGGGCAGGTGGGGCGGAAGGTCGGCCACGGAGACCCGGCGTGCCCCGAGGTCGTGGGCGAGGGTGGCCTGCTCCGCGCTGTGGACCAGCGTCGCGTCGACCTTGGCGAAGAGCATGCGCATCAGGGCGGTGTCGCCGGGCCGGGATTCGTGGGGCAGCACGTTGTGGCACACGACGACGGACTGGGGGCGCGGCCCGGGGAGCCCGGGGAGCGCGCCAGCGGCCCGCAGCAGCGCGAGGTGCGCCGGCACGACGGGCGGCATGACGTGGACCACGAGCACCGCGTCGACGTCGCGGAGCCGCCGGCCCGCCCGGACCCAGGTGTCCGGCCGGGCCCAGCTGAGCGTCCGGACCGTCCGGGGAAACGGCGGGACCTCCGGCGCGCCCTGAGGCACCGTGGCATCGGCATGGTGGAGCTTGGACGGATAGAGGTGCGCCCACGAGACCAGGGTCACGTCGTGGCCGGCGTCGCTCAGGTGGTGCGCCAGCATCGTCGTGTGTGCGGCGACGCCGCCCTTGTGCGGGTGGGTCGGGCCCACCACCGCGATGCGCAGGGCGGCTGCACCGGCGGTCGGCGGTGCCAGGTCGTCGAGCCTCAGGTCGGTCATCGGGACCGACTCTAGCCCCGGCGCCGGTGCGGCCAGGACCGCCGTCTGCGTGGCGCCGGGACAGGGCACTGCCGCCTCCGCTTTACTCTGGTGGTGATGCAAGCGAACGACGTGTGGCTCGTGGTGCCGCTCTACAACGAGGCGAAGGTCATCGGCGACGTCGTGCGCACCGCCCGCAGCACCTTCCCGAAGGTCGTCTGCGTGGACGACGGCTCGACCGATGACTCGGCGGCCAGGGCCGAGGAGGCGGGAGCCGTGGTCGTGCGGCACCCCGTCAACCTCGGGCAGGGCGCCGCGCTGCAGACCGGCTTCGACTACGCCCTGTCCGACCCGGCCATGCGCTACTGCGTGACGTTCGATGCGGACGGGCAGCACCAGATCTCCGACGTGGCGGCGATGCTGGACCTCATCAGGGCCGGCGAGGTGCAGGTCGTCTTCGGTTCGCGCTTCCTCGACGACCGGACCGAGGCGTCGGGCCTGAAGAAGCTCGTGCTGCGCCTCGCAGTGGCCTACACCAACCTCACGACGGGCACGCGGCTCACGGACGCCCACAACGGCCTGCGCGTGCTCGAGCGCCGAGTGGTCGAACGGCTCGACATCACCCAGAACCGGATGGCCCATGCGTCCGAGATCGTCGCCCAGATCGGGGCGATGCGCTTCGACGGCCGCCAGGTCACGTACGCCGAGGCGCCGGTGCACATCCTCTACACGGACTACAGCAGGGCCAAGGGGCAGTCCCTGTGGAATGCCGTCAACATCCTTGCGGAGCTGATCTGGCGATGAGTCGACAGAGTGTCATCCAGATCCTGCTCATCGCGGCGACGCTCGCGATCGCCTGGCGGCTGCTCGCCGGCACCGGACAACGGACCCAGGCCGTCCGTCGCCTCGGCCTGCTCGGCCTGGCCGGCCTCGCCATCTACTCGATCATCGACCCGAGCAAGACGTGGACGAGCCTGGCCCAGTTCCTCGGGGTCGGCCGAGGCGCCGACCTCATCCTCTACGGCCTCGTCGTGGCCTTCCTCGGCTTCGTCGTGACGACCTTCAAGCGGTTCCGTGAGATGGAGGTCCGCTACACCCGGCTCGCCCGTCGGATCGCGCTCGACGAAGCAGTGCCGGTCCGCGAGGCGTTCCCCGACGGGCTCGCGTCTCCGGCGCCGCCCTCCCCACCCACCCCGAAGGCCACCGATGCCGACTGAACCCCGCCACCCGCTCGGCGCAGGCGCTCCCGATGACGATGTCTACGTCGTCGACACCCGCAAGGGTCGGTCGGCCCGACCGACAGGGCGACCGGCGCCGCCCCCCGAGGCCCCCGCGGCCCGGCCCGCACGTCCGCAGATGCCGCCTCCGCGCACGAGACTCCGCAAGGGCCGGATCACCCTGCTCGTCGTGGGACTGCTCGTCGTCGGGTGGCTGGCCTTCATGGTCTGGGTGCCGGTCTCGGCCTGGAACGGCATCTCGCGGGTGGACAACATCCCAGCCGGGGACCGACCGGAGGACACCTCGGGCCACAACTACCTCCTCGTCGGCTCCGACAGCCGAGAAGGCCTGACGGCCAAGCAGCGCCGGCAGCTCAAGACCGGCACGGCCGAGGGCAACCGGACCGACACGATCATGCTCGTCCACGTGTCCGAGAGTGGCGGCAAGCCGGTCCTCATCTCCCTCCCTCGAGACTCTTACGTCCCGATCCCCGGCAACGGCAGCAACAAGATCAACGCCGCCTTCACGTTCGGGGGCCCGAAACTGCTGACCCAGACGGTCGAGCAGGTCACCGGCCTGCACATCGACGGTTACCTGGAGATCGGCCTCGGCGGCTTCGCCGGCATGGTCGACGCGATCGGCGGCGTCGAGATCTGCGTCCCGCGGGACATGAAGGACGACAAGGCCGGCATCGACCTCGAGAAGGGCTGTCAGGTCCTCGACGGCAGGAACGCCCTCGGCTACGTCCGGTCGCGCTACGAGGACCCGCTCGGCGACATCGGCAGGGCCACGCGCCAGCGCCAGTTCCTCGGTGCCCTGATGAAGCAGTCCGCGACGCCGTCCACGGTGCTCATCCCGTGGCGCTACACGACGTTCGTCGACGCGGCCGCCAGCGGCGTTGCCGTCGGCGAGGAGACCTCGCTGCTCGACGCCTACCGGATCCTGCAGGCCATGCGTGCGGTCAGCGGCGAGGAGGGCCTGTCCCTGACCGTCCCCATCGAGGACATGGCCTACCCCACCGACAACGCCGGTCTCGCCGTCAAGTGGGACAGCGAGCGGGCTCTCAGCCTGTTCCGTGCGCTGCGTGATGACAAGCCGCTGACCGAGCCACCGCCCGGGACGACCCCGGGCGAGGACGAGAAGTGAGACCGAGATGACCGGCCCGCTGTTCCCTGCCGACGTCCTCTCCCGCCTGGTCGCCAGCGACTCCGGGCGGCCCCGTCTCACGTGGTACGACGACGCACCCGGCCCCACTCAGGGGGAGCGCATCGAGCTGAGCGCACGGGTCCTGGCCAACTGGGTCGCCAAGGCCGCCAACCTCCTCCAGGACGACTGCGCGGCCGGCCCCGGCACGACGGTCGGCCTGGACCTGCCCGCTCACTGGCGAGCCGTCTACTGGGCGTGGGCCACGTGGTCCGTCGGCGCCACGGTGGTCATCGGGGACGCGGCAGCCGACGCGGATGTCCTCGTGACCAGCGACCCCGTCGCCGCCGCGGCCCACGGCGGCGATGCCGTGCTCGTCGCCCTCCCCGCGCTGGCGCGTTCGCACCCGTCCGCCGCTGACGCCGGCGGGGCGGTCGACGAGGCGAAGGAGCTGGCGACCCATGGCGACCAGTTCTCCCCGATGGCCGATCCAGAGCCCGATGACCTGGCTCTCAGCCTCGATGGCGTGGACACGCCGTACGCCACGCTCGTCCAGGCCCAGCCCGGCTGGGGCGAAGCGCCGAGGGTGGCGGTCGACGACACCCTGGGCCGGCTCCTCGCCGTCGCCCTGACCGTCTGGGCGGCTGACGGCTCCGTCGTCGTCATGCGCGGCTCAGCTGCCGCCGGGCCGGACGCGCTGGCGCGCAGGCTGGAGTCCGAAGGCGTGACCGGACCCGCGGTCCGAGGGGTGACGGATCCGGCCTAGACCGCGAGCCGGTCGAAGAGCGACCAGGTTCGCGACGCCACGACACCGGTGCTGGCCAGACCGGCCTTGGCCTGAGCCTCCTTGATTGCGACTCGCGTCGACTCGTCGAACACCCCGGTGACGCGAACACCGAGCACGCGCTGGATGGCTGACACCTCCGGTCCGGTGTCTCCGAGCCGGAGGACCGTCGTGCGGTGCGCGGCGAACGGGAACGCCTTGGCCTCCAGGGCATCCCAGACGTCGGATGTGACGACGCCGGTCTGTGCGAGCCCGACGGAGCGTTGGAGGGCCGTCACCTTGTCCCGGGTGACCGCTCCGAAGACGCCGTCAACGGCGACTCCCCCGAGGGCACGCTGCAGCGTCCGGACCGCGGCGCCTCTGGAGCCCTGCCCCAGCACCAGGTCCTTGAAGGGCGTGAAGGTCGTCGTCGTGGAGACGGTGGCGATCCCGGGACTGAGCGTCGCGGAGCCTTGAGGCGCGGTGGCGAAAGCGGTCACGACCGTTCCTTCCTGATCGGTGACGGTGCTCGCGAGGACGACCGTCGACCAGCCTCTGGTGTAGAGCAGCTGCTGGGTGCGGTTGTCGGCCACGCCGGTGGCCGACAGGCCCAGGAAGCGCTGGTACTCGACGACGCGGGCCTTGGTGAGCGGGCCGAAGTAGCCCGTGGTCGGGAGCTCGCCCAGCTTGGCCTGCAGGTTCTTCACCGCGGTGGACGTCATTCCGAAGGACAGCGTCGGATAGGTCCTGGGCCAACCCTTCGTGTAGAGCAGCTCCTGCGTCGCGTGGTCCGCGACGCCGGTCGCGCGCAGGCCGACCGCCTTCTGGTAGTCGGTGACCCGGGCCTGGGTCAGCGGGCCGAAGTACCCGGTCGTGGGCAGGCCTCCCAGCTCGGTCTGGAGCTTCTTCACGGCGGTCGAGGTCATCCCGAAGGACAGGGTGGGATACGTGGTCGGGGTGCCCGAGCCCTCTGCCGTGGCGGCCGTCCAGCCCCGGACCCACAGTCGGTACTGCGTCACGGGGTCGGCGGTGCCCGTCGCCGGGAGGCCGACGAACTTCTGGTACTCGAGCACGCGCGCCTTGGTCAGTGAGCCGTAGTAGCCCGTCGTCGGCAGCGCTCCCAGCTTCGTCTGCAGCGTCTTCACGGCGCTCGACGTCGTGCCCGCAGACAGGGTCGGGAAGGCCGCAGTGACGGTTCGCCAACCCCGTCGCGCAAGAATCTCCTGCGTCTTGAGGTCCGCGATGCCCGTCTGCGGGAGCCCGGCAAACTGCTGGTACTCAGTGACCCGAGCCCGGGTCATCGAGCCGAAGTACCCCGTGGTCGGGAGGTTGCCGAGCCGAACCTGCAGCTGTCGCACCGCTTCGGACTGCATGCCGAAGGAGAGGACGGCCGCGGGGGCGGGGATGGTGACGGTTGTCGTACCGGCCCCCGGAAGGGACGTGAGGACGGTCGTCGCGGCTGCACCGGTCCACCACGAGGTCCGGGCGGCCGCCCCGTTGTAGTTGAAGCTGAAGTGGATGTGGTCGGTGTGCGGGTTGCTGCCGTCGTACGGGGCCCAGCCACGCTCGGGGGCGTACGACCGCCACATCTTGCGGTCGTAGATGATGTACATGATGCCGAAGCGCCGGGCCATGGCTCCGGGGACGCCATTGGCGTCGGCCTTCGTCAACCAGGTGAGAACGCTGCGGGCAACGGCCGACTCCTCCGGATCGTCGACGTCCAGCATCCAGTCCCACGCACGCCCGTCGTAGTGCTCGGAGACGTCGCCGGCGCAGCTCCGGCCGATGAGACTCGTCGAACCCAGCTGGTAGTGGCTCGTCATCAGCTTGGCGAACGCCAGCACCCCGGGTCGGGCGACAGGGTCACAGACGGTCTGGCCCTGATAGGGCACGTAGACGTCCAGAGCCTTGGGCAGTGTCTTCGTCGGAGGCGCGGGCGGGGTGTAGGCGTGGGCTGGGACCGCGGCATGCGGGATCACAAGGGCAGGCGCGGCGAACGCGAGCGCGAGGTGGTGACGAAGAGCCATGGCGGACTCGATTCAGTGCGCTGGAACAAGAGGACGCCCACTTCCCCACGAGTGTGCAGTCGAACCATTTATGCACTCCAGTCACATCCTTAACAAGCGAGTCCGCTGAACTACAGATCTGTAATTCGCCGTGGCGCTCCGCGTCGGGAGGAGCTCCCTTCCTGGTGTCGGCTTCGTCACGTGCTGTGCCACCACGTGCGGGGTGCCGAAGTGGGGGCACCCCACGCCCGCGGCCGAAACGGAGGCCTATAGAGTCCGCGACATGGACAAAGTCGTCTCCACCCCTCAGGAGGCCATCGCCGGGATCAGTGACGGGATGTCGCTGGCGGTCGGTGGTTTTGGTCTCTGTGGTATTCCCTCCGTGCTCATTGCGGCGATCCATGACGCCGGCATCCAGGATCTGGAGGCCGTCTCCAACAACTGTGGCGTCGATGACTGGGGTCTGGGGATCCTGCTCAAGGACAAGCGGATCCGCCGGATGGTCGCCTCGTACGTCGGTGAGAACAAGGAGTTCGAGCGGCAGTACCTGCACGGCGAGCTCGAGGTCGAGCTGACCCCGCAGGGCACGCTCGCGGAGCGGCTGCGCGCCGGCGGGGTCGGGATCCCGGCGTTCTTCACGATCACCGGCGCGGGCACCCAGGTCGCCGAGGGCGGGCTGCCGTGGAAGTACGACGCCCACGGCAACGTCGCGATCGCCTCCCCGGCCAAGCAGACCCAGGACTTCGAGGTCGACGGCCAGATCAGGACGTTCGTGCTCGAGCAGGCCATCCGCGCCGACTACGCCCTCGTGCGTGCGGCGAAGGGCGACCGGCACGGCAACCTCGTGTTCAACCAGTCGGCGCGCAACTTCAACCCGCTGTGCGCGATGTCCGGCAAGATCACCATCGCCGAGGTCGAGCAGCTCGTCGAGCCGGGGCAGCTGCACCCGGATGAGGTGCACCTGCCCGGCATCTTCGTGCACCGGGTGCTGCCGCTGACGCCGGAGCAGGCGAGCGAGAAGCGGATCGAGCGGCGCACCGTGCGGCCCCGCCCCGACGCGACCACCGAGAGCCAGGAGGGCTGAGCCATGGCGATGACCCGTGAGCAGATGGCCGCCCGGGCGGCCGCGGAGCTGTCCGACGGTGCCTACGTCAACCTGGGGATCGGCCTGCCGACCCTGGTGCCGAACTACGTGCCCGACGACGTGGAGATCGTGCTGCAGTCCGAGAACGGCATCCTCGGGGTCGGGGCCTACCCGTTCGAGGGGGACGAGGACCCCGACCTGATCAACGCCGGCAAGGAGACCGTGACCCTGCGCAAGGGCGCCTCGTTCTTCGACTCCGCGACCTCCTTCGGGATGATCCGCGGCGGCAAGGTCGACGCGGCGATCCTGGGCGCGATGCAGGTCTCCGAGAAGGGCGACATCGCCAACTGGATGATCCCCGGCAAGATGGTCAAGGGCATGGGCGGCGCGATGGACCTGGTCCACGGCGCCAAGAAGGTCATCGTCCTGATGGAGCACAACGCCAAGGACGGCGCCTACAAGATCGTCAAGGACTGCTCCCTGCCCTACACCGGCAAGGGCGTCGTGCAGCGGATCATCACCGACCTGTGCGTCTTCGACGTCACCGACACCGGCCTCGTCCTGCGCGAGCTGGCCCCCGGCGTCACCGAGGACGAGGTCCGCGAGAAGACCGAGCCCGACTTCACCGTCGACCTGGGCTGACCGGACGACAACGATGAGGAGGGCCCCGAGCGCACAGCGCCCGGGGCCCTCCCCATCTTCGACGGGGCGCGGACCCCCCGCCCCTGCCTCAGGGCTCGTCAGTGTCCGGCAGGAGCTGACCGGGTCGGCTCGTCAGGAACCCCCAGCCCCAGCTGGCGTGCATCGTCGCGAGCACGGCCGGGACGCGCACCGCGACCGCCGGACCGTCATGCCGACCGATGGCCAGACCACCCACGGTGATCGCCGTGGCGTAGGTCGCCGGGATGACCCACAACGGTGCCCAGAAGAACCCCCCGACGAGACCCACCACGTTGGCGACGAGCGCCGTTGGGGCCGCGAGGTAGCGGGCATTGATGGACCCCTTGTGCTCCCGGGCCACGACGCGGCGCCACCGGCCGTAGTCCCGGTACTGGAGGGCCAGCCGTCGGACGGAGGGACGGGGGCGGTAGCGCACCTGAAGCTCAGGGTCGAACCAGACCGTGCCGCCGGCCTGACGGATCCGGTAGTTCAGCTCCCAGTCCTGGGCCCGCGAGAACCGCGCGTCGTAGCCACCGGCGCGCGTCAACCACTGCCGCCGGAAGACGCCGAGGTAGACCGTGTCGGCGGGTCCGGCCTGTCCCCCGGTGTGAAAGCGCGCCCCACCGACTCCCAAGCGGGACCGCATCGCGACGGCCACCGCCTTCTCGAACGGCGTCACACCCTCGGCATACATCACCCCGCCGACGTTCGCGGCGCCCGTCTCCTCGAGCACCGTCACCGCCCGCTCCAGGTAGCCGGGGCTGAGGAAGCCGTGCCCGTCGACGCGCGCGACGATGTCGTGCCCGGCGGCTGCGACGGCAAGGTTCAGGGCGTCGGGCGTGCGCCCGGACGGGTTCTCGACCACGGTGATCCGGGGGTCGCGGCCCGCCAGGCGTCGCGCGACGCCCAACGTGTTGTCGTGTCCCCGCCCGATGGCGAGGACCAGCTCCAGCTCACCCGGGTAGCCCTGGTCGAGGATCGCCTGAACGGCTTCACCCAGGTGCTCCTCCTCGTTGAGCAAGGGCATGATGACGCTGATGGGCGGGGGGTGGTCCACGGGGTGCGTCCGCTCCGGGGGCTCGGCAACTGAGGTCGGGAGGAGACTACCCCTCAGCCCTTGAGGAGCTGACGCGCCATCACGATGCGCTGGATCTGGTTGGTCCCTTCGTAGATCTGGGTGATCTTCGCGTCCCGCATCATCCGCTCCAGCGGGAAGTCCTTCGTGTAGCCCGCACCGCCGAGCAGCTGGACCGCGTCGGTGGTGACCTTCATCGCGACGTCCGAGGCGTAGCACTTGGCCGCCGCACCGAAGAAGGACAGGTCCTTGTCGCCCCGCTCCGACTTCGCGGCCGCGACGTACACCATCTGGCGGGCCGCCTCGACCTCCATCGCCATGTCGGCGAGCATGAACTGGATGCCCTGGAAGTCGGCGATGCGCTTGCCGAACTGCTTGCGCTCCTTGACATAGGCCACGGCCTGGTCGAGCGCCCCCTGGGCGATCCCGATGGCCTGGGCGCCGATGGTCACGCGGGTGTGGTCGAGGGTGCGCAGCGCGATCTTCAGGCCGTCACCGACGGCTCCGACGACCCGGTCCCCGGGGATCCGGACGTTGTCGAAGTGCAGCTCGCGGGTGGGGCTGCCCTTGATGCCGAGCTTGCGCTCCTTCTCGCCGAAGGTGAAGCCGGCGTCGGACTTCTCGACGACGAAGGCTGTCACGTTGTTGCCGCGCGGGCCGTCGGGGTCGGTGACGGCGAGCACGGTGTAGTACTCCGACACGCCTGCGTTGGTGATCCACGACTTCTGGCCGTTGAGCACCCAGTCGTCGCCATCCTGCTTGGCGCGGCACTTCATGGACGCGGTGTCCGAGCCGGCCTCGCGCTCGGAGAGTCCGTAGGAGAACGTGGTCTCGCCGTGGGCCAGCGGGGGCAGGTACTTGCGCTTGAGGTCCTCGTTCGCGGCGAGGATGAGCGGCAGGGAGCCGAGCTTGTTGACCGCGGGGATCAGGGCGGAGGACGCACAGACGCGGGACACCTCCTCGATGACGATGCACGTCGCGAGCGCGTCGGCGCCGACGCCGTCGTACTCCTCGGGCACGTGCGGGGCGAAGAAGTCGGAGGCCACGAGCGCGTCGTGCGCCTCCTGCGGGTAGCGGGCCTCCTCGTCAACGGCCGCCGCGAAGGGGGCGATCTTGTCCTCGGCCACCGCACGCACCGCCTCGCGGAGCGCCTCGTGGTCCTCGCTGATCCGGAACAGGTCGAAGTCAGAGCTCGTCACGAGGTGAATGCTACTCGCGAGACACAATTAGTAGGACGTCCAAGTGATTTAGGCCACCGGCCCGCCCCGCCCCACTACGCGGGGTGTCCAGCATGAGGACTCTGCGTCCACGATGAGGACACGTCGGGCTGGGACGAGCTGAGCGGCATACCATCCCGTCAAGGTCATGAGTGTCAGCGTCACGGCCCCGGCTCGCTGACCGGCAACCCTCCCCAACGCGGCGGGGTGCCCCGGGTGAAGACCTGGCCACCGGCGACCGCCGGTGCGCAAGCGCGAGTGTGAGGACACACCCATGAGTGGCACCCCCGACTGGTCCTTCGAGACGAAGCAGATCCACGCGGGCCAGAGCGCCGACAGCGCCACCGGCGCGCGCGCCCTGCCGATCTACCAGACGACGAGCTACGTCTTCAACGACACCGACCACGCCGCAAACCTCTTTGGGCTCAAGGAGTTCGGCAACATCTACACGCGGATCATGAACCCCACGACGGATGTCGTGGAGCAGCGGATCGCGGCCCTCGAGGGCGGCGTCGGCGCGCTCCTCGTGGCGTCCGGCCAGTCCGCGACGACGCTGGCCATCCTCAACATCGCCGAGGCCGGCGACCACGTCGTCGCCTCCCCCAGCCTCTACGGCGGCACGGTCAACCTGCTCAAGTTCACCCTGCCCAAGCTCGGCGTGGAGGTCAGCTTCGTCGACGACCCCACGTCCATCGAGTCGTGGCGCGCGGCGATCCGGCCCAACACCAAGCTGCTCTTCGGTGAGACCATCGCCAACCCCAAGGCCGAGGTGCTCGACATCGAGGCGGTCGCGGCGCTGGCCCACGAGCACGGCGTCCCGCTCGTCGTCGACAACACCATCGCGACGCCCTACGTCATCCGGCCGATCGAGTGGGGCGCCGACGTCGTCGTGCACTCCGCGACGAAGTACCTCGGCGGCCACGGGACGTCCATCGCCGGCGTCATCGTCGACGCAGGACGGTTCGACTACGGCAAGGACCCGGAGAAGTTCCCCAACTACAACACGCCGGAAGAGAGCTATCACGGGCTCGTGTTCGCCCGTGACCTCGGCGTCGGCAGCGCCCTGGGTGCCAACCTCGCCTACATCCTCAAGGCGCGGGTCCAGCTGCTGCGCGACCTGGGCCCCGCAGCCGCGCCCTTCAACGCGTTCCTCATCGCGCAGGGTCTCGAGACGCTCTCGCTGCGCATCGAGCGCCACCTCGACAACGCCGCCAAGGTTGCGGCCTTCCTCCAGGGGCATGAGCAGGTCGAGCGGGTCGTGTGGGCCTCGCTGCCCGACAGCCCCTCCTACGAGACGGCCCAGAAGTACGCGCCGCGGGGCGCCGGGGCCGTCCTGTCCTTCGAGATCGCCGGGGGCCTCGAGGCCGGCAAGAAGTTCGTCGAGGGCCTGACCCTGCACAGCCACGTCGCCAACATCGGCGACGTCCGCTCCCTCGTCATCCACCCGGCGTCGACGACGCACTCGCAGGGGCCCGAGGAAGACCGCCTCGCCGCCGGTGTGACGCCTGGCCTGGTGCGCCTGTCCGTCGGGATCGAGCACATCGACGACATCATCGCGGACCTCGAGCAGGGGTTCGCCGCGGCGAAGAGCTGACTCGCGCGAGGGGGTGGGCGGCACGACGATCCCGTATGCCGCTCACCTCCTCCCGCTCCTAGGCTGGCTCCCATGCCTGCTGAGCGAGCGACCGCCGTCCGCTACCCCGCTCCCCTGCGTCCGGGTGACCGGATCGGCGTCACGGCGCCGAGCTCCGGTGTCTCCGATGCTCTCTGGCCCCGCGTCGAGCTGACCCGGAAGTTCCTGGAGGAGCGCGGGTTCGAGGTCGAGGTCGGCGAGTGCATGCACACGCCCTCACAGGTCAGCGCGACCAGGGAGGAGCGAGCCGCCGAGCTGATGCGGATGCTGACCGACCCGGACATCCGGGCGGTCGTGCCGCCGTGGGGCGGTGAGACGGGCATCGACCTGCTGGACCTGCTCGATTTCGACGCGATCGCCGACGCCGAGCCGAGGTGGTGCGTCGGCTACTCCGACACGTCGACGTGGCTCACGCCGCTCACCCTGCGGACCGGCATCGCGACCATCCACGGCCAGAACTTCATGGACACGCTCTATCGGACCCCCGACAGGGTCGCCCACTGGCTCGATGTCGCGAGCTCGGCGGCTGGGGCGGGGATCGAGCAGCACTCCCCCGGTCGGTGGCGCGGCGCCGGGTTCGACGACTGGGCGGCGTCGCCGGGGGCGTCCGAGTACCACCTCGACCAGCAGGGCACGTGGACGCGCCTCGACTCCGGCTCTCCCGACGAGCCAGTGGTCCTGCACGGGCGCCTCGTCGCCGGCTGCGTGGAGACGCTGAGCTTCCTCGCCGGTGGGGCGTATGGCGACGTCAACCGTTTCGCGGACGCGTACGCGCCGGAGGGGATCGTCCACGTCCTCGATGTCGCGGAGTGGGCGGCCTACGACATCTGCCGGGCGCTGCACGCGATGCGGCTGCACGGCTGGTTCGACCGGAGCACCGGGATCCTCGTCTCTCGGACGCGCGCACCCGCTTCGCCGGAGCTCTCCCAGCAGGCTGCGGTCATCGATGCCCTGGGGATGTTGGGCGTGCCGATCATTGCCGACGTCGAGTGCGGGCACGTCCCGCCCTACCTGGCGCTGGTCAACGGGGCGCCGACCACCGTGCGCTTGGGTCCGGACGAACGATCGATCACGCAGACGCTGACCTGAGTCGGTGGGCGCTCGCTGTGGATGACGGGGACGGTTCGAAGTGCGGATCGGGCAGGATCGTGGGAGTGTTCTGTGGCGTTTCCGCCCGTTTGAGGCGGTTCAGCGATCCGTTCCAGGTCAGGGGGACCCATGTCGATACGAATGTTGCTGCCGTATGCCGCTGGGCTCGCCCTCACGGTCACGCTCGCCGGGTGCGCGGCTGAGTCCGCGGCACCGCAGCCTGCGGGCACCGCGCCGGGCGCGCCGGCAGTGAGCCGGTCGGTGACGATCTCCGAGGCCACTGGCCCCACGCCCGCGCCTCCGACGAGCACCGCGCCGAACTTCCCCGCTGGTGTCCCGGTGGCCGCTCGCAAGCACACCAAGGCAGGCGCCGTCGCCTTCGTCAGGCACTACGTCGATCAGCTCAACGTCGCGTGGACGACTCCCGATCCAGAAGCGATCAGGGACCTGTGCGATGTCAGGGTCTCCAAAGCCTGTGCCGCCAACCTCAAGGACGCCGAGGCCTATAAGCGCGACGGACTGCGCTACTCGGGGACCCCTGCCCATACCAAATCAATCGCGCCACTCGGGGTGGAGCCCGACCAGACGCATCGCATCTTGTGGACGGGCGTCCAGCTCAGGAACGACCTGGTGGATTCCAAGGAGAAGGTGATCCAGTCTTATCCGCGGGAGGAACTGAGACTCGCGTTCTTCCTTCGCTGGACCGATTCCGGTTGGCTCATCCTTGATGAGCGGCTTGCATCATGAGGCTGGCCCGTTGCTCAGCCATCGGGCTGCTCGGCGCGTTGACGCTTCTTCTTTCAAGCGCGCTCTACGCCTCGGCCGGAAGCATCGGCGGCAACGCACGAAAGAGCGGTGCCCTGGTGACATTGAACGGTTCAGATCTTTCGCGCCTGAGCGCGGAGTATGCGCGGTTGATGCTCGAGCCGCAGCCGCACTGGAAGTACCGGCTCGGGCTCTCCCGGTGTGACTCCGACGGCGGGCCGGCGTTGAGCGGGCACTGCCTCGCCGCTGCGACGGCGGCCTGTGCCGGAAACAGCCCGGAACAGGGCCTGGGCCCGTTGTCGGACGTGTACCGGTGGTGGGTCGACGAGGACGGCGACCCGCTCCCGGCGGACGAGTGGCCGGCCGGCAGCAAGCCCTCCGGGAGCCTCGACCAGCAGCTGGTCGGCACGACGTGTCTACCCAACCGGGTCCCGGGGGTGAGCCCGGTCCCGACCGTCGAGATGATCATCGCGGCGTTCCACGAGACCAGGTGGGCCACCGCCGCCGTCAAGACCCAACCCGAGGGCGACACGACGCTGGTCAACCTCGAGACGTTCTACCGACTCTCCTGGTCCCGTGAAGGGTTCGAGCCGGACGAGGTCGACACGGTCGACCCGGCCACGATGTACGGCTACCGGGTGCAGATCCGGCCCCGGCTGGTCGGCTACGTGTACGAGTTCGGCGACAGCGCGTCCTTCGGCCCGACCGACTCGCCCGGCGGGACCTACCCGCACGGCGAGGTGACCCACACCTACCGGGAACCGGGCCGCTACCGGGCGCGGGTGCTGGTCACGTTCGGCGCGCAGTTCCGGGTCAACGGCGGACCGTGGATCGAGGTCCCGGACGAGGTCACCGTCGCGCAGCCAGCGACCACGGTCACCGTCAAGGAAGCCCGAGCAGTGCTCGTCCGCTGAGCCACCAGCCCGTTCCGGTGGCACGGATCACCGGACGCTCAGCGGATCCCCAGCCGGTCGAGACCGTCTGCGAGCCGGGCCACCGTGCCGTCGATGTCCGCGAGCTTGTCGAGGCCGAAGAGTCCCAGCCGGAACGTCGAGTAGCCGGCCGGCTCGTCGCACTGGAGCGGCACCCCGGCTGCGGCCTGGATACCGACCTCCCGGAACCGGGCGGTGGACTGGAGCGCCGGGTCGTCGGTGTGGACCACGACCACCCCGGGGGACTCGAAGCCCGGTGCGGCCACGGAGGCGAAGCCCCGCTCCGCCAGGAGCGCCCGGACCCGCGTGCCGAGCTCGACCTGCGCCGCCCGCACGTCTTCGAGCCCCCGGTCGTGGGTCTCGCGCATGATCACCGTGTTGTGCGCGAGACCGTCCGTGGGCATGGTCGCGTGGTAGGTGGCGCGTCCCTCGACATACGCATCGGCCACCCCGAGCCACGTCCGCAGGTTTGCCGCAAAGCTCGTCGAGACGGATCCCTCGACCGCTGCCCTGCCCCGCTCGCCGAGCATGACGTAGCCCGCACACGGCGTGCCGCTCCAGCCCTTCTGCGGGGCGCTGATCAGGACGTCGACGTCGAGCGCCTCCATGTCGACCCACATCGCACCGGAAGCGATGCAGTCGAGGACGAGCAGGCCACCCACTTCGTGGGTCGCCGCCGCGAGCGCCGAGACGTAGGAGTCGGGCAGCAGGATGCCGGAGGCGGTCTCGACGTGGGCGGCGAAGACGACCTCGGGCCGTTCGCGCCGGATCGTGTCGACGACCTCCTCGATCGGGGCGGGTGACCACGCGGCGTCCACCGCGTCGCTGGAGGGCCGCGCCTTGCAGACCGTCACGTCACTCGGGATCGACCCGGCCTCGAAGATCTGCGACCAGCGATACGAGAAGAACCCGTTGCGCACGACCAGGGCACGCCGCCCGGTGGCGAGCTGGCGGGCCACGGCCTCCATCGCATACGTCCCCCCGCCGGGGACGACGGCGACGGCGTTCGCGCGGTACGTCGCCCGCAGGAGCCCCAGGAGTTCCTGCATGACGTCGATGAACCGTCGGGACATGTGGTTCAGGGACCGGTCGGTGAAGACCACCGAGTACTCAAGGAGGCCGTCGGGGTCCACGTCTGCACGGGGAAGATCCATGCGAACAACTTACGGTCCCGACAGGAACCGCGAGCCAGGTGGTCGCCTTTCGGTCACCCGAAGAAGCTGCGCACCGCCTCGACCACGCGAGCCTGGTCGCGGTCGGTCAGGTCCGTCGAGCAGGGCAGGGACAGGCCGCGCTCGAAGAACCCGTCCCCGACGGCACCGCCGAGAACCGGCGCGCCGGCGAACGGCGGTTGCGCATGCAGCGGCCGCCACAGCGCCCGGGCCCCCACGCCATGCCGGCCGAGGTGGGCGAGCAGCTCGTCCCGTCCGCGCCCGTCGGCCGCGGACACCATGACCGAGTAGAGCCAGTACGTCGCGTCGAAGCCGGCGACCCGTGGCGGGAGATCGAGCGGCAGGTCCGCGAAGGCCTCGTCGTAGCGCTCCGCGATCCGCTGCTTCGCCGCAACGAACTCGTCCAGCCGCTCGAGCTGAGCCAGCCCGAGCCCGGCGGCAATGTTGGTCAGGCGGTAGTTGTAGCCGACCTCGTCGTGGAGGTAGCCGATGTCCGGCACCTTGGCCTGGGTCGTCAGGTGGCGGGCCCGCTCGGCCAGTTCGTCGTCATCGGTGACGATCATGCCGCCGCCGCCGGTGGTCGCGATCTTGTTGCCGTTGAAGGAGAAGCAGCCGACGCGGCCGACGGTGCCCGTGTGCTTGCCAGCGAACCGCCCAGCGGACCACCCAGCACCCAGGGACTCAGCGGCGTCCTCGAGGATCGCGATGCCGTGACGTTCGCACGCGTCCACGATCGGCTCGATGTCGGCCGGCTGGCCGAGCACGTGGACGACCTCGACGACCTTCGGCAGCGCCTCACCGGCCGCCGCGCGCCGGTCGAGCTCCGCGGCCACGAGCGCGGGGTCGAGGTTCCAGGTCTGCGTCTCCGAGTCGACGAAGACCGGCCGCGCCCCGAGGTAGGCGATCGGGTTGACCGATCCGACGAAGGTGAAGTCGGAGCAGAGGACGTCGTCCTCACGCTCGACGCCGAGCAGGATGAGACCGATGTGGATCGCCGCCGTCCCGGTGGCGCAGGCGATGGCGTGGCGAGCGCCGACCCGGTGCGCGAAGCGGTCCTCGAACTCGGAGACGAACGGGCCGACGGACGAGACGTAGCCCGACTCGACGGCCTCGACGACATAGTGCCGCTCCAGGTCCCCGATGTTGGGCACCGCGAGCGGGATCGTCCCGACCTTGCCGTGGGATCCGGGGGCGTGCGCCTCGCGCTCCGAGCCTCCTGCGGCCAGGCGGTCGCTCATCGGTGGTACCGCGCAGCCGTCTCGGGGTCGACGCGGGGGCGCAGCCACTCTGCGGTCAGGCCCAGCCCCTCCTCGAGGGACACCGTCGGCGCCCAGCCGAGGACCTCGTTGGCACGGGTCGGGTCGGACAGCAGGATCTGCACCTCCGATCCCTCCGGGCGCAGTCGCGCCGACTCGGTGACGATCTCGGCAGTGCTGCCGGTGACGGTGCGGCACAGCTCGACGACCTCGCCGACCGACACGGTGCGTCCGGTGCCGAGCTGGATCGTCGTGCCGGGGGCCACGTCGGAGAGCGCGGCCCGGACGAAGCCGTCGGCCGTGTCGGTGACGAAGGTGAAGTCCCGCTTCGGCGTCAGGTCACCGAGCCGGACCTGCTCGGCCCCGGCGAGCAGCTGGGACAGCACGGTCGGGATGACGGCCCGGGCCGACTGCCGGGGCCCGAAGGTGTTGAAGGGCCGCAGCGTCATGACCGGGGTCTCGAAGGACAGCGCGTAGGACTCGCACATCTTGTCCGCGGAGATCTTGGTCGCGGAGTAGGGCGACTGCCCACGCAGCGGGTGGTGCTCGGTGATCGGCACCTCCTCGGGCGTGCCGTAGACCTCCGACGTGGAGGTGTTGACGAGCCGGGGCGTGCCGTGCCGGCGCACCGCCTCCAGCACGTTGAGCGTCCCGATGACGTTGGTCTCGACGTAGGACCGCGGCGCGACGTAGGAGAAGGGGATCGCGATGAGCGCCGCGAGGTGGAGCACGACGTCGACCCCCTCGACGGACGCGGCCACGTGCTCGGGGTCCCGGATGTCACCGAGCACGACCTCGGCCTGCCCGTCGCGCAGGGCCTGCTGGAAGCTCGCGGACTCGTCGAGCCAGCCGAGCGACCCGTTGGAGTTGTAGAGGCAGAACGCCTTGACGCGCGCGCCGTCGGCGATGAGGCGCTCGACGGTGTGGCTGCCGATGAAACCGTCGGAGCCGGTCACCAGGACCGTCCGGCCCGCGATGGAGCCTGCCATGGGACGAGGTCGAAGGTCGGGGGCGGAGGCGGGGTTCGTTGTCACTGCTGCCTTTTCGTTGGGGTCATCGATGCCGTATGCCGCTGGGCTCACCGCCGCTCAGGCGTGCCCTTTGGCGCGGGCCAGGTCGGTCGGGGTGCCGACGTCGATCCAGTCGCTGCCGATCGGCCACGCCGTCACGACCTCGCGCTTCTCGAGGCAGGCCTCGACGAGGTCGGGCATGCCGCTGGGCCGCCCGTCGGGCACCCAGGCCAGCGCGCGAGGTTCGACGGCGTAGACGGCCGCATTGATGTCGAGCGAGATGGTCGGCTTCTCGGAGACGCCCGTGACCCGCCCGGACTCGCTCTCGACGACGCCGAAGGGGACCTCGTGCTGGTAGCTGCGAGTCGCCATGGTGACGGTGGCACCCGTGCCGCGATGGGTGCGCAGGAGGTCACCGGCGTCGAACTGGACCATGAGGTCGCCGTTCATGACGAGCACCGGGTGGGCGAGGTCCGGACGTTCGGCGCGCAGCAGCGACAGGGAGCCGGCCGTCCCGAGCGGCCGGTCGGCCTCCTCGCGGAGATACCGCACCGAGCAGCCGAGCCGGGAGCCGTCGCCGAGGTGCTCCTCGATCTGGTCGGCGAGGTAGTTCACGCTGACGTGGATGTCGCGGATGCCGTCACCGACGAGGCCCAGGATGATCCACTCGATGATCGACCGGCCGGCGACGGTCATCAGTGGCTTCGGGGTGTGCCGGGTGAGGTCGCCGAGGCGCGACCCGCGTCCACCGGCCATGATCACGGCGACGTTCGGCAGCGGCTTGGCCCCGACGACGTCGGACAGCGTGTGCAGGCCCACCAGGGTGGCGTCCTCGGCGATCTCGGGGACTGCGGAGACGTGCAGGGCCGTGAGCAGGTCGACGACCAGGGCGCGCGGGGACCCGGCGGCCACGGTGTGGGGCGAGGTCGTCGCGTGGTCGAGGGCCCGGTCCTCGAGGCTGCGCCCGCGCAGGATGGCTCGGCGGAGGTCCCCGTCGGTGAGCAGCCCGGCGAGCCGCCCACCCTCGTCGACGAGCAGGCAGACGCGGGTGCCGCTCCGGTCGATGACGAGAAGGGCGTCGCGCAGCGTCGCCGAGGTCGGTGCGATCGACCGCTGCAGCTCGTCGGACAGCGACGTTCGGCTCACGGCTCCACCTCCTCGCGTCTGGTTCCTTCGGGGGCTCCCTCGTCACGCCGGCGCTCGTCAGGGGCGTCCACGAACGACTTGACCCGACCGGATTCCCCCGCCCTGCGCACGATATCGAGGATTCGCCTGCTCGCGTCCCCACTGCCATAGGGGTTGACCACCGCGCGGGCGCGGGCCTGGGACTCAGGTGACAGCGCCGACCGGACGGCTTGCTCGACGCAGGCCCGCCCCTCATCGGCATGGATCACGTTGTCGCCCCGCAGCCGGCCGCGCTGGCGCTCGCCCACGTCGACCGCGGGCAGGTGCACGGTGGCGGCCTCGATGACACCGGACGACGAGTTGCCGACGATGACGTCGACGGCAGCCAGGACGGAGGGGTACTGCGCCCCGATCGCGTCGACGAAGCGGAAGCGCGGCTCGCGCGCCGCGAGTCCGGACAGCGCGGCGATGATCTCGTCCCTGCCCTCGTCCATGCCGGGGTGCGTCCCGATGACGGTGCCGCACACCGCGAGGGTGGCCTCGGCCGCCGCGACCGCCCAGTCACCGACCGGCGCGTCGGCGTGGGCGGTCGGTGGGTGGTAGGTGAACAGCGCCACCGGGCGCTGGACGTGATCGAGGCCGAGCAGCTGGGCCAGCGCGGCGTCGTCGATGGGGGCCGCCTCGGCCAGCCGGTCGAGTCCCGGAGCGCCGGTCACGTGGATCCTCGACTCCGGCTCACCCATCTGCGTCAGGCGCTGGGCCGCATCGGGTGAGGCGACGCAGTGCTCGTCGCCGAGCTTGGTGACGGCGTGCCGGATCCGCTCGTCGACCGCTCCCTCAGTGACCTCGCCGCCGTGCAGATGCACGATCGGCACCCCGAGCAGGAAGGCGGGCGGCACGACGTAGAGCAGCTCCCAGCGGTCACCCAGCACGACGAGGGAGTCGGCGCCGATCTCGGCGAGGACGCGCCCGGCCGCCGCCGAGAGCACCGCTCCCTGCTCCAACTGCGCTGCCGTCGTCATCTCCCCCATCGGCTCGGCCAGCGCATGGACCGCCGCGGCCGCGCGGGCCATTGGTGGCACGGCCTGGCGCAGCTCGTCCGCGGCGTACATGACCCCGGTGAGCAGGTGAAGGTCCACGTCCGGCGCCTCTGCCAGGACGCTGATGACCGGTGAGAGCGGACCGAGATCGGCTCGTGTGCCGACGAACACGGCCACCGTGCGCGGATCCGCCATCACTCGCCCAGGTCCGCGTGGGTGATCGGCGCGCCGGCCGGTATGTCCGCCGCCACGACGAGCCCGCGCAGGTCGACGGCCGGGCTGACCCCGCCCTCGGGTCGCAGCAGCAGGAGGTGCTCGCCCCTGAGCACCGTGCCGGCGGGGAGGTCGACGGCGGCGTGCCAGGACCGGCGCACCAGCGTCGCGTTCTCCTCCTCGGAAGGCATCCGCCGCTTGACTCCGTCACCGAGAGCCCGGGCCAGCGCCTTGGTGGCCCGGACGTACTCGGTGAGCTCGGCGGGCTCGAGGCTCGCGAGGTGATCCGGTCCGGGAAGGGTGCGGTCGGCGGTGAAGTGCTTCTCGAGGATCGGCGCACCGAGGGCCACCGCACCGAGGGCCGTCGTCAGGCCCGGGGTGTGGTCCGACCAGCCGACCGGGAGGCCGTGCGCCGACGCCAGAGCTGGGATGGCCCGCAGGTTGCACTCCTCGACGGGGGCCGGATACGCCGAGACGCAGTGGAAGAGCACGAGGCCCGGGGCGTCCCGACAGGCGTCGACGGCCATGGCCACCTCGGCCGCGGACCCCATCCCGGTCGAGACGAGGAGCGTCACCCCGAGCTGCGAGAGGGCTCGCAGGTAAGGGAGATTGGTCAGCTCACCGGAGCTCACCTTGAGGGCCGGTAGCCCGAGCCCGACGAGCATCTCGGCGCTGTCGAGGTCGAACGGCGTCGAGAGGAAGGTGATGCCGGCGTCGTTCGCGTGGTCGCGCAGCTCGGCCCAGGCGGTCAGCGGGAGCGTGAGCGACTCGAGCAGCGACCGCTGGTCGGAGCTGCCGCCACGGTCGCGCTGGTAGGGCGTCGTCGCCGCCGACGAGGACACGAGCTTGTCGGGTGAGAACGTCTGGAACTTCACCGCGTCAGCACGGGAGGCAGCGGCGAGGTCGACGAGGCGATGGGCCAGGTCCACGTCGCCGTTGTGGTTGACGCCCGCCTCGGCGATGACATGGACCTCGCCCTCCGTCGGGATGACGGTTCCCGCGATGCTCACCGTGCTCATGACCTCGTGCCTCTCACCAGCGGATTGTGGGCCAACCGTGCCGGGACGCCGACCACCGTGCAGCCGGCGGCGACGAAACGAGTGACCACCGCGCCCGCACCCACCACCGCGCCCTGAGCCACCTCGACCCCGGGCAGCACACGGGCGCCGGACCCGACGAAGACCCCGTCGCCGACTCGGGCTGCCCCGAGGAGCACCGCGCCCGGTGCCACGTGCACGCCCTCCCCCACGACACAGTCGTGCTCGACGATGGCACCGGTGTTGATGATCGCCCCGGTCCCGACCCGCGAGCCCGGCCCCACATGGGCGTGCTCCAGCACCACGGCGCCGGCGCCGAGCTCCGCCCCGGCAGCCACGGTCGCGGTCGCCGCGACGACGGGCGGCGTCACGTCGAGCACCGTCCCCGGGGAGGACGCGGTTGCTCCGGTTCGAGCCAGCTGGGCGGCCGTTCGCACCCGCCCCAGCACGGCCAGCCGGGCATCGGACGCGCCGATCGCGACGACCGCACGCAGTTCGTCAGCCACGACCCGATCGATGGCGTCCACCTCGTCAGCGAGCACGTCCACGTGCCACGTCCGGCCCCCTGCATCGCCGACGACGGCCACGACCGGCTCCCCCAACCGTTCGAGCACGTCGACGACCGAGCGCGCATGCCCTCCGGCGCCGAAGACCACCCAACCCGCCCCGCGCCCCGGCGACGACGCACCGGGAGCGAGCCCAGCGGCATACGGCGGCTCAGACATGGGGACCGCCCAGCGTGCCCGCGGCCTCGGCGAAGGCGTCGCCGATGCGGCGGATGTTGGACGGCTCCAGGACCGCCGGCACCCGCGGCGGGTCGAGCACGAGCCCTTCCCACGAGTTGCGGACGTAGGAGTGGACGAACCACTCGTCGATCTCGGCCTGCGTGGCACGCAGCGCCTCCCAGCCGCGCTCCGCGACGAAGTCAACGAGGTCGTCGGGCGTCGGCAACCGCCGCACGTTGCCGAGGCGGCTCCACGGCATCTCGGCGCCGGTGACCACCGGGAGGCCCAGCAGACCCGCCTCCAGGCCGACGGTGCCGGTGGCCGTCACCGTGAAGACGGCCTGCTTCATCAGCTCGCGCGAGTCGGCGAACGGGTCGATCGTCGCGATGTTGGGATGGACGTCGAACTGGGGCCAGTAGTCCGGGTCACGACGCCACATGAAGTGCGCATGCTCCTTGACCGCGACGCCGATACCGAGCGGCGCGAGGGCATCGGCGAGCACGCGGGCCGTGTAGGCCTGGTCGCGCCACTCCTGTCCCATGACGTCGACACTCGACTCCGGCTGCACCTGCAGCGGCAGGAAGACGAAGCGCTCCGGCAGCGGGTCCCAGCGCCGCGTCCGGTACTCACGCAGGTTGAGGCGCGCCTTGACCGGGTTGAGCCACGGCAGGCGGGCGTAGTCGCTCGGCTTCGGCAGCTGCAGGTTGGCGCCGCGGTCCACGGCGAACTCGCGCACCCGGTCGGTGGCGAGCCGCCAGATCTCCTGGCCCGACTCGACCTTGAGGTTTCGCGCGTAGCCCATCGGCCGGCCGTGCTCGGTCCGCCACTCGTCGATGAAGCGCCTGCCCGCGTCGAGGGCGCTCACGTCCTCGACGGGACGCTCGAAGAGGGTGATCCCCTGCGGCGCGCCGATCAGCCCGAAGCGGTCGGACGGCAGCCGGATCCCGCGTGGCCAGGTCGCCAGGCCGCCGTGGTGGGTGACGAGCCCGGCCGTGAGCAGCTCGGACGTGACCGTGAACTCGGTCAGCGCCAGGATCGGCCCTCGACCGGCAACGGCCTGCTCGAGGTGCTCCGCGGCGAGGTTGAGGAAGTTCATCGCGGTGTCGACGCGGTTGCGCCGCAGGGCGCGCTCCGAGACGAGCAGGTCGAGCACGTCGAGCCCGACGCCCGCGCAGGCCCGCTTGAGCGCGGCGTGCGGCGCGAGCCCGGTCACGACGTTGGCCTTGCGGGCCTCCGCGTAGGGCAGCCGGACCGTCGTGGCGAGCGGCGCGTGCCGTTTCACCCAGGCGAGGTTGGCGTCGGTGCGCACGACGAGGATGAGGTCCTTCGTCTCGAACCCCGCGTGGACGAGGGCGGGCACGAGCAGGTCGTCGTAGCCGAGCCCCATGTGGACCAGCGGTGTCACCACGAAGGCGTGCTCCTCAGCTTTTCGTCATTCATGCCGTATGCCGCTGGGCTCGCTCGCGCGCGGGCGTGACGTCAGCGGGTGGCTGGGTTTCCGGCCGTCGACATCCTAGCCGCGCAGGCTCCGCAGGACGCGGGGCGCGAGGACCAAGGCGGTCACGGCGAGCGCACCAGTGAGGACGAGCCGGGTGACGGTGCCGGCGCCCTCGGCCGGGATGAACGCCGCCGCTGCAGAGAGCGCGGCCGTCGTCCCCGCGGCCGCCCAGAGCGAGCCGGGCAGCCGCAGGGCGGTCAGCTGCCGGGCTGCGAGCACGGTCAGGACCATCAGCGCGACGTAGCCGGCCACCTTGGCCACGGCCACGCCGGCGAGCCCGAGCGGCTGGGCCAGCAGGACTGCCAGGACCGCCAGCACGACCACGCCCACCAGGGCCGCGGTCGCCAGCCGGGCGGTGCGCTCGTGGTCGAGCACGGCGAGGGAGGCGGCCTGGTAGACCATGTAGGCGATCGACACGATGGTGATCGCCGCGAGCGACGTCCACATCTCGCGCTGGGGGAAGTCTGGTGCCATGAGCCGGACCAGCCAGGGACCGAGCAGCGCCACGCCTGCAGCGCCGACACCCACGACGAGGACGAGAGCCGAGGCCGAGCGCGCCGTCCACGCCCAGCGCCGCTCCTGAGGATGCGACAGCACCAAGGGGCTCCACGCGTTGAAGAGCGCGACAGCGAGGACGAAGGGCATGTTGGCCAGCTGGAGGGCGACCTGGTAGGCGCCGGCCTCCGCCTGGCCGAGGAGCCGGTTGACGAGCAGGACGTCGCCCATGAGCAGGGCCAGCATGGCCACGGCGTGCGGCAGGAGCGGCGCCGCCAGACGGACGCCGGCCCGGGTGCGCTCGCGGGCGGCGGTCGGCAGGAGGGGCCGGCCGATGGCGATGGCGGCGACGGCCGCAAGGACCAGAGCAGCGGTGTAGGCGGTCAAGTAGGTCCGGCCCGCGCGGTCTCCTTGGGCTGCCAGCAGACCGGCAAGGTGCGCGACGACCGTGGCGACGATCGCCAGGGTGAGGAACTCGAACGGCCGCAGCCGGGCCCGGGACAGGGACTGTCCCGCCACGACCGCGGTGAGCGCGCCGGACGCCACGACCACCAGGGCCCACTCCGCGAAGTCGACGCGCCCGGCGGCGGCCAGCAGCGCACCGAGCGCCAGCCCCACGACGGCGACGCCGGCGGCGAGCAGGGTCATGGTGCCCGCGAGTGCCCGTCCTGCGACGGGGCCGTCCGGCCCGCGGTGGTACTCGCGGAGGATCACCTGCGGCAGGCCCGCGGCAGCGATCGTGCCGACCATCTGGATGATGACCAGGGCCGTGGCGACCTTGCCGTACTCCGCGTCCCCGAGCAGCCGGGTCGCGAAAGGCAGGATGAGCAGGATGCCGAGCCCCTGCAGGGCCGTGCCGACCAGGTAGACGACCGAGTGCCCGACCAGTGGAGAGCCGCTGCGCCCACTCGGCGCGGTGGTGGCCTCTGGCTCGGTCGTCACAGTGCGACCGTACCGGCCCCGGCGCCCAACGACCGATGCGTGAGAGGGTGCTGTCGTGTCCGACCTCCGCGCCGAGTCCCGCGTCATCGACGGTGGTCCTGTCGTCGCCCGGGTCGTCGTCCGAGGTGGCGGGTCGATCGGGGCGCGGCACGCTCGGGTGTTCGGGCAGCTCGGGGCGGACGTCGCCCTCTGGCCGGTCCGCCCGCGCCCCGCCTCCTCCACCTCGAGTGGCCCCGGTGTCCACACCCCCGCCCACTCGAGTGGCCCCGGTGTCCACACCCTCGACGACTCCGCCGGGCCGGCCGCGCTGGCCGCGGCCGACCTCGTCGTCGTCGCCACCGACACCGGTCGCCACGTCGCGGACGCCGTCGCCGCGCTCGATGCCGGGGCAGCCCGCGTCCTGCTCGAGAAGCCGGCCGCGCCGAGCCGCGCCGCCGCCGAGCCGCTCGCCGACCACCCCCGCGCCGGCGACGTGTGGATCGCGGCGCCACTGCGGGCCCACGAGGCGTTCCGGCACCTGCTCACCCACCTGCCCGAGATCGGCCGGCCCCTCTTCGCCCACGTCCGGTGCCAGTCCTGGCTGCCGGACTGGCGACCGGACCGCGACTACCGGCAGTCCTACTCGGCCCGCCCCGACGAGGGCGGGGTCCTGCGCGACCTCGTGCACGAGCTCGACTACGCGGAGGTCCTGCTCGGCCGTCCCACCCTGCTCGGGGCCCGCCTCGAGCACACGGGACCGCTCGACATGGAGGCCGAGCAGGCAGCGACGCTGCTCTGGCACACCGACGTCGCGACCGTCACGTGCCGCCTCGACTACGTCACCCGGCCGACGACCCGCGGCGTCACGCTCCACGGCCCGCACGGCTCGCTCGAGTGGGACCTGACCACGGCAACCGTGACCCGGCGAGATGCCGATGGCGCCGCCACGACGGAGGCCTTCCCCGTCGACCTCGACCGCGACACCGTGATGGCGACGCAGGCCCACGCGGCACTCGAGCTCACGCCGGGCGCGGACCGAGCCCAGCGGCATACGGCCGGGGCTCCCGCCACCCTGACGGAAGGGCTGGCGACGCTGGAACTGTGCGACCAGGCAAGGACGATCTCATGAGCCCACCCCGGATCCTCGCAGTCATACCGGCTCGCGGCGGCTCAAAAGGCCTGCCGGGCAAGAACATTCGCCCACTCGCCGGACTGCCACTCATTGCCCACAGCATCCGCGCCGCGGCCCTGACGCCCGAGGTGACGCGCTGCATCGTGTCCACCGACTCCGCCGAGATCGCCGCCGTCGCCCGTGACGCCGGCGGCGAAGCGCCGTTCCTGCGCCCCGCTGAGCTGGCTCGCGACGACACGCCCATGGCCCCCGTCGTGCGCCACGCGCTGGAGTGGTGCGAGCGCGACGAGGGGCAGTCGTATGCCGCTGTGCTCCTTCTCGACCCCACCTCCCCCGCGCGCGTCCCCCAGCAGCTCGCCTCCGCGGCCGCCCGGCTCTTCGCCGACGATGACCTCGACGGCGTCATCTCCGTGTCCGAGCCGACGTTCAACCCGGTGTGGGTGGGAGTGCGGACCGGCTCAGCGCCGAGTGGCGCCCTCGAGCGCTACTTCGAGGCGGGCACCGGGGTCACTCGTCGGCAGGACACCGAGCGCTTCCTGCGCATCAACGGCAACTTCTACCTGTGGCGCGCGGACTTCGTGCGGCGGCTCGAGGCGTCGTGGTTCGACGAGGGACGCCACGCCGGGGCCGAGATCCCCGAGTCACAGGCCTTCTCCATCGATGACGAATACGAGTTCCGCCTCATCGAGGCCCTCGTCGCCGCGCGGATCATCACCCTCCCCTGGCTCGAAAGGAGCTAGCCAATGCCCACGCACGAGGGAGACCTCAGCGGCCGCACCGCGGTCGTCACGGGCGGCGCCGGACCGCTGGGCTCGGTCCTGTCCGCCGCGCTCGCCGACGCCGGCGCGCGCGTCGTGGTCGTCGACCTCGACGAGCAGGCCTGCGCCACCACCGCACGCTCGCTGACCGGATCCGGACACGAGTCCATCGCAGCGAACCTTCTGGAGGCCCGGGGGATCCGGGACGTCGTCACGGCCATCGAACGGCTCGGAGCCTGCGACATCCTGGTCAACAACGCCGCCTTCACCGGCACGTCGGGAGTGCCCGGCTTCGCGGTTCCGTTCGACGAGCAGACCGACGAGGCCTTCACCATGGCGCTCGCCCTCAACCTCACCGCGCCGTTCTCGCTGACCCGGCAGCTCGCCCACCTGCTTCGAGCCAGCGGCCGCGGCAGCGTCATCAACGTCTCGAGCATCTACGGCCTCGTCGGGCCCAACATGGGCCTCTACGAGGGGACGCGGATGGGCAACCCCGCCGCCTATGCCGCGTCCAAGGGTGGGCTCGCCCAGCTGACCCGCTATCTCGCGACCGTCCTGGCCCCGGACATCCGGGTCAACGCGTTCGCTCCCGGTGGCATCGCCCGCGGCCAGGATGACGCGTTCGTCGAGCGGTACGAGCGGCTGACCCCGCTCGGCCGGATGGCGACCGAGGGGGACTTCCGCGGCGTCGTGGCGTGGCTCGCGTCCGACGCCGCCGCCTACGTCACCGGTCAGGTCATCGCCGTCGACGGCGGCTGGACCGCCTGGTAGCCGCGCTGCGGCCTAGCTGCCCAGCTCCGGGGCGACAGCGCGCTCGAAGAGCTCGATGCCGGACCGGTCGTAGGCCGCCTCCTGGAAGTAGAGGATCCCGTAGCCCATCCCGCGGGTCTGCATGTCCCGCAGCACCTCGATGACCCGATCCGGAGTGCCCACGGCCGGCTGCGTGCGCAGGTTGGCGATGTGCCGCTCGACGCGGTCCTCCGGGACCCCGCCCTTGCGCAGCAGCTCGCCGTGGAACCGCAGCCGGTCCTCGACCTCCGCGTCGGTCTCGCCGATGACGACGTTGAAGTTGCCGGTCCGCACGATCTCGTCGAAGTCCCGGCCCACGTCCTGGCAGTGGGCGGCGAGGATCTCGCTCTTGCGGGAGAACGTCTCGGCGTCGTCGTAGAAGTTGGTGTAGTCGGCGTAGCGGGCCGCGATCCGCAGGGTCACCTTCTCGCCACCGCCGGCGACCCAGATCGGGATGCCGTTGGCCTTCGAGCCCGGCAACGAGGTGCCCTGCAACGGTCGCGGGGCGCAGCGAGCGCCGTCGACCTGGTAGTACTTCCCGTCCAGCGTCGCCGTCCCGGTGGTCCACATGTCCCGGAAGATCCGTACTCCCTCGCGGAGCCGGCCGAGCCGGTCGCCGGCCGAGGGGAAGCCGTAGCCGTAGGCCCGCCACTCGTGCTCGTACCAACCGCCGCCGATGCCCATCTCCAGACGACCTCCGGAGATGACATCGACCGTCGCCGCGACCTTGGCGAGGTAGGCGGGATTGCGGTAGCTCATGCAGGTGCACATCTGTCCGAGGCGGACCCGGCTGGTCGACACCGCGAAGGCGCTCATCAGGGTCCAGGCCTCGTGGGTCGCCTCGTCCGACGGGATCGGCACCGTGTGGAAGTGGTCATAGACCCAGATCGACTCGAAGACGTCGCCGTCGTCGGCGTGCTTCGCCACCTCGGCCATCGCCTCCCAGTGACGTTCTGCCTCGATCCCGACGAGGTCCATCCGCCAGCCCTGCGGCACGAAGAGTCCGAGTCTCATGACGGTCATCCTGTCACGCCGTAGCCCGCCCCGAGCCGCTGTGGGGGTGGTCGGCGTGTGAGGATGAAGGCATGCACCACAACGACCCGGCCGTCATCAGGGACCTGCTGCACACTCCGGCGACCTGGGCCGTCGTCGGGCTCGGCGACAACCCGGGCCGCACTGCCTACAGCGTCTCCCTCTGGCTCGCCCGGGAGCTGGGGATGAACCTCATCCCGGTCCACCCCAGTGCGGCCAAGGTCCATGGCTTCCAGGGCTACGCCCGCTTGGCCGATATCCCCGACGGCACGACCGTGCACGTCGCGAACTTCTACGTCAACAGCTCGCGGGTCGGGGCCTGCGTCGACGAGGCGATCGCCCAGAAGGAACGTCTCGGCATCGGAGCGCTCTGGCTCCAGCTCGGGGTCGTCGACGAGGAGGCAGCAGGCCGGGCCGTGGAGGCCGGCCTCCACGTCGTGATGGACACCTGTCCCAAGATCGAGTGGCCCCGCATCGTGCCCGGCGACGCTGCGGGTGCACTGTCTGGCTGAGCCCCGCCGATCGCGGGCTCGACAGGCACGACATGAGGCGGGGCTCCGCCGCTATCGAGAACTGCGCACTTTTCCGATCTGATCCGGTTTGCCGGATCGGTGCACTCTCCAGCAGGCATCCCTGCCACGAAGCAGGCCACACACCACAAGTGCGCACTTGTGGCCCCGGGTCAACCCACCCTTCCGGAGCCCTTCGGCAGCTCTTCCGGAGCCCTTCGGGTCAGAGGCCCCGGGCGACCTCGTCGCGCAGGGCTGCACCCTTGGCGTGGGCCTGGTCCCGCAGCTGGACCTGGAAGTCGCTCATGCGAGCCCGAACCGCGCGACCGAGGTCGTCGTCGGAGGTACCGACGATCCGCGCCGCGAGGAGCCCGGCGTTGCGTGCCCCGCCGATGGACACCGTGGCCACGGGCACCCCGGCCGGCATCTGGACGATCGAGAGCAGCGAGTCCATCCCGTCGAGGTACTTGAGCGGAACCGGCACGCCGATGACCGGCAGGGGCGTCACCGAGGCGAGCATCCCCGGCAGGTGCGCGGCGCCACCGGCACCGGCGATGACGACCCGAAGACCGCGGTCCGCCGCCCCCTTGCCGTAGGCGATCATCTCCTCGGCCATCCGGTGCGCAGAGACGACGTCGGCCTCGTAGGGGATGCCGAAGTCGGCCATCACCGCAGCCGCCTCCCGCATGACGGGCCAGTCGCTGTCGCTGCCCATGACGATGCCGACGACGGGCTGCATGCTCTGCTCGGTCATTCGCGCCTCATTCCGTGATCACGCCCTGGAGGTAGTCGGCCGCGTGCCGGGCCCGCTCCCGCACCTCGGCCAGGTCCGGACCGCTGACGTTGACGTGGCCGATCTTGCGGCCGGGCCGGACGTCCTTGCCATACATGTGCACCTTGGCTCCGGGGTCCCGGGCCATGATGTGGCGGTAGGCGGGATAGAGCTCGGGGTAGTCGCCGCCGAGGACGTTGGCCATGGCCGTCCACGAGGCACGGGGTCGAGGGTCGCCGAGGGGCAGGTCGAGCACGGCTCGCAGGTGCTGCTCGAACTGACCCGTGACCGCACCGTCCATCGACCAGTGACCGCTGTTGTGCGGGCGCATGGCCAGCTCATTGACGACGTACGAGGGATGACCGTCCGGCCCGGGCACCTCGAACATCTCGACGGCGAGGACACCGGTGACGCCGAGCTCACCGGCCACCCGCAACGCCGCCTCGGTGGCGACGGACGCGAGCTGCGGGTCGAGCTCAGGGGCCGGCGCGAGGACCTCGGTGCAGATGCCGCTGGTCTGGACCGTCTCGACCACGGGCCAGGCCGCCGCCTGACCGGACGGGCTGCGGGCCACGAGGGCAGCGAGCTCGCGCGTGAAGTTGACGCGCTCCTCGAGCAACAGGCCCTCGGCCATCGGACCCGGCTCGCCGACGTGGGCGAGCCACTCGGCGACGTCGTCGCTGGAGGAGGCCACGAGCACGCCCTTGCCGTCGTAGCCGCCACGCGGCGTCTTGACGATGATCGGCCACCCGACCTCGGCACCGAAGCGGTCGACGTCGGCGGCGTCCGCGGCCACCGCCCACCGCGGGCAGGCGATCCCCAGCTCGGTGAGCCGCCGGCGCATCGCCAGCTTGTCCTGGGCGAACCGCAGCGCCGAGCGGCTCGGGTGCATCACGATCCCCTCGTCCTCGAGCGACTCGAGGACGGACTGCGGCACGTGCTCGTGGTCGAACGTGACGACGTCGCAGGACCGGGCGAACTCGAGGACGTGGTCGAGCTCCGTGTGCAGGCCCACCGGCGACGACGGGATGACGAGCGCAGCCGCGGCGACCTCGTCCTCGGCGAGCACGGACAGCTGGATGCCGAGCTCGATGGCCGGTCCCTGCATCATCCGCGCCAGCTGGCCGCCACCGACGACACCGACGACGGGAAATCCTCCGGGGGCGCGTTTAGGCTCGGTCACGACGCCCAAGCCTAGTGGGCGGCGCGCTCCGTCGTTGCCCCGTCCACGTCGTCCCGGGCCTCCGGCTCGCCCAGCGCCTCGTGCAGGACCACCTCGGTGTGCACCGGGTCGGCGAGGTCTGCGTGCCTCGTGCGCACGGCCGCGAAGGTCCACAGCTTGTTGAGCACGAAGGAGAGTGGCGTGACGAGCCCGATGACGATCAGCTGGGCCCAGTAGAGCCGGGTGCGCAGGCCGGTCGTGTCGTCGAGGACGTCCGCAGGCAGCGAGAGCGGCGAGTGGGGGTGCATCAGGAGCGTGAGGAGGAGCAGGCCCACGAGCTGGCCCAGCAGGCCGACCGACAGGAAGGGCCAGTACTCGCGCCACCACCCGGCGTGGCGGGCGCTGTGGAAGGTCCAGCTCCGGTTGAGCTGGAAGTTCCAGAGGTTGGCGACGAGGAACGCTGCGGTCGAGTACAGGTGATACCACCGCAGGTTGTAGTCCGACAGAGGCAGCCCGAGGACGGCCAGGTCAGGATCGGGTCCGAGCCGCTTGACGGCGATGAGGGTCGCGAGGTTCACCACCACGCCGGACACGCCGACGAGCCCGAAACGGACGAGCAGCAGCCAGTTGTGCCGATGACGCACGAACAGGTACTCCCGGAGGCGACTCACGGACGCAGCGTAACGCCGTCGCACGCGCCGCTGCCCGAGCCCGCGGGCCGTCAGTCGGACTCGGCCTCGGAGAGGAAGAGCGCGAACCGCGCCGGTTGGGCCTGGACGAGGTCGAGCCTCCCGCCGTTGGCCTCGGCGAGGTCCCGGGCGAGTGCCAGCCCGAGTCCGGTGCTCCCACCGGCCCCGGTGCTGACGGAGCGCTCGAAGATGTGCGGCGCGATGGCCGGGGCGACCCCGTCGCCCTGGTCGCTCACCTCGACGATGACGGACGGGCCGGAGCGGCGGGCATGGACGTCGACGGTGCCCCGTCCGTGGACCAGGGAGTTCTCGAGCAGGGTGGACAGCACCTGGGAGAGGGCGACCGGAGTGGACCGGACGAAGAGGCCCCGCTCCCCCCGGACGCGCACCGACCGTCTCGCCTGCTCGAAGGCCGGCTGCCACTCGCGTTGCAGGGCGGCGATGACCGAGTCGAGGGAGACCGCGGGCGCCGGCCCGCCGGTCCCCCGCGAGCGCCCGAGCAGGTCGTCGACGACGCGGGTCAGCCGCTCGACCTGGGCGATGGCGATGTTGGCCTCCTCCTTGACCGCCTCGACGTCGTCCGTCTCGGCGATCTCCTCGAGGCGCATGAGCAGGGCGGTGAGGGGGGTGCGCAGCTGGTGGGAGGCGTCGGCGGCGAAGTCGCGCTCTGCGGCGAGGGACCGTGTCATGTCGTGGGCCCGGCGGGTGATGACGTCGGCGACGTGGTCGAGCTCGGTCGTGCCGGACCGGAGGGGCTTGAGCCGGGCCTCGCCGCTGGCGAACCGGTCGGCGAGCTCGACGAGGCCGGCGGCGTCGCGTTCGAGGCTCCGGCGCAGTGGTCGGGTCGCGAGGTGGCCGACGAGCAGCGCCAGCCCGCAGACGGCGCCGGCGGCCACTGCGAAGCGAGCGATCCCGACGGAGGGGTCGGCGTCGAGCCAGCCCGCGACGATGTCGGGCCGGCGCGTGACGACCCAGGCGACGACGCCCGTCGTGCCGATGGTCGCGACCCCGGCAGTTGTCGTCGCGGCGACCAGTGTCACCCGCTCGAGCGTGCGCCGCATCGTCAGTCGGGCTTGGGACGCTCGAAGCGGAATCCGACACCGCGCACCGTGGCGATGTACTGCGGTGACGTCGCGTCGTCGCCGAGCTTGCGGCGCAGCACGGAGATGTGCATGTCGAGGGTCTTCGTGGACCCGAACCAGGACGTGTCCCACACCTCGCGCATCAGCTGTTCCCGGGGCACGACCTTGCCCTGCTCCCGGATGAGCACCCGGAGCACGTCGAACTCCTTGGCGGTCAGCTGCAGCTCCTCGCCCTTGAACCAGGCCCGTCGGCCCTCCGCGTCGATGCGGACGAGCTCGCCGGAGGGGGCTGCGTCGGTCGGCGTGCGACGGAGCAGGGCCCGCACCCGCGCGAGCAGCTCGGCCAGCCGGAAGGGCTTGGTCACGTAGTCGTCGGCGCCGGCGTCGAGCCCGACGACGGTGTCGACCTCGTCGGCCCGGGCCGTGAGGATGAGCACGGGGATGCTGCGTCCCTCGGCGCGGAGCCGGCGACACACCTCCAGCCCGTCCACCTTCGGCAGGCCGAGGTCGAGCAGGACGAGGTCGGGGTTGTCCTTGGCCCCCTCGAGGGCCTCGGCGCCGTCCTCCCGGACGTCGACGTCGTAGCCCTCGCGACGCAGGGCCCGGGCGAGCGGCTCGGAGATCGCCGGATCGTCCTCGGCCAGCAGCACTCGGGTCATGTCACCGTCCTCGCGTCAGCGTGTTGAACTGCGTCCCGCCACCATCCGTGGTCGGTGGCCACCAACCGCACCGCAGCCTACCCACATCGGGCGCAGGCGCCACCAGAGCACGATGCCGTATGCCGCTGGGCTGGCTCCCAGCGGCAGCCGAGCTCAGCGCCCGGGCCAGTTGGGGGTGCGCTTCTCCGCGAAGGCGGCGACGCCTTCGCGCCGGTCTCCCGAGAAGGCGGTGGCCCGCCAGCAGGCGTCCTCGATCTCGAGTCCGGAGGCGAGGTCGACGTCGGCGCCGAGTCGCATCGCGCGCTTGGCGTTGCGCAGGCCCACCGGGGAGTTCGCGGCGATGGCCCGGGCCAGCTCGAGGGCACGGTCGCGCGCGCTGCCGGCCTCGACGACCTCGTCCACGGCACCGAGTGCGAGGGCCTCGTCGGCCGGCATCTTCGCCGCGGAGAAGATGGCCTTGGCCGCCTTGGACCAGCCGACCCGACGCACGAGCAGCTGCGTGCCCCCGCCGCCGGGGATGACGCCGACGCCGACCTCGGGAAGGCCGACGAGGGCACCGCGCCCGGCGATGATGACGTCGCACGAGAGGGCCAGCTCGAAGCCTCCGCCGAGGGCGAAGCCGTCCACTGCGGCGATGGCCGGCATGGGCAGGGCGAGGACGCCGCCGTAGGCGGAGCGGGCCAGGGGTCGCTGCTGGACGAGCTCGGCGTCGGAGAGCGAGTTGCGCTCCTTGAGGTCGGCGCCCACGCAGAACGCCTTCGGATGGCTCGACGTCAGGACCACGCACCGCACCGTCTCGTCCGCTGCGAGCGCCGTGGTGGCGTCGCGAACTGCCTCGGCCATCGCGGTCGACACCGCGTTGAGGGCCTCCGGGCGGTCCAGGACGAGCTCTGCGACGTGAGCGAGCGCCGGGTCGTCGAAGCGGTCGATGCGGACGAGGCTCGGGTTCGCGGGCTGGGTCACGGTGGGGGCTCCTGTGGGGTGGGTGGTGGGTGGTGGATGGCACTCAGGTCGGCCGGCGGCCCTCCGCGGGCGCTCGGCGCAGCATCGAGGGCGACACCGGTCCGACGCCGCGCAGGATGCGGCGCCGCTGGCCAGCCAGCTGGAATCCGGAGAGTGTCGCGAGCTCGCGGGCCATGGGCGCGTCGACGAGGACGGTGCCGGCCTGGGCCACCGCGGTGAGACGGGAGGCGCGGTTCACCGTGGTGCCGAAGACGTCTCCGAGGCTCGAGACGATGGGGCCACGGGCCATTCCGCACCGCACCTCGGGGAGCACGTCGTCCTGGGAAATGGCCTCGACGAGGTCGAGGGCGATGGCCGCGGCCGGGGCGGCCTGGACGGTGGTGAAGAGCACCTCGTCTCCGACGGTCTTGATCAGGCGCCCGCCGTGGGCCGTGATGACGTCCGCCGACAGGCGCTCGAACCGGTGGACGAGCCGGGCGAGGTCGCGCTCGGACATCTTGCGCACGAGCGAGGTGAAGTTGACCAGGTCGGCGAAGCCGACCGACCGCATCTTCACCAGGCCGTAGCTCTCCGGGTCGGCATCGGCGAGCATCCTCGAGACGGCGGCGCTGAGGTGCCGCCTCCAGGCGTAGACGAGCAGGGGCTCGAACCGGTCGGCCAGATCGGCCATGCGCTGCGCGGTCTCGGCCGCGGTCCCCAGCGAGGGGACGACCCGTGTCTCGGCACCCGCGCCGGCCACGGCCTCCCCGGCCCGCTGTTCCGATGCCTCGGTCTCGACCGCCTCGGCGACCAGCTGGGCCTGCCACACGGCGAGACGATCGGCCGAGCGCGCCACGGCGCGCGTCATGGCCAGCGCGAGCGTCTCGTCGATGTCACCGTCGCGTACGATGCCCGCGACCGTGCGCAACGCGTCCACGTCGGCCTCGGTGAACAGCTCGTCGTCGGTGTAGACGACCGGGAAGCCGAGGGCGCGCCAGAACTTCTGGGCGGACAGCAGCGAGACGCCCGCCTCGCTCGTCACGTCCCGGCGGCGCAGCTCGAGCGGACGGCCGAGCAGCCGCTCGGTGATCTCCTTGGCGTCGACGTCGGCGTCGCCTCCATGGGAGCCGCCTGCCTCGGTCATGTCCCGATCATGCCAGCCCGCTCGGGCCGCCCCGCCCATCGGCAGGGCGCACGTGGACCACGTCGCCGGCGGAGAAGGCCTGCTCACCGCCCGCTACCGACACGACCAGCGCCCCAGTGTCGTCGACGCGCACCGCGCGCCCCTCCGCCACCCCACCGGCCGGCAGGTGGACGCGCACGTGGGAGCCCACGGTCGCGCACGCCGACCGGTACTCCGACCGGGCGGCCGGGCCCCGCTGCAGGACCGCGGCGAGCTCGTCGAGGTAGGCGGTCACGAGGTCCTCCCGGCGCACCACCGCGCCGGCGACCCGCAACGAGGTCGCCGTGTCCACGGGGAGCTCGTCGCGGGTCTGGTCGACGTTGACCCCGGTCCCGATGACGACGGCGCTGCCCCCGGCCCACTCGGCGAACTCGGAGAGGATGCCGGCCACCTTCCGGTCGTCGTCCTCGGGCAGCAGGACGTCGTTCGGCCACTTGAGCCTCGGCTGGAGGGGCGTCCCGCCCGACGCCGTGACAGCCGTGATCGCCCGGACGAGCGCCACACCGGCCAGGAGCGGCACCCAACCCAGCTCCGCGGGCGCGGGGACGACGGCCGAGACCGCGAGGGACGCCCGCGGGGGCACCTGCCAGGTCCGTCCGAGCCGACCCCGCCCACCCGTCTGGTCGTCGGTGAGGACGATGCGCCAGAGGGGGCTGTCGTCGCCACCGGGCCCAGCGGCATACGACCGGACGATCTCCGCAGCGCGACTGTTGGTCGATCCGATCGACGGATGGAACTCCACCGCGCGCCACGGCCGGCCGGACGTGACCAATGCCGCACGGATGAGGTCGGGACGGATCGGTTCGCGCACCCTTCCAAGGCTAGAGTGCCGCCATGGCAACGGAGCAGGCGCCCGCCGACGCGGATCAGAGCGAGGCAGATCAGACCATTGACCTGACGACCACGGCGGGCAAGCTCGCCGATCTCAAGCGTCGGGTGGCCGAGGTGGCGCACGCCGGCTCCGAGCGCGCGGTCGACAAGCAGCACGCCCGCGGCAAGAAGACGGCCCGCGAGCGGCTCGAGATGCTCCTCGACGAGGGCACCTTCATCGAGATGGACAAGTACGCCCGGCACCGCTCCAACCAGTTCGGGCAGGAGAAGAACCGCCCCTACGGCGACGGGGTCGTCACCGGCTACGGCACGATCGACGGTCGGCAGGTCGCGGTGTTCGCGCAGGACTTCACGGTCTTCGGCGGCTCGCTCGGCGAGGTCTTCGGCGAGAAGATCGTCAAGGTGATGGACTTCGCGATGAAGATCGGCTGTCCGGTCATCGGGCTCAACGACTCGGGTGGGGCGCGGATCCAGGAGGGCGTCGTCTCGCTCGGACTCTACGGCGAGATCTTCTTCCGCAACGTGCGGGCTTCCGGGGTGATCCCGCAGATCAGCCTGGTCATGGGCCCGTGCGCCGGCGGCGCCGTCTACTCCCCCGCGATCACCGACTTCACCGTCATGGTCGACCAGACCAGCCACATGTTCATCACCGGACCCGACGTGATCAAGACCGTCACCGGCGAGGACGTCGGGTTCGAGGAGCTCGGCGGCGCCAAGACGCACAACACCAAGTCCGGTGTCGCGCACTACATGGGCAGCGACGAGCAGGACGCCATCGACTACGTCAAGGCCCTGCTGTCCTACCTGCCGAGCAACAACATGGAGACGCCCCCCTCCTACGACGAGGGCCAGGCCGACCTGACCGTGACCGACGAGGACCGGTGGCTCGACACGTGCATCCCGGACTCGCCGAACGTGCCCTACGACATGCACCAGGTCATCGAGCACATTGTTGACGGAGGCGAGGACGGCCCTGACTGGTTGGAGGTCCAGCCCCTCTTCGCCCCCAACATCATCACCGGCTTCGCCCGGATCGACGGGATGTCCGTCGGGGTCGTCGCCAACCAGCCGATGCAGTTCGCCGGCACACTCGACATCGACGCGTCCGAGAAGGCAGCCCGCTTCGTGCGGACCTGCGACTGCTTCAACGTGCCGGTCCTGACCTTCGTCGACGTGCCCGGCTTCCTGCCCGGCACGTCGCAGGAGTGGGACGGCATCATCCGGCGCGGCGCCAAGCTCATCTACGCCTACGGCGAGGCCACCGTCCCCAAGATCACGGTGATCACCCGCAAGGCCTACGGCGGCGCCTACGACGTCATGGGCTCCAAGCACCTCGGTGCCGACATCAACCTCGCCTGGCCGACCGGGCAGATCGCCGTCATGGGTGCGCAGGGCGCGGTCAACATCCTCTACCGCAAGGAGCTGGCCGCGGTCGCGGCCGAGGGCGGCGACGTCGACGCCAAGCGCGCCGAGCTCATCGCGCACTACGAGGAGACGCTGGCCAACCCCTACATCGCGGCGGAGCGCGGCTACATCGACACGGTCATCACGCCGTCCAACACGCGGATGAACGTCGTCCGGGCGCTGCGGGCGCTGAAGAACAAGCGCGAGACCCTCCCGCCCAAGAAGCACGGGAACATCCCGCTGTGAGCACCGCAGGCGATGCAGTGACGGCGGTCCGGGTGGTCAGCGGCAACCCGTCCCCGGAAGAGATCGCCGCCCTGGTGGCGGTGCTCGCCGCCGCCGGTGGGGCCGCCGACGAGGACACCGCGCGGACGCGTTCGGCGTGGTCCGACCCGGCCTGGCGCCTCGTCGGACCGCAGGCGCGACAGGGCGGCTGGCGGGTCTCCAGCCTCCCTCGTTGAGGTACGCCGAGTGATACCGGCCACTTCTGGATTTAGAGGTTAGGCACACCTAACCAGCAGGAGTAACGTCCGCGGTGTGAACCTCTTCGGGCTGACCCGGCGGAGCGATCCGGGCCCCCAGCCGCACACCGGCACCGACAGCGTCTCTCTTCCGAGCACCGTGGCCCCTGGCGGGCCCACGCTGGCCCGGCACCCGGTCGGAAGCACGGTGGTCCTCGCCGCACCGCACCTGGGTCCGGCCGCCACCCGCCGCCTCGCCGAGCTCGGGCTCCGAGCCGGCACCGAGGTCGTCATCCTGCACCGGACGGCCGGCCGCGGCCGGGTCGTCGCGACGGGGACGACCCGGATCGCACTCGACCGGGCGACGGTGGCCGCTTGGCCCGCGGAGGCCCAGCGATGACGACCCAGGACACCGCACCGGCCTGCCCCTCCTGCGCGAGCCAGGCCGCGAAGGCCCAGGCCGCGACCGGATCACCCCAGGTCGCCCTCGTCGGCGCGCCCAACTCCGGCAAGTCGACGCTGTTCAACGCCCTCACCGGCGCCCGCCGCTCGGTCGGCAACTGGCCCGGGACAACCGTCGAGGTCGGCGAGGGCGGCTGGTTCCTGCAGGCCTGCGACGGCCGCCGCGAGGTCGCCCTGCTCGACCTTCCCGGCGCCTACAGCCTCGACCCCGCCTCGCCCGACGAGGAGCTGACCCGACGGCTCCTGGTGGACGTCCCGGCCGCCGACCGACCGGACGCCGTCGTCGCCGTCGTCGACGCCGCGCACCTCGCCCGCAGCCTCCACCTGGTGGCCCAGCTCCGCGAGCACTCGCTGCGACTCGTCGTGGCCCTGACGATGACTGACCTCGCGGCGCGGCGAGCCGTCGAGATCGACGACCGGGCCCTCGAAGAAGCCCTGGGCCTCCCCGTGGTCGTCGTCGACCCGCGCCGTCGCACCGGCACCTCGGCGCTGGACGCAGCCGTCGACCGGGTGCTCGACCGGCCGGTGCCGGCGCCCCGGCCCATGGCCGCAGGCCCTGAAGCCGACGACCTCGAGCTCGCCGACGAGCGGTTCGCCTGGGCGCTCGACGTCGTCGAGCGGGCCACCCGCTCGAGTGGTGGCGGCCGACGCACCTGGACCGATCGGATCGACCGCTGGGCCACCGCGCCCGTCGCCGGACCCCTGCTCTTCCTCGCCGCCATGTTCGTCGTGTTCCAGACGACGACCACCGTCGCGGCGCCGTTCCAGGATGCCCTCGACACCTTCTTCTCCGGCCCGGTCACCAACGTGGCGAGCGCCCTGCTCCAGGCCGTGGGCCTCGGAGAGACTCCCCTGCACGGGCTCGTCGTCAACGGGCTCGTGGCCGGCGTCGGCATGCTGTTGACCTTCCTGCCCGTGATGAGCCTGATGTTCATCCTGCTCTCCGTCCTCGAGGACTCGGGCTACATGGCGCGCGCGGCCGTCGTGACGGACCGGATGATGCGCCTCATCGGACTGCCGGGACGGGCGTTCCTCCCGCTGGTGGTCGGCTTCGGCTGCAACGTGCCGGCGATCAGCGCGACCCGCGCCCTGCCCAATGCCCGCCACCGCATTCTCACCACGCTGCTCATCCCGTTCACCTCGTGCAGCGCCCGGCTCACCGTCTACGTCCTGCTCGCGACGACGTTCATGCCGGCGCAGGCGGGGCTGGTCGTCTTCGGCATGTACCTCGTGTCCATCCTGCTCGTCGTCCTCGTGGGTCTCCTCCTCCGACGAACGCTGTGGCGGACCATGGGCGGGGAGCCGCTCATGATCGACCTGCCTCCCTACCAGCGGCCCACCCTCGGCGTGGTCGGACTGGTCAGCTGGATCCGCGTCAAGGGCTTCCTCCGCACCGCGGGCGGCATCATCGTGGCCGCGGTGACCGTCGTCTGGCTGCTCCAGTCGGTGCCCGTCCGGGGCGACGCGGGCTTCGCCGAGGTGCCACCCGGTGACAGCCTCTACGCAGCCACCGCGCAGGCCGTCAGCCCGGCCTTCGAGCCGGCGGGCTTCGGACAGTGGCAGACGACCGGGGCGCTCATGGTCGGTTTCGTCGCCAAGGAGGCGGTCGTGTCGTCCTGGGCCCAGACCTACGCGACCCAGGAGCCGCAGAGCAGCTCCCAGCCAGGCGCGCTCGCCGGCGAGCTGCGGCAGGCCTTCGAGAGCTCATCGGGAGGACACCCGATCCCGGCGGTCCTCGCCTTCCTCGTCTTCATCCTCGCCTACACGCCGTGCGTGGCGACGCTCGCGGCCCAGAAGCGCGAGGTGGGCCTGAGATGGACCGCCGTCGGCATCGGGGTCCAGCTGGCCGTGGCCTGGCTCCTGGCGGTGGCCGTCTTCCAGCTGGGGAGGCTGATCTCATGACCGCTGTCGCCGCACCTCGCCCGGTGTCCGCGGTGCTCGGCGCGATCCGCTCCGGCTCGGTGACGACCACGGACGTGCAGCGCGCGACCGGGCTGCCCCGGGACGTCGTCGAGGCCGCCCTCGACCACCTCGCCTGGCTCGGGCGTCTCAGGAGCGAGCCGCTCCAGTCCGGCTGCCCCGCGACTGGCTGCGGGCAGTGCCCGGTGGCGTCCAGCGACGGCCCGGGCTGCGGCCGAGCCGCGGGAAGTCCGCCCCGAAGCAGCGGTCTGCTGATGTCCCTTCCGACGCCGTAGTGGTCTAGCCTCTCTGCTTGTGCCAGTCCTACCGGTGAAGATGTCGTGATGCTCGCAGGTCGCTACCAGCTCGAGTCCCGGATCGCCGCCGGAGGCATGGGCGAGGTCCACGTCGCCACCGACCAGCGGCTCCACCGCAAGGTCGCCGTCAAGCTCCTGCGCGAGGAGCTGGCCGGCTCCGGCGACTTCATCGAGCGCTTCCGTCGCGAGGCCCTCATGTCGGCTCGCCTCACCCACCCCTCCGTCGCCCGGATCCTCGACTACGGCCAGGACGGCAGCACCCACTTCATCGTCATGGAGCTCGTGGAGGGCCAGGACCTGGCCAAGCTGCTCGCCGGCCGCGGCCCCCTCCCGGCCGCGGAGGCCGTCCGGATCGCCGCCCAGGTGTGCGACGCGCTCGCCGCCGCCCACGACGCCGGTTTCGTCCACCGCGACATCAAGCCGAGCAACGTCATCATCACCAGCCGTGACGGTCACATCGACGGCCAGCGCGACGGGACCGTGAAGGTCACCGACTTCGGCATCGCCCGAGCGCTCGGCGGGTCGTCCCTCACGCAGACCGGCACCATCATGGGGACGGCTCAGTACGTCTCCCCCGAGGTCGTCCGCGGGGAGCCCGCCAGCCAGGCCTCCGACCTCTACTCGGTCGGGGTGCTCCTCTTCCAGATGCTGACCGGTCGGGTGCCCTTCGACGGTGACTCGCCGGTCACCATCGCCCTGCGACACCTCGACAGCGAGGTGCCGCCGCCGAGCTCAGTCGCTCCTGACGTGCCGGAGGCCGTCGACACGATCGTGGCGCGAGCCACGGCGCCTCGCCCCGAGGACCGCTTCCCGGACGCCCGCTCCATGGCCACGGCCCTGCGTGCCGCGGCCACCGCACCCTCCCGGCAGCCGGCCCACGCCGCGGCGACCAACGTCCTGCCCATCCCCGAGACCCACTCGGCCACCCGGGCGTTCCCCAGCACCAGGCCCGTCCTCAGCCCGGCTGCCGACCGCGGAGCGTCGGCGCGAGCCGCGTCCACGGCCATGCCGCTCACCCGCCGCGACCGGTCGACGTCGGCGACCACCCACGGAGCGGGCCCCTCCCGCCTCCGGTGGGTCCTCGCGGGAGTGGCCGCCCTGGCCATCGTGGGCGTCATCGCTCTCGCCCTGTCGGGCAACGACGATGCACCGCCCCCAGTCGCGACGCCCACTGCAGTGCTGACTCCCTCGGAGGAGCCGACGAGCGAGGAGCCAGACACCCCTGACGGCCCGGCGGTGCCTCGCGACGCCGTCGGCCGCGAGCGGGCGGACGTGGTCGAGGAGCTCAATGCGCGAGGCCTCAGCGTCCGGTGGGCGCTCGTCCGTTCGGGCGCCCCGGAGGGCTCCGTCGTGGGCACCTTCCCCCGCCCCGGCGAGACCATGCAGCGCGGGGAGACAGCAGTCATCGTCGTGAGCCGCGGACAGCTCCCCGACGGGGTCAAGTCCATCGACGTGCCGGACGGTCTGGTCGGGAGCACGGCCGACGCCGCCTCCGCGATCCTCCAGAGTGCGCAGCTGCGCTTCAGCACCGCACCCATTCCGTCGGACGCTCCGGCCGGCACCGTCATCGGCAGCTGGCCGGCGACGGGCGAGCCCGCGACGGATGGCGTCGTCGTGCTCGTCGTCTCCGACGGGCCCGCCGACAGTGGCTCGGCCGGCTCCGACGAGAAGTCGGGCGACACGGGCGGCGACGGCAAGAAGAAGAAGGACGACTGACCCGAATTGCGGTGGCGGCACCCACCAGGCCGTGGGATACGTTCGGTCGGTGACTGACACCACCCCATCGAGCACGTCATCCAGCACCCCGTCGAGCACCCACGCGCCGGACGCACCGCCCCGCCCCCAGACCCCGATCGACCGCATCGCGGAGGGCTACCTCGCCGGCGTCGTCGAGCTCAGCCCGATCCAGGCCACCTACCTCGGCCTGCCGGGGCGCGAGGACGAGCTGGACGACCTGTCCCCCGCCGGGCACGCCGCGCACAGCGCCCTCCGCCGCGACACGCTGGCCGAGCTGGCGACGGCCACGCCGGTCGACGACGTCGACCGCGTCACGGTGGCGGCCCTCACCGACCGGCTCGGGCTGGCCGAGGAGCGTTACGCGGCAGGCCTCGACGAGATGTCACTCAACGTCCTGGCCTCGCCCCTCCAGGCGGTGCGCGACGTCTTCGACCTCATGCCACAGGACACGGAGGCGCACTGGCGCACCTTCGCCACCCGGATGACCCGCATCCCGACTGCGCTCATCGGCTACCGCGAGTCGCTGCTGGCCGCTCGCGAGCGGGGGCTGGTCTCCCCGCGACGCCAGGTCGTCGCGTGCGCCGACCAGTCCCGGGACCTCACCGGCGACGACGCCTACTTCGCGACCCTCGTCGCCCGGGCCCGCACCACCGACGGACCCCTCGAAGGCGACGTCAAGGCCGACCTCGCCGACGCCGCGAAGGCGGCGTCAGCGGCATACGGCGAGATGGCCGACTGGCTCGAGCGGGAGCTGCTGCCGCACGCGCCCGAGGCGGACGCCTGCGGGCGTGAGCGCTACCAGCTCGAGTCCCGTTACTTCCTGGGCGCCACGGTGGACCTCGAGGAGACCTACGCGTGGGGTCAGCGGGAGGTCGCCGACCTCCGGGCGCAGATGCAGGAGATCGCCGAGGGCCTCGAGCCCGGCGCGACGGTGGAGCGGGGCGTCGAGATCCTCGACGCCGATCCCCGCTACCGGCTCGAGGGCACGGACGCGCTCCAGGCCTGGATGCAGGAGCGCGCGGACGAGGTGATCCGCAACCTCAAGGACGTCCACTTCGACATTCCCGGGCCGGTGCAGCGCATCGAGTGCATGATCGCGCCGACCCAGACCGGTGGCATCTACTACACCGGTCCCAGCGACGACTTCAGCCGTCCGGGGCGCATGTGGTGGTCGGTCCCGAAGGGCAAGACCGAGTTCCAGACGTGGAACGAGCTGACCACCGTCTACCACGAGGGCGTCCCGGGTCATCACCTGCAGATCGCCCAGACGGTCTACCGCTCAGGCCTGCTCAACACGTGGCGCCGCCTCGAGTCCTTCACCTCAGGGCACGCCGAGGGGTGGGCGCTCTACGCCGAGCGGCTGATGGCCGAGCTCGGCTACATGGATGACCCCGGCAACCGGATGGGTTGGCTTGGCGGACAGTCCCTTCGAGCCGCTCGGGTGGTGCTCGACATCGGAGTGCACTGCGGCTTCGACGCGCCCGCGGAGGTCGGCGGCGGCGCGTGGGACTACGACAAGGCGTGGACCTACCTGACGCGCTACGGCTTCATGGACGAGAAGACCCTGCGTTTCGAGCTCGACCGCTACCTCGGCTGGCCCGGACAGGCCCCCTCCTACAAGATCGGCGAGCGCCTCTGGCTGCAGCTCCGTGACGAGGCGCAGCGGCGCGAGGGCGAGGCGTTCGACCTCAAGGCGTTCCATCGCCGCGCCCTCGACATCGGTGGCGTGGGCCTCGACACCCTGCGCGCCGCGGTCCTCGGCGAGATCTGACCTTGCGGCG
>NZ_JAPFQL010000004.1 GCF_028446585.1 Intrasporangium calvum
CGGACCCCCAGGACGAGGCGGCCAGGGCGGCAGCGGCAGCCAGGCCGAGGAACCGCCAGGCGGTGGCCGTGCGGTGCCCGGCGCCCGTGCGATGCGCGGCGGCCCCCGCTGGCTCAGTCATGGGTGATGGGTTCGTCTCCCCAGGCGAGGAGGCGCCAACCCGCGTCGGGGTCGCCCTCCAGGGTCACGACGAGCGTGTTGTCGAGGCGCCGGGCGTCGAAGAAGCCCGGGTCGAGGTTCGTGGCTGCCGCCACCCAGACCCGCATGGCCGCGCCGTGGCTCACCGCGACCGCTGACTCGTGCCCGTCGCCCGCGATGCGGCGGATCGCCGCCTCGTAGCGGCTCATGAAGCCGATGCCCGAGTCGCCACCCGGGATCGTGTGCTCCGGGTCGTCGCGCCAGCGCTTCACCGCGTCGACGAACGGCCCCCACTCCGTCGACATCTCGTAGTCCCCCGCCTGGATCTCGCGCAGCCCCGGCAGGACGACGACGTCGAGCCCCAGCGCGGCGGCGAGGGGCTCGGCGGTCTGCTGCGCCCGCAGGAGGTCCGAGACGTAGATCGCCCCGAGGTCCTCGCTGGACAGTCGCTCGGCGAGGTCCTTCGCCTGCTGCTCGCCGGCCTCCGTCAGGTGCAGGCCGGGGACGGCCGTGTCGAGCTGGCGGGCGACGTTGGCGTGTGTCTCACCGTGCCGGACGAGGAAGAGTCGCACGGTCAGTGGCCCTTTTCGGTGACGCCCGTGAGGCACTGGACGGTGGCCGGGTCGACGTCCTGGCTCGTGTAGAAGGCGGCCGCCTCCACCGGCACCGTCTCATTGGGCGGGACGGCGAGGTCCACCTCGTGGACGGTGAGTACATCGAGGTCAGTGGTGGAGACGAGGGAGATCGCGACCCCGATGTCGAGCTGCTCGGCGGTCGTGTTGGCGAACGAACCCGCATAGCTCCACACGCCGCCGCTCTGCTCGCACGACTGCGTCGTCAGCATCGCCTCGAGGTCGAACGCGCCGCCCGGCACGGCCTCGGACGGGTCCGCGGACGGTGCACCCGTCTCGTAGGGCGTGATCGTCGGCTGGATCGGGACGCTGACCGTGCCATCGTCCGTGGGCGCCACCTCCGGCTGACCACAGCCAGCCAACCCCACGAGGGAGGTGACCACGAGAGCCAGCCCAGCGGCATACGTCAAAGGTCTGCGCACGACGCCCATTCTGCCCTGTTCGCTCCCACGGCATCGGGGACACCTGACGGACCTTCACCGAGTGCTCGACGGAGCAGGTGCCGTATGCCGCTGGGCCGGCTCCCAGCCCACGGTGCCTCAGGCAGGCAGGAAGAAACGCGCGGCGAACCCTGCGATGACGATGACCAGCCCGGCCACGAGGGCCAAGGTGTCAGCGAGCCGCCACGGCGCATCGCGCGCCCAGGTCCGTCGGCGCGCCTCGGCGAAGCCGCGGGCATCCATGGCGAGGGCGAGGTTGGCCGCCTGCCCCAGGGCGCCGACGAGGAGGCCGCCGGTCACCACGACCGCCTCTCGGATCCTCGGCACGACTCCCCGGTCGGCGCGGATGCCACGCACGCGACGAGTCTTCATCAGCTCGTCCCACAGGGCGTCGAAGGACTGGACCCGCTGCAGGGCAGCGGTGGCCGCGACGACCGGCCTGGCGGGCAGCCGCAGTCGCTGGGCCAGCTGGTCACCGAGGCGTTCGGGGTCGAGGTAGCCCACGACGAAGGCCGAGGGGACCACGAGGCACAGGACGCGTAGGCCGGCGCCCGCGGCGACCTCGAGGTCGCGTCCACCGAGGAGCCAGGCCGACCACGCGACACCGACGACCGCGAGCCCCGCGGGGGCGAGGCGGGTCAGGACGCCGCGGACTCGCCCGACCGGCCGCCGGCCAGAGCCGGGAGCGAGCAGGCCGATCACCCCGAGGAGCAGCTCCACGCCGAGGACTGCCAACCCCTGGCGCCAGGACTCCAACAGCGCCGGGAGCGGGAGGACGCTCAGACCCACCGCGAGCAGCGCCAGAGGGCCCACTCTCGCCACCAGGGGCCGCCGTTCTGGTGTCGCCGGTGGCGGGGAGGGTGGGGGCGCCGTGAGGCGGAGCGTCTCGTCGGCCCGGCCGATGGCCCCGTCGTCGTGGGTTGTCACCACCAGCGCGGCGCCCTCGTCCCGGGACGCCTCCAGGATCCCCATGACGGCGGCCCAGGTCAGGCGGTCCTGGCCCACGGTGGGCTCATCCGCCAGAACGAGCGCCGGTGAGTGCAGGACTGCCGAGGCGACGGCGAGCCGGCGTTGCTCACCGCCGGACAGGTGCCGAGGGTCCGCCGCGCCGAGGCCGGTGAGCCCGAGAGCCGCGAGCACCTCGTCCGCCCGCCGCTCGCTCAGCTCGGGGTCGAGGCCGAGAGCCCGCGGCGTCGTGAGCACGTCGTCGCGCACGGTGCGTCCGACCACGGCCGAGGCGGACCGCTGCGGAACCCACGCCACGACGCGCGCCAGGTCCGTCGAGGACCACTCATGTGGCGGCTCGACGCGGCCCTTGGCGTCGAGGGCGCCGGCCGAGCCGCCCGGAGTCAGCGGAAGGGCGAAGTCGACGCGGCCCGATGCCGGCGCGGTGAGGCCGCCCAAGGCGCCCATGAGGGATGTCTTGCCGGATCCGCTCGGCCCCACGAGCGCCACGACGCAGCCGGCCCGCACGTCGAGGTCGACGCTGCTCACGGCCGTCGTCGTGCGGCTCTCGGCGCCCAGGCGACGGGTGCGGTGCTCGACCGTGACGTCCCGCGCGGCCAGGACGACCTCGCCTCGGCCGACGCTGCCCGCCCCGGCACTGTCGCCCGGCCACGGCGTCAGCTCGATCTCGAGCGGCTCGGGCTCCGGAAAGCCGGGGACCCAGATCCCCTCGGCGGCCAACCTGCTGCCGTGCTCACGCAGGACACTTCGCGGCGGCCCGTCGGCCACGATCGTGCCGTCCGCGCCGAGCACGACGAGCCGGTCCACCAGCTCGACCCAGCCGGTGAGCCGGTGCTCGACGACGAGCAGCGTCAGCCCCCTGCGGCGGGTCACGGTGTCGACCAGGCTGCGCACGGAGGCTGCCGTGAGAGCGTCGAGCATCGCCGTCGGCTCGTCGAGCAGCAGCACCCGGGGCTCCATGGCGAGCGCGCCGGCGAGCGCGAGCCGCTGCGACTCGCCACCGCTCAGCGCACCAGGTGGACTGCCCTCGTCCATCGTCAGGCCGACCTCCGCCAGCGTCGCAGCGACGCGGGGAGGCATGTCCCCGCGGGGCAGCTCGACGTTCTCGAGTCCGAAGGCGACGTCGCGGCCGATCGTCGACGCCACCACTCCTGCCCCGGGGTCCTGCAGGACCAGCCCAACGGAGCCGGGGCGGTCCTGCGGCGCTTCGCCGCCGACGCTGACGGACCCCGCGAGGTCGCCCGAGTCCGCGGTGAGCAGCAGCCCGGCGATGGCCCGGAGCAGCGTCGACTTGCCGGAGCCGCTCGGCCCGGCGAGCAGGACGCGCTCGCCGGGCTCGACGGTCAGGTCGAAGCCGGCCAGAACCGGTCGGCTCCGGCCGTAGGGGCGCCACGTGAGGTCCGCGACGCGAACGGCGGCCCCGGCCTGCGCCGAAGCGCGCTCGGCTCCGCCCTGCGTCGAGGTCGTCGCAGAGCGGGCTCCGGGCCGGGGCTCCGTCGTGGGCATGGCTCTGGCGTGCCCGTCAGACCGCGTGACGCTCCCTGACCTCCTGGCCCGGCGGGAAGGCGTTGAGGGCCCCCGCTGAGGCCAACCCGCGAGTCAGGGCGACGGAGACGATCGAGCCGAAGACGGCGACCGAGGCGCCGAAGAGGAACAGGTAGGCGACCTTGTAGCCCAGGTCCCACTCCTGGTACCAGGAGTACCACTCGTAGACGGCCTCGAACGCGCCGCCGAGGAAGCCGCCGAGGAGCAGCGGCCCCCACCGGAAGGTCGCGTAGGCGAAGGCCGCGAAGCCGAGCTCGACGCCGAGGCCCTGGACGAGGCCCGAGACGAGCGTGGTGATGCCCCACTGGGTGCCGATCAGCGCGGACACCACCGCGGCGAGCAGCTCGGTGAACACGGCGGCGCCGGGCCGGCGGATGACGAGCATGCCGACGATGCCGGCGACGAGCCAGGGCCAGTTGAGGAGCGCGGAGAGCGGCGGGAACCCCGCCGAGATGACGTTGGACGGCGTCTCGTAGACCAGCCCCCAGGCCCAGTAGGCGACGCCGAAGGCGACGCCGAGGAAGGCGCAGGTGAGCAGGTCGATGGTCCGCCAGCGCGGCAGCGGTCCGGACGCGCGGATCTCGTCGGGCCGGACCGAGTTGGATGTGGTCATGATGAGTGACTCCCGTGGTGTCCTTGGAGATGGTGGAGACCTCGGGGAGGGCGACCAACGATCTCCGTCAGTGCATGGCCGTCGAGCTGATGCGCCATGAGATGACGGAGCGCGTGGGTGTCCTGAGAATTACCGACTCCCTTCGCCGGTGCTAACCGGAGCAGGTTCGAGGGTCTGCGGCCTCACGCGTCTGGTGGGCCGCACTCTCAGCGCTACTGCGCTCCCCTGTCGTGAATAGGGTGGTGCTGTTCAGTTTTCAGCCCGACTCTACCCCCACCGCCGTGGGTACAGTCACACCATGGCCAAGGCGAGCAAAGCGGCGAAGCATGACGTGACAACCCCCGACGAGGACCAGCACTCACCCCTCGGCGGACTCGCGTGGAAGGCGATCACCGTCACGTCGACGGTTGTTGCGACGAAGCTCGCCACCACCGTCGCCTCGAAGGGGTGGAAGCTCGCGACCGGCAAGCCGGTCCCGGTGCGGGGCGACTACGACAACGAGAAGACCCGTGACGTCATCGCCTTCACCGCGCTCTCCGGGATGATCATGGCCGGCACCAAGGTCGCCGCCGAGCGCAAGGCGGCGGAGTACTACCGCCAGTCCACCGGACACCTCCCCAAGGCGCTCGAGCACACGAAGCTGACGCGCAAGGAGAAGAAGGCGCACAAGAAGCTCGAGAAGGCGACGGCCAAGGCCGAGAAGAGCGCCAAGAGGCTCGCCTCCTGACTCCTGCGCCACATTCCGGCGCCCACCCAGGTCGTGCGCGACACGATGGACGAGGGTGGTGATGACGGTGCAGCAGGCACGGGCCGCGAGCGCGCTGACCTTCCTCGGGGCCGCGGGGACAGTCACGGGAAGCAAGTTCCTCCTGGAGGCGGGAGGCCGGCGGGTCCTCGTCGATTGTGGCCTCTTCCAGGGCGAGCGACAGTGGCGGCGGCTCAACTGGGACCCACCGCCGGTGGACCCCGCGACGATCGATGCGGTGGTCCTCTCCCACGCCCACCTCGACCACTGCGGCTACCTGCCGCGACTCGTGCGCGACGGCTACTCAGGGCCGGTGCACTGCACGGCCGGGACGGCGGAGCTCGCCCGGATCGTCCTGCGGGACAGCGCCTTCCTCCAGGAGGAGGAGGCAGCCAACGCGGCGACCTACGGGTGGTCGCGCCATGCCGAGCCGCGCCCGCTCTACACGACCCAGGACGCCGAGCGGGCCATCGAGCTCCTGACGCCGTGCGGCCCCGAGCGGCTGCTGCACCTCGGTGGCCCGGACGCACCGGAGTCCATCGACGTCCGGCTGCTCCGCGCCGGCCACATCCTCGGCTCGGTGAGCCTCCACGTCACGACCGGGGACTCGACCGTCCTCTTCTCGGGTGACCTGGGACGGCCGCAGCACCCGATCCTGCACGGGAGGGAGCCCTCCCCCGCGGCCCGCACCGTGGTCCTCGAGTCGACGTACGGAGACCGAGCACATCCGGAGGTCGACCCGTCCCATGCCGTGATGGCCGCGGCGATCCGACGCACGATCGGCCGCGGCGGCTCGGTCGTCATCCCGGCCTTTGCCGTCGACCGCACGGAGGTCGTGCTGCTCGCCCTGGCTGACCTGCTCGCTCGGGGTGACATCCCGGACGTCCCGGTCTGGGTGGACAGCCCGATGGCCCTGGCCACCCTCGACGTCTACCGCGACCCCGCCCACCGCGACGAGGTGAGGAGCGACGTCCTCGAGGCGATCAAGGGGATGCGCCAGCTGCGCACCGCCCGGACCGCAGAGGAGTCGATGCGGCTCAACACACCCGGCACCCCGAGCATCATCGTGTCCGCCTCGGGCATGGCCACGGGGGGCCGGGTGGTCCACCATCTGCGCCACCTGCTCCCCGGCGAGCAGAACCTGATCATGCTCACCGGCTACCAGGCAGCCGGGACTCGCGGTCGGGCCCTGCTCGAGGGAGCGACCGAGCTCAAGATCGCGGGCCGCTACGTCCGCGTCCGGGCCGAGGTCCTCCAGGTCGAGGACTTCTCGGTGCACGCCGACGCCGACGAGCTGGTCGCCTGGCTCGCGGACCTGCCCGAACGGCCAGAGACCGTGCACGTCGTGCACGGAGAACCCGAGGCGAGCCGGGTCCTCGCCCGCCGCATCCGCGAGGAGATCGACTGCGCGGTCACCATCCCGAGGCTGCTCGAGCGGGTCCTGCTCGACTGATCGCCCGGCCCTCAGTCAGTCGTCGCCGAGCGGCCCCGAGTCCCCGCAGGGATGAGGGCCCGGCCTCGGCCCACGACGTGATCCTCGCGTCACCCCTTCCGGCCGAGGCCCCTCTAGTGGTGTGCTTGGAGGGCAACGAAGCCGGACCGTCTGAGGAGGACCACACTCATGAAGGCAGCCGTCGGAGACCGGATCACCATGGCCGCAGAGCACGTCGGCGAGCGGGTCCGTGAGGGCACGATCCGCGAGGTGCACGGCGAGGACGGGGCGCCGCCCTACCTCGTCGAGTGGTCGGACGGGCACTCCGGGCTCATCCACCCCGGCCCCGGCTCGGTCCTCAAGTGCGAGCACCAGGAGAGTCACAGCGCCGGCAGCTGAGGAGCGTGACGAAGGCTCGGGACCAAAGTCCCTACTGCCCCCTAGGGGTATCCGACGCACGATGCAGGAAGGCGGGACCCCTCGTCAGCCTGCGATATGAGGCAGGGCCCGCCGTGTAGGCCTGGAGACTGCCATGACCGCAACGGACCTGACCATGCCGATCAACACCAGTGGCCGCCCGCTCGTCCTCGAGTTCCACGAGGGCGACCGGACCATGGCCGAGCTGCTGGGGGGCAAGGGCGCCGGGCTCGCCGAGATGACCCGCCTGGGACTGCCCGTCCCTCCCGGGTTCATCGTGACGACGGAGGCCTGCCGCGCCTACCTCGCGGCGGGCGGTGACCCGGAGGGGTTGTGGGACCAGGTCGACGCGGCGCTCGCCGACCTCGAGACGCGCTCCGGGCTCGTCCTCGGCGACCCGGACCGGCCGCTGCTCGTGTCGGTGCGGTCAGGGGCCAAGTTCTCCATGCCGGGGATGATGGAGACCGTCCTCAACATCGGCATGAACGACGAGGTCGTCGCCGCTCTGGCGGAGCGCGGCGAGGCGCACTTCGCCTGGGACAGCTACCGCCGGCTCGCGCAGATGTATGGCCGGACCGTCCTCGGCGTGGAAGGCGCGCGGTTCGACGACCTGTTGACCGAGGCCCGGGCGGACGCCGGGGTCGCCACCGACGCCGAGCTCGACGACGCCCACCTCCAACGGCTCGCTGCGGCCTTCCGGGAGCTCATCATGGCCGAGACGGGCAAGGAGCTCCCGCAGGACGCGCGCACCCAGATGCGCGAGGCCGTGCGCGCCGTCTTCCGCTCGTGGAACGGCGAGCGCGCCCGCCTCTACCGGGCCCACGAGGGCATCCCCGACGACCTGGGCACGGCCGTCAACGTCGTCCAGATGGTCTTCGGCAACCGCGGCGACCGCTCCGGCAGCGGCGTCTGCTTCACCCGCGACCCCGTGACGGGTGCCCCGGGGGCGTTCGGCGACTATCTGCCCAACGCCCAGGGTGAGGACGTCGTCAGCGGCGTGCGCAGCCCGATGGACCTGTCCGAGCTGCACCGCCGCGACCCCGAGATCCACGACGAGCTCACCCGCCACCTGCAGACGCTGGAGACCCACTACCGGGACCTCTGCGACGTCGAGTTCACCGTGGAGCGCGGGCGGCTCTGGATCCTGCAGACGCGCTTGGGCAAGCGCAGTCCCGCTGCGGCCTTCCGAATCGCGGTCGAGCTGGCCGACGAGGGGGTCATCGACCTCGATGAGGCGCTGACCCGCGTCAACGGCCACCAGCTGACGAGCCTGCTGCACCCGTCGTTCCAGATCGGTGCCGCGAGTCCCTTGGCCGGCGGCCTGGCAGCCAGCCCGGGGGCCGCGGTGGGCCAGCTCGTCTTCGACGCTGCGACGGCGATGGAGTGGGCCGGGCTCGGGCGCGACGTCGTCCTCGCGCGTCCCGAGACGAGCCCCGACGACTTCGGCGGCATGCTGGCCGCGAAGGCGGTCATCACGTCACGGGGCGGCCTCACGTCGCACGCGGCAGTCGTCGCTCGGGGGCTCGGCAAGACCTGCGTGACGGGCATCGAGGAGATGCTCGTCGATCCGGTCGGCCGGGTCGCGACGTTCAACGGCAGCCACGTCCTGGCCGAGGGCACCGTGGTGTCGGTCGACGGCAGCACGGGCGAGATCTTCGAGGGCAGCCGCGAGATCCAGGCGAGCGTGGTCGCGACGGCCATCCAGGCCACGGCGTCCGACGCGACCACGGAACCCCCCGCGGACCCCACGGCCGGCGCGGTGCTCCGTCTCCTCCAGCAGGCGGACAAGCGCCGCACCATGGGCGTCCGAGCCAACGCCGAGACTCCTGAGGAGGCCCGCACCGCGCGGCGTTACGGCGCCGAGGGCATCGGCCTCTGCCGCACGGAGCACATGCTCATGGGCCCCCGCCGCGCGCTGGTCGAGCGGGTCGTCACCGACGACGACGCGCCGGGCGCGCTCGAGGAGATCGAGGCACTTGCGCTCGACGAGTTCACGACGCTCCTGACCGTCATGGAGGGGCTGCCGGTCGTCGTGCGCCTGCTCGACCCGCCACTGCACGAGTTCCTCCCGGACCTCGTCGACCTCTCCGTGGCCGCCGCGGTGGCGGCCGCCCAGGGCGAGGCCGAGGACCCGGTGGCCGAGAAGCGCCTGGCCGCCGTCCGGCGTCTGCACGAGGCGAACCCGATGCTCGGGCTGCGCGGCGTGCGACTCCTCCTCGTCCACCCGGAGGTGGCCGAGGTCCAGGTGCGGGCTCTGGCGGAAGCGGCGGCACGGCTCCTCGCGGAGGGCCGCAACGTGCGGCCCGAGGTGATGCTGCCGCTCGTCGCGGAGGTCGCCGAGCTCTCGGCCGCGCGCGAGCGGCTCGAGTCGGTGATCGCTGACGTTGCTGCGCGGCACGGCACGACGCTCGACATCCCGGTCGGCGTCATGATCGAGCTGCCGCGGGCCGCGCTGACGGCCGGGGCGCTGGCTGCCCACGCAGACTTCTTCTCGTTCGGCACGAACGACCTGACGCAGACGACGTGGGGCATCTCGCGCGACGACGCAGAGGCCAGCTTCCTCGCCGCCTACCGGGAGGAGGGCATCATCGCGGCCGACCCGTTCCAGACGCTCGACGAGGTCGGCGTGGGCGCGCTCGTGCGGACCGCGGTCGAGCAGGGCCGCGCGACACGCCGCGACCTCGAGCTGGGCGTCTGCGGTGAGCACGCCGGCGACCCGACGTCGATCGGCTTCTTCGCCGGAGCCGGCATCGACTACCTGTCGTGCTCTCCCCCGCGGGTGCCCGTGGCGCGTCTCGAGGCCGGCCGCCAGGCGGTGCTGAGGTCGGCTGGCTCGCGCGCGGCGAGCGACACGCGATAACCCCAGGAGGCCGTATGCCGCTGGGCTGGCTCCCAGCACCCGGACGCTCGAGTGGCCCCACTCTCCACAGGCAGGCTGGGGACAGTGGGGCCACTCGAGTTGCGCTGGGTGCCTGCGCGTGACCCGGCGAGGCCAACCGATCTCCGGATCAGCTCAGCGTGGGCCAGGGGACGCGCGGGAGCAACGCCTCAACGGCTGCACCCACGGCGAACACCGCATCCTCGTCGAAGGGATGCCCCACGATCTGGACTCCCGTCGGAACTCCGTTGGCAGCCAGTCCGCTGGGCACGGCAAGGACTGGGCAGCGATTGGCCACGTTGAACGGGCTGGTGAGGTGGGCCTCCCAGTAGTGGCCCAGCCTGCGACCTTCGACCTCGATTCCGTCGAGGTACTGGCCCGAGGCCTCCAGCGAGGTGACCGCGGACGTCGGGCAGATCAGGACGTCAACGCCCTCCATCGCCACGGCCAGCTCTGCCTGCAACGCCGCGTCCAGCTCGAGCGACTCGACGAGGGACCGCTGCTCTGCTGCGGCTCGGGCATCCGCCATGAACTGGCGTGTGTAGGGCGCCAGCTGCTCCTCGGTCCCGGCCGTCTCGCGCTCCATCGCTGGACCGAGAATGTGTCCGAAGTGGGTGAAGATGATCGTCGCGATGCGTGACGTCGTCCACGGGAGGGCCACGTCGACAAGGACCGCGCCCGCGGACTCGAGGGCACTGGCCACCTTCAGGGTGTTCGCCTTGACTTCGGGTGCCACCGGGTAGTCACCGAGCGTGAGTGAGATCCCGATTCGCTTGCCCGCCAATGCATCCAAACGCTCGATCAGTGGTGTGGCGGTCGGGCGGCTGGCGGTGGGGCCCCAGGACGAGTGGTCCGCTGCATGGCGCCCCGAGAGGACGTGGGCGAGCAGCTCCGTGTCTGCCACGGTTCGGCCCATCGGCCCGTCTCCGCGGTACCAGTCGGCGGCCAGCGGCGCCTGACCCGGGATACGGCCATAGGGGGCCTTGTAGCCAACGGTTCCGGTGAAACCGGCAGGGACCCGCGTCGAGCCGGCGATGTCGCTCGCTGTGGCGAGGGTCGTCATCCCCGCGGCCAGCGCCGCGCCGGCTCCTCCGGACGAGCCGCCGGGAGAGGCGGCACGGTTCCAGGGATTCCGGGTGACGCCCCACATGGCACTGTGCGTCACGGTGGCGCAGCTGAACTCCGGGGAGGTGGTTCGCGCATGGATGATCGCACCGGCATCCCTGATGCGGGCCACGACGGGATGGTCTGCGCCCGCGACGCGACCGCGATGCGCGTGCAGCCCCTGCTCGATCCTGCGCCCGGCGATCCCGTGCTTCTCCTTCGTCGCGATGGGGATGCCGAGCAGCGCGGGTGGCGTCTCCCCCGTCGACGCGCACTTCAGATACAGGTCGGCGGCCGCCCGCGACTGCTCCAGCGCCTCGTCGAACAGCGTCTCGGTGAAGGCGTTGATGCCAGTTACCCGATCCCCGTTGACGGCATCCGCACGCTCGACGACCGCGCGCAGCAGTTCGACCGGCGACAGCTCCAGCGACGTGAACGCCGCCAGGGCCGAGACCGCGTCGAGGTGGTGCAGGCCTCCGTCCCTCGCGTGCTCGAGGTCGTGGTCAGCCAGCCCGCCCGCCGTGCCGGTGCTCACGGTCACCCCTCCATCGCCATGGCGCGCTCTGCGATCCCCTTCCGACCGTCGTCCAACGCCCCGTTCACCAGTTCCCAGGTGACCTCGGTCAGGGCCGAGAGGCCCGAGACCATGTCTTGGTCGCTGGTGAACTCCCGCTCGCAGTGCGAGACCCCACCGGCTGACGGGATGAACATCATGACGGTCGGAACGATCCGGTTCATCGCCACCGAGTCGTGACCGGCCATGGTCCTGATGCGGCGAACCCCGAGTCCGAGGTCGGCTGCGACCTTCTCCACGAGCACGATGCCGTCCTCGGGGTAGTGCTGGATCGGTCGGACGTCGAAGTCGTTCACGTGGATCGTCAGGTCGTGTTCCCTCGCTACGCCCTCGATGCTCTCCAACAGCGAGGCCCGGGCCTCCGCCACGATCTCCGGTGAGGCGGAGCGCAGGTCGGCCACCAGGTGGACCCGACGCGCAACCACGATGGGCGAGTTGGGCTCGAGCGTCAGGTGGCCGACGGACGAGACCAACGCCTCGTCCTCGAACTTCCGCGTGACCTCATGGACGAGGACCACCACTTTCGACGCAGCCACCAGAGCGTCGTGCCGGTCAGACATTGCGGTCGCGCCGGTGTGAGACTGTTCGCCCAGCACCTCGATGTCGAGCTTCTGTGTGTACCAGCTGAAGTCGACGGCGCCCAGGTCAAGCCCCTCCCGCTCGAGGATCCGGCCCTGCTCGATGTGGATCTCGGCATACCCAGCCACCTGTGGACGCTCGTCCTGTCCGCGATAGCCGATCCGTTCGAGGGCTTCGGCCACCGTGGTCCCGGCCAGATCCTGGACCTGGAGCATCTCGTCCTCGTCCATGAGACCGGCGAAGACCGAGCTGCCCATGATCGAGGGCGCGAAGCGACCGCCTTCCTCGTTGAACCAGTTGACGACTGCCAGGTTGTACGGCGGCACGGTCTGCCCCACGCCGGCCGCAGCCACCAGGCGCTCGACCTTCTCGGCGGCATGGAGTGCCGCGATGACGCCATAGGCGCCGTCGAAACGGCCACCGAGCGGCTGGCTGTCCAGGTGGGAACCGATGAGCACGTAGGGTGCACCGGGCCTCCACTCGAGAAGGGCGAACATGTTGCCGATCCCGTCGACTCGGACGTGCCAGCCGCGGGCAGTGGCGAACTGCGTGAACCAGTCGCGGGTCTGGCGGTCCTCATCGGTCGCTGCCTGCCGGTCAACGCCGTTGGCCGGCGTGGCACCGATGGTGGCCACGTGGTGGAAGTCCGCCAGGAACTGTTGGGCGCTCATGAAGTGGCTCCTTGGGTGCGGCTGCTGTTCAGCCTGCGAGGGAAAGCGGGAGGAATCAGTGAACTTGCCGGTGGGTCTCGGGCACGTTGGTGAAGATGAGGAGACCCAGGACGACCACAGCGGCTGCTGACATGTAGAACCCCGGCGCCGAGGAGACGCCCGTCTGGGCCACCAGGGCAGCGCCGATGAACGGGGCGGTGCCGCCGAACACGGCGTACGCCACGTTGTAGCTGATGGCCGCAGACGTGAACCGAGTGCGAGTCGTGAAGATCTCGACGAAGAACGTGTAGCACCCACCCCCGTAGATGCACAGCGGGACCACGAAGAGCAACTGACCGGCCAGTGCCAGTGCCAGCGACCCACTCGTGACGAGCATGAAGCACGGAACGGCCAGGACGGCGAGGGCCAAGGAGCCGGCGATGAGCATCGGCTTGCGGCCGAACCGGTCCCCGAGCAGGCCCCCGATGGGGAGCAGGAGCGCGTACAGCATCATGGCTGCGGCGTTGGCCAGCAGGGACTGCTCGCGGCTGAGGTCCCCGGTGGTCTGGACGTAGGGGACGAAGTATCCCGAGAGGAAGTAGAACCCCATCGCGGTCAGACCCATGACGAAGATGACCTGGAGCATCCGCACCTTGTTGTCGCGGAACGTCTCCCGGAGTGGGCTGAACTCCTTGGTGGCGGACTTCGCCATGACCTGCTTGAAAGCGTCGGACTCCTCTGTCCGAGAGCGAATCCACAGGCCGAAGAACGCCAGGGGAAGTGCCAGGAGGAAGGGGATCCGCCAGCCCCACGCCATGAAGGACTCAGCGGCCATCGACTGGGAGAGCACGAGAATGAGCGTTCCGCCCACGACGGACGGGAGTGCCGTGGCTGCAAGGGTGATGTTGAGCCAGAAGCCCCGACGGTTGACTGGGGCGTGCTCGAACACGAACGCTGGTGCCCCCACCGACTCGCCGCCTGCCGAGAAGCCTTGGATCATGCGGCAGAGCACCAGCAGGACCGGCGCCCAGAACCCGATGGAGGCATAGGGCGGCAGCAGTCCCATGAGGGCCGTCGCCGTGCCGATGGAGAGCAGCGTGATGTAGAGGACGCGACGCCGACCGATCCGGTCGCCCAGCGCACCGAAGAACAGTCCGCCGAGCGGGCGAACCAGGAAGGCGACGCCGAAGGTCGCAAAGGTGGCCAACAAGGCCGTCACGGGGTTGCTGTCCGGGAAGAAGAGCTGAGAGATGACGACGGCGGACAGCCCGTAGAGCGTGAAGTCGTAGAACTCGATGAACTGCCCCACGCTCCCACCTGCAAGGACGCGGTACTGCATCCCGGAAGGGCGCGCCGACTGGTTCATCGGTGCGGGGCGGGCCTGGAGATCGATGCTGTTGGTAGACATGGCGTTCCTTTCGGGACCTCGCTGTCCCGGTCGTTCGTGCCACCCGGCTCTGCCGGCTGCCGACCATGGTTCAAGAGCAACCTTTCAACGGTCCAATTGATTCTTTCTGTCAGTGTCATCGAGGGAATCGATCATCAAGTCGATTCGGTGGCCTCGAACAGGGCGCGCGTGACGTCAGCGAAGGCCTGTGCCTTGGCCGTCGGTCGGACGCCGGGTTGGCTCACGAGGACCACCTGCACACCTGGGAGGCTCTCCTTGATCGGCAGGGGCACGACGCGACCCCCGGCATAGGTCAGGTCGTGGTCCAGCCGCTGGTTGAGGACCGAGTAGCCGTGCCCTCTGCCCACGAACGACCTGACGGTCTCGTATCCGGTGGCTCGGTGCCGGATCTTGGGCACCACACCGGCGATCTGGAAGAGGCTCATGAAGTACTCGCGAGTGTGGGGCAGATCCAGGAGGATGAACGGCTCATCGGCGAACTCCTGGAGGCTGACGCCTTCGTCGCGGCGGCCGGCGAGCGGGTGGTTGGCTGACACCAGCACGTGCGGTGGCACGCGGGCGACGACATGGCGAACGATCTCCGGACCGAGGCCGAGGTCATACATCAAGGCGAGCTCGCAGCGGCCCTGGGCCAACGCCTGTCGCAGGGTCTCCTGGTCGGCTTCCAGGAAGGTCACGTCGACTCCCGGGTGCTGGTTCTCGAAGCTCTGCAGAATCACCGGCGCACGGAAGGGCGCCAACGGCGAGAAGACCCCAACGCTCAGCTCCCCGACGAGGCGACGCTCTTCGCCGTGGACGGCCTGGTAGAGCATGTCCGCTTCTTCGAGGAAGGCCCGACATCGGCCGACCATGAGCTTGCCGGCAGCGGTCAGACGCAGTCCCCGCCGAGGCACCCGGGTGAAGAGCCGCGTACCCATCTCTCGTTCCAGCTGGTTGATCGCCGAGGACAGCGTCGACTGGGTCACGTTGAGCGCAGCGGCGGCCGCGGTCATGTTCTCGAGTTCGGCCACAGTCTGGAAGTAGCGCAGCTGGACCAGCGTGAACTGCCTGCTCATTGCAGCATTGTCAGTCACGCCCCGGGCTCGTCAGTGGGCAGAGGGGTCGTGCGGCTCCCGGTGGGTCGCTGCGTAGACGGCTGCCTGCGTCCGGCTCTCCATGCCCATCTTGCTCAGGACCGACGAGACGTAGTTCTTCACCGTCTTCTCGGCAAGGCCCAGGCGGTCCCCGATGTGGCGGTTCGTCATCCCCTCGGCGACGAGGTCGAGAATGCGCCGCTCGACCGGCGACAGCGTCTTCAGACGGGGGTCGTGCTCCTCGTGGGAGGCCCATCGCTCGCGCAGCGCCTTGGCGTGGGGATGGTCCGAGAGATCCTCGCCGGCCGCCACGCGCCGGATCGCCGCGACGATGCCCTCGCCGCTCAGCTGCTTGAGCAGGTAGCCGGACGCGCCGGCCAGGACCGAGGAGACCAGCGCCTGGTCGTCGTCGTACGACGTGAGCATGAGTGCACGGATCCGGGGGTCCACGGAGCGGACCTCCCGGCAGACCTCGATGCCGGAGCCGTCCGGGAGGCGCACGTCGAGGACCGCCACGTCCGGCAGCAGGGCAGGGATGCGGCGCGCTGCCTCACGCGCAGATCCCGACTCCCCGACCACCTCCATGTCGGAGGCGGCCTCGACGAGGTCGCGCAGGCCCCGCCGGACGATCTCGTGGTCGTCCAGGAGAAACACCTTGATCGTGGTCATGCCATCCCTCAGGACCTCGCGTAGGTGGGCACGCGCCACTTCAGCTCAGCCCCGCCCGCGACTCCGCGGCCGATCTCGAGGGAGCCACGGTGCGCGAGCGCTCGACAGCGCAGGTTGACGAGGCCGCTACGGGCATCCTCGGCGTCCAGGCCGATTCCGTCGTCCGTCACACGGACCATGAGCCCGCCGCCACCGACGGCAGCTGGCGAGACAGCGACCTGTGCGGCTCCGGCCCGGGCGTGGCGCGCCACGTTGGCCAGACCCTCACGGACCACAGCGACGACATCGGCCCGCAGCTGGTCGGGCAGCGGACCCAGCCCCCGCGCGACCGTCACCTCGGGCACGAAACCCAGGCTCACGGCATACGACTCGGCGATGGCCCGCAGGACGGCGCGGAGGTTCTCCCCCGGGTCCTGGTGGTGCAGCTCGAAGATCGCCTGGCGGATCTGCCGGATGGCCCCGTCGAGGTCGTCGACCGCCTGACTCAGGCGGGCCCGGACGACGGGGTGCTGGGCGAGCGGCACCGCCGACTGCAGCGACAGCCCGGTGGCGAAGAGCTGCTGGATGACGTGGTCGTGCATCTCACGAGCGATTCGCTCTCGCTCCTCCAGCAGTGCCACCCGCCCCCGGTCCGCATGCGCCTGGGCGGCCAGGACTGCGACACCGGCCTGGACCGCATACGCCGTCTGGGCGGGGAGCGCCTCCTGCGCCGTCGACTCGTCCTCCTCCTCCCAACCGGTGATGAGGACGCCGTTCCCGCGGGGCCCGGTGCCGAGCGGGACCAGCGCCACGGCGGTGCACTCATCGAGCCCGAGGACGGCCCGGGCCTCCTCGGCCGGGCGAGCGCGTGAGTCGACGGCGCCACCCGGCACGTGGAGGATCGGCTGGCGCGAGGCCAGCAGTTCGTCCCACTCGCTCCCGGCGAGGATCGCTCCCGACGGCTCACCCGAAGCGGGCAGGGGCGCTCCGGGACGACGGTCGATCGCCCGGACCTCCAGTCGGCCGGCCGGATCAACGAAGGCCACGGCGCTGACGACAGCACCGCTCAGCTCACGCACCTGGGTCGCCATGAGCGCCACGGAGGGCTCGTCGGAGTCCGACTCGAGCAGCGACTGGACGAGACGGCTCGTCGCGGCGGACCACCGCTGGCGGACCTCGCTCTGGGCGAGCAGCCGGGCATTGTCCAGAGCCGAGCCGGCCGCACTGGCCAAGGACACGAGGAGAGACTCGTCCTCGGTGGTGAACGGCCCCCCGCCGCGCTTCTCGGCGACGTAGATGTTGCCGAAGATCTTGTCGCGGATGCGGATGGGCGCCCCGAGGAGCGAGCGCATCAGCGGGTGGTTCGCCGGGAAGCCGACTGACCGGGCGTGCAGTGTGAGGTCGTCGAGTCGCAGTGGCCTTGGATCGGTGAGCAGCAGCCCGAGGACGCCGTGGCCGGCCGGCGGAGCACCGATGGCGGCCGCTTCCTCAGGGGTCAGTCCGTGGGTGTAGAAGCCCGCGAGATGCCGTGCGTCCGGGCCCAGCACGCCGAGCGCTCCGTAGCGTGCGCCGACGAGCTCGCAGGCTCCCGAAACGATCCGGGAGAGCACCTCGGGCAGGTCGAGGTCGGCGCTGAGCGGCATGATCGCGTCGACGAGCGCTGCCAGTCGCTCATCGACGGGCTCGACCTCGTCCCGCTCCATGTATCGATCGTAGGCAGAACCCTCGCCTACGGGTTCGTTTGGCGCAGACCCGACGATCGGGACCTTCGACCCTGCCCGACCGGGGGGCTCAGTGGTGTCCTGACGGAGTCGGCAGGACCTGAAGGAGGCCAAGATGCAGGCACGAGTTGGAGACCGAATCATCCTCGCGGCGGAGCACATCGACGAACCGACTCGGGACGGCGAGATCCTCGAGATCCGCGGCGACGAGGGCGCCCCGCCCTATCTGGTCCGCTGGTCCAACGGGCACACCGGCCTCATCTATCCCGGCCCCGGCGCCGTGCTTCGGATCGGCGCGAACGAGGTGCATGTCGAACCGCCGCCAGTGACCGTCGCGCCCCGGGCGCCCGCCGCCCCCGTCAGCGCCGCGCCGCTCGAGCCGGACCGGCCGGCCCATGTCCGGGAATGGAACGTCCGCGTCTCGATCTTCGAGTCCGGGGACGAGACGAGCGCCAACGTCGTGCTCCTGGCCGACTCGCCCGAGCGACTCAGCGCCCGCGGCACCGCACACCGCTCGGCCCATGACCTGGGGGTGCCGGAGATCGGCGACGAGGTCGCCGTGGCCCGCGCCTTGCGGCACCTGGCTGACCAGCTGATGGAGATGGCGGAAGGCGACGTCTCCGACCTGACTGGCGAGGAGGCCCACATCAGGGCCGTCTGACCGCGGACGCGCGGGCCCGCCGCACTCACGGGCAGGCTCAGCCGACCAGCTGACCGAGTCGCTCCAGGCGAGGTTCGACGTCAGGAACGAGCATTGCCCGGTCATGCTGCCGCGTCAGCTCAATCATCACGCGCAGAGATCGTCGCTCACCTTTGGTCAGTGCCAGTCCTCGGGTATCTGTAGCAGCGAGCATGGCGGTCAAGACAGCGAAGTCCTCACAGTGACGCTCACGGTTAGCACCAAGAGTGTCGATGCGAGCCTTGGCCTTCAGGATCATGGCGCCCACGAGGCTTGGCCGCGGGATTCTTCCAATGCGCGCAGCGACCTGGACCTCCACGACCTCGGTGCGCGCCAACGCCTGCGTGCCACCCGGCGCCGCGACGGTCGGAAAGCCCGTGATGGACGGACGGGCCTCTGCTCGCTCCCCCATGCCTTCCGGGACAAGCACGTCGATAACGGCTTCACCTCTGGTCCACCGGTGCTGAATTCCGTCCGCGCTCGCGGCGGCCGGAGCGAACTGCAGCGCTTTCAGTGAAGCAGTCACCGAGCCGAGAACCGTTGCATCTCTCCCGTTGACGACGGCGTCCGCGTCATCAGTGGGACGCTGTGGCCGGAAGCCTCGCTCGGCGCAGTGCAGATGGACCAACTGGCCGCCGATGAGAGTCCAGTCGTGCGGGTGAGCTTCGTAGAGGTCCAGGAGTGCGTGCCAGGCAGCTTCCTGCCGCGCCCCCATGGCTGGCAGGACGATCACGCGAAGACACCTATGGCCAACTCGCGCGCACGGGACTGCTCCCGTGGGCCCTCGTGTTCGAACAGGTCGGCGGCGAGCAATAGGGGGGACACCCGGTCCGGCCTACCTGGCGCGACGTGGAGAAAGACGTTGGGGCTCGAATCGACGCGCGGTGGGTCCAGCCAGTAATCATTGACGACGGCGGCGAGGTCGTCGAGGGCCACGTATCCCTCGACTACCCGAGGGTCCTCCATCCCCGACCGCGGATCGGACAAGCCAGAGAGGGCAACCCGTTCGTCCCCCCTCAGGTCCTCCAGGTCGGGGAGGGCGGCCCTGTAGAGCTTCCGGTCCGCACGCGCTCCCAACCATTGGAGGAGACCGTCGAGGGCTGGTTGCCCTTCCGCGCCTCCGAGTGCCTCTGCAGCGTGCAAGACCCTGAGGAACGCGCGTCGGCGCGAAGACCTGCTGGGCTGGGGCAGAACGACTGACCCCTCGGCGATGGCGAGCTCCAGAGGGTGTGGCGACTGGGCCTGCGGGCGCCAGTCGTCGGCATAGACGAGACGCAGGACATCTTCGAACGAGAGGCCACCCTCAGCCTTGAGTATTGCCGCAGCATCCACGCGCTGAATGGCATCCCAGACGAGCTCGGGATTGACCGGCCTTCCGCGGCGTTTGAGCTCAGGCACCACGGACAGGTCAACCAGCCACCGGCCGCCCACCCTGTCCGCGATCAGGGATCCCTCATCGATCCGCTGCCGCACGCGCGCCGGTGACACCCCCAGTCGTTCAGCGGCTTGAGGAACCGACAACCTCGCCATGGCATAATTCTATCGGTTTCGCAAGAATTATGGAAGCAGCGGTCTGGGCGTCAGTTCGGCATGCCTCTCGTTGGGGCATGCCCAGGCATAGGGCTCGGTAGGACATCGAGCGCTCGGACGAGTGGCACGCCGGCCCGGTAGGACAGGTGCAGATGGCTGGGGCCGTCGATGACCGCCAGCTCGGCGGGCGCCCCAGCGACGACCCGCCGGTCCAGTCCGAGCGAGCGCCCCGACACTGCGGTCGCCGCGTGGAGGGCCTCGGCGGGCGTCATCCCCATCTCGCGCACGGCCAGGGCGATGGCGAAGGGGATCGACGACGAGTAGCAGGTGCCGGGGTTGCAGTCGGAGGCGAGCGCCACGTCGACGCCGGCGTCGATGAGGCGTCGCGCGTCGGGGTAGGGCGAGCGCGTCGAGAACTCCACGCCGGGCAGCAACGTGGCCACGGTCGCCCCCCGCGCAGCAGCCAACGCGTCGATGTCTGCGTCACTGAGGTAGGTGCAGTGGTCGACGCTGGCGGCGCCGAGCTCGCAGGCGAGCTGCACGCCAGGTCCGTGGCCGAGCTGGTTGCCGTGCACCCGCAGCGCGAACCCCCGGGCGCGCCCCGCCTCGAGGATCACGCGCGCTTCCTCGCCGGTGAACGCGTGCCCCGAGTGGGGCTCGCAGAAGACGTCGACGTATGCCGCTGGGCTCGCTTCCAGCCCATCGGTGAGGAGGGCGTCGAGCATGGGTCCCGTGACGAGGTCGACGTAGTCGGCGCGGCGGTCGGCATACTCCGGGGGGACGACGTGGGCGCCGAGGAAGGTGGTGTGGGGGGTGAACTCGCGGGCGATCCGCAGCGCGCGCAGCTCGTCCTCGAGGGTCAGTCCGTAGCCGCTCTTGATCTCGACCGTCGTCGTGCCCTGCGCGCGCATCTCGGCGACGCGGCCAGCGACGAGGGTCCGCAGCTCGTCGTCGCTGGCCGCCCGGGTGGCCGCGACGGAGACCTTGATGCCGCCGCCGTCGTAGGGCGTCCCGGTCATTCGGGCGGCGAACTCGGCGGACCGGTCGCCGGCGAAGACGAGGTGCGTGTGCGAGTCGACGAACCCGGGGATGACGGCGCGACCGCCGAGGTCGCGGCGTTCGTCGGCAGCCGGCGCGTCGGCGGCCGGCCCGACCCACTCGATGATGCCGCCGCTGACCACCACGGCCGCGTCCCGGATGATGCCGAGCAGCCGGTCGCCGGGGTCGCCCTGCCGCTCCCCCCAGACAGGGTCGTTGGTGACGAGCTCACCAATTCCGTTGAGCAGCAGGCTCATCCGCCGACCGCCGCAGAGATGACGCGTTCGATCGAGGACCCGAGGAGCCGCCCGACGTCGCCGAGCCGGTGCTGCCCGTCGCGGACGACGACGTCTCCACCGACGACGACGGTCGACACGTCCGACGCGACACAGGAGTAGATGATCTGCTCCGGTGTGGACCCGGCCGTGTTGACCGTGTCGCTGCGGACGGTGACGAAGTCGGCGAGGGCCCCCTTCGACAAGTGGCCACCGTCGGACCAACCGAGGGCGCGGTAGCCGTTGAAGGACGCGGCGTGGAGCAGCTCGCTGGAGGTGAAGCGGTCGCGCTCGTTGGTGATGAGCCGCTCGTGCATCTCGAGGCCGCGCAGCTCCTCGTAGGGGTCGATGACGACGTGCTGGTCCGTCCCGAGCGAGAGCGGGGTGCCGGCGTCGTGCAGCGCGCGGGCCGGGCCGATGCCGTCGGCGAGGTCGCGCTCGGTCGTCGGGCAGAAGCATGCTCCCGTGCCGGTGCCGCCGAGCAGCTCGATGTCGCGGTCGGTCAGGTGCGTGGCGTGGATACCCGTCACGTGGTGGCCGAGGGCGCCGGCCTCGTCGAGCAGCTCGGTCGGCGTGCACCCGTAGAACATCTGGCAGGCGAGGTTCTCGCCCGGCTGCTCGGACAGGTGGACGTGCAACGGCATCCCCGCGGCGGCCTCGACGACCTTGGGCAGGTCCTCGCGGCGCACGGCGCGGATCGAGTGGATCGCCGCGCCGAGGCGCACCCGGTCGTTCTCGGGGCGCCGCGCGAGCATCCGCTCGGCCCACGCGTCGACGGAGCCGTCGCTGAAGCGGAGCTGTCCCGGGTGCAGCTCGACGTGGCCGCCGCCGTTGAGGCCGCCCTCGAGGTAGCACGTGTCGAGCAGGGTCAGCCGGATGCCGGCCTCGTCCGCGGCCTGGCGCACCGCGAGGCTCATCGCGTTGGGGTCGCCGAACTTCTTGCCGCCGGGCCGGTGGTGCACGTAGTGGAACTCGCCGACCAGCGTGAACCCGGCCAGGACCATCTCGGCGAAGACCGCCCGGGCCAGCGCGAGGTAGGTGTCGGGGTTGAGCTGCGCCGCGATCTGGTACATCTGCTCGCGCCAGTTCCAGAAGTTGCCGCCCCCGCCGTTGACCCGGCCGCGCAGGGCCCGGTGAAAGGCGTGGCTGTGCGCGTTGGCCATGCCGGGCAGGGTCACCCCCTCGAGGATGACGTCCCGCTCGTCGGGGTCGGTGTCGACCTGGATCTCGCGGAGCAGGCCGTTGCCGACGACGAGTCGGACCCGCTTGGCAAGTCCGCCGGTCAGCCATGCGCTTTCGCACCAGAACGCGGTCATCAGTGGAGGTCCTCAGTCAGCATCTCGAGTGCACAGGTCGGTCACGACGGCGGCGAGCGCCGCAACCCCATCGTGGCAGTCCGCGGGCTCCGCGTGCTCGACAGGGGAGTGGGAGATTCCGGTCGGGTTGCGCACGAAGAGCATCGCCGTGGGGACCCCATGGGTGGCGAGGATGCCCGCATCGTGCCCCGCCCCCGTTCCGAGGTGGGGCGCATCAGGGAGTATGCCGCTGAGCCGGGTCACGAGGCCAGCATCGAAACGCGTCGGCGGCGTCCACGACTCCTCGCGCTGGGTGGCGTCGAATCGCTCGGCCGTGCTGACGACCCCGGCGACGGTCGCCCGCACGGCGGCCTCGTCCTCCCCCCGCGCATCCAGCCACGCGGTCACCTGGCTCGGCACGGCGTTGACCCCGCCCGGCTCGACCACGACCTTGCCGACGGTGGCGACGCAACCCAGCTCAGCGGCATACGTCCTCGTGTCCTGGACGACGGCAGCGAGCCCGAGCATGGCGTCCTTGCGGTCGACCAGGCGGGTGGTGCCGGCGTGGTTGGCCTCACCGGGGATGTCGATGCGCCACCGGCCGTGCGGCCAGATGTGGGTGCCGATCGCCACGGCCCGGCGAGGGTCGCCGAGGTCCTCGGTCCCGTCAGGAGCGAGCGCCAGCGCCTTGCCCTGCTCGACGTGCAGCTCGACGAAGGCCGCGATGCGCCGCAACGCGTCGGGATCGGCGCCCATCGAGTCCGGGTCCCGACCGGCCGCACGCCACGCCTCGGCCATGGTGACGCCGTCGGCATCGCTCAAGGAGCGGGCGCGGTCGGCGCTCAGCTGGCCGGTGATGATCCGCGAGCCGGCGCACGCGACGCCGAAACGCGCGCCTTCCTCGTCGACGAAGTTGACGACCCCGAGCGGGCGGTCCGGGGTGACACCCGCGGTGCGGAGTGCGTCGACCACGGCGAGGGCGCTGACGACGCCCAACGGGCCGTCGAAGGCTCCCCCGTCGGGCACCGAGTCGAGGTGGGAGCCGATGACGATCCCCGGCTGCTCGTCGGGGTCGCCCCACCACGCCCACTGGTTGCCGGCCCGGTCCTCGGTCAGGTCCAGCCCGCGCGCCCGGCACTCGCCGGCGAACCACTCCCGCAGGTCGTGGTCCGTGCGGGTCCACGCGAAGCGCCGGTAGCCACCCGTCTGCAGGTCACGCCCCACTGGCTCGAGCTCGGACCACATGCGGGTGAAGTCGGTCGCCATGCCTCACATTCCACACCGGCAGGCCGCGCCGGCCCCACTGCGGCGCCCCCGAAGTGTCTCGAATCCGAGACTGGGCCCCGGTCGCGGCGCTCCGTCGAGCGACGTGGAGGTGCTCGGGCGGCCGCAGTGCCCCAGAGTGGTGCCATGACGTCGTCGCCGCCACCCGGGACCCACGCCGGGTATCGCACCGGCGACCCGGAGCACCGACGCGTCTCCATCGCCCTCTTCGCCGCCGGCATGGCCACGTTCGCCCTGCTCTACACGACCCAGCCACTGCTGCCGGAGCTCGCGAGCGCCTTCGACGTGACCGCCGCCGAGAGCACCCTGTCCCTGTCGCTGACGACGATCGGGCTCGGCGCCGCCCTCCTCGTCGCCGGGCCGGTGTCCGAGGTCCTGGGACGCACGCCGCTCATCCACGTCTCCCTGACGGCCTCGAGCCTCATCGGACTTGCCTGCGCTCTCGCGCCCCACTGGGACGCGCTGCTGGTCCTGCGCCTGCTGCAGGGTGCGGCACTCGCCGGCCTGCCGGCCGTGGCGACCGTCTACCTGCGCGAGGAGCTGCACCGCTCGGTCCAGGCTCGGGCGGCCGGGCTGTACATCGGCGGGACCGCACTCGGCGGCATGACCGGCCGCGTCCTCTCCGGCTTCGTCGGTGAACACGCCGGCTGGCGGTGGTCCCTCGCCGCGGTCGCGCTGCTGGGGCTCGCCTGCGCGCTCGCCGTGCGGTTGCTGCTGCCCCCGTCGCGGGCGTTCACCCCGGCGCCCGCGCAGATCGGACACCTGGTGGGGCTCATGCGCAGCGCCCTCACGGACCGCGCACTGCTCGGGCTGTATGCCGTCGCTGCCTGTGCCATGGGCGTCGCTGTCGCCATCTTCAACACCGTGGGCTTCCGGCTCAGCGCGGCGCCGTTTCACCTCGGGCTCGGAGCCGTCAGCCTGGTCTTCCTCGTGTACCCCGTGGGGGCGGTGAGCTCGACGGTCGCCGGGCACTTCGCCGACCGGCACCCCCGCCGCTCCGTCCTCGCCGTCGCCTCCGTCGTGTTCGCCGCGGGCCTGCTCCTCACCATCCCCGACAACCTGGCCGTCATCATCGCCGGACTCGCGGTCATGACGGGGGGCTTCTTCGCCGTCCACGGCATCGCCAGCGGCTGGGTGCCGGTCCGGGCGCACGCGGCCGGCCTGGCGCCGGGGGCCGCGGCCTCGCTCTATCTCTTCGCCTACTACCTCGGCTCCTCGGTCGTCGGCAGCGTCGCCGGGATCGCGTGGTCCACAGCCCGGTGGACCGGCGTCATGGCGCTCACGGTGGGCCTGGTCGCGGTCGTCGCGGCCCTGTCCCAGTACCTGCGGCGGGTGCCGCCGCTCGAGGGCCGCGGACCCTCACCGGAGTGAGACGACGCAGATCGCCGCCCGGACGCCTTCATCGCCCGCCCGTAGAGTGACGGCATGACGACCGACCAGGAGCCGAGCACCCCCGCGATCGACGCCGTGCAGGCCGCCGGGATCACGCACGCGGTGACCAGGCATGGCCGGGTCCGCTCGCTCGAGGAGGCGGCTGCCGCCCGCGGGATCGAGCCCCGCGACCTCATCAAGACGCTCGTGGTGCGCGTGTCCGAGGGCGAGCACGTCTTCGTCCTCGTCCCCGGCGATCGGACGTTCTCCTGGGCCAAGGTGCGGGCGCTGCTCGGCACCAACCGGATCTCGATGCCGGACGCGGACGAGGCCAGGGAGGTGACCGGCTACGAGCGGGGGACGATCACGCCCTTCGGGTCGCGTTCGCGCCTGCCGGTGATCGCCGACACGCACCTGTGCGGCCGGACCATCTCCATCGGCGGCGGCGCGCACGGCGTCGGGCTCACCGTGGCCGGCGACGACGTCATCCGCGAGTTCGGCGCGACGGTCGCGGACATCTCCGACTGACCCCGCAACACGCCCGGCTCCTCGCAGCTCCCCCTGTGGCTTCACTGGTGAGTTGCTGGCGGCCGGGCGTGTTGCCGGGGTGAGAGTCAGGCTTCCTTCATCGGGATCCGGACGCCGCGCTCCTGCGCCACCCGGTCGGCGATGTCATAGCCCGCGTCGACGTGGCGGATGACGCCCATGCCGGGGTCGTTCGTCAGGACCCGAGCGAGCTTCTCGGCGGCGAGCGGCGTGCCGTCGGCCAGGGACACCTGGCCCGCGTGCAGCGACCTGCCGATGCCGACGCCGCCACCGTGGTGGATCGACACCCACGACGCGCCCGAGCTCGTGTTGACGAGGGCGTTGAGCAGCGGCCAGTCGGCGATCGCGTCGGACCCGTCGGCCATCGCCTCGGTCTCGCGGTACGGGCTCGCCACGGAACCCGCGTCGAGGTGGTCACGGCCGATGACGATCGGCGCGGAGATCTCGCCGGAGGCGACCATCTCGTTGAAGCGCAGCCCCGCCTTGTCGCGCTCGCCGTAGCCGAGCCAGCAGATCCGAGCAGGCAGGCCCTGGAAGGCGATCCGGTCCTGAGCCCCCCGGATCCACTTGTGCAGCCGGTCGTTGTCGGGGAAGAGGTCGAGCACCGCACGGTCGGTCGCCGCGATGTCCTTCGGGTCACCGGACAGGGCCGCCCACCGGAACGGGCCCTTGCCCTCGCAGAACAGCGGACGGATGTACGCCGGCACGAACCCGGGGAACTCGAACGCCCGGTCGTAGCCGCCGAGCCGCGCCTCGTCGCGGATCGAGTTGCCGTAGTCGAAGACCTCCGCCCCCGCGTCCTGGAACTCGACCATCGCCTGGACGTGCTTGGCCATCGAGGCGCGCGCCCGGTCGGTGAACTCCTCGGGCTTCTTCTCCGCCAGCTCGGCCCAGTCGGCCAGGTCGACGCCCTCCGGGAGGTAGGACAGCGGGTCGTGCGCCGACGTCTGGTCGGTGACGATGTCGATCGGCACGCCCCGACGGAGCAGCTCCGGGAAGATCGTGGCTGCGTTGCCGACGACACCGACGGACCAGCCGCGGCGCTCCTCCTTGGCCTTGAGTGCCTTGTCGATCGCCTCGTCGAGGTTGGCGGCGACCTCGTCGAGGTACCGATGCTCGACCCGCCGGTGCAGCCGAGCCGGGTCGACGTCGACGATGAGGCAGGCGCCATCGTTCATCGTGACCGCGAGCGGCTGAGCGCCACCCATGCCGCCGCACCCGCCGGTCAGCGTGAGCGTCCCGGCGAGCGTGCCGCCGAACCGCTTCTCCGCCACCGCGGCGAACGTCTCGTACGTCCCCTGCACGATCCCCTGCGTCCCGATGTAGATCCACGACCCGGCGGTCATCTGGCCGTACATCGTCAGGCCCAGGTGCTCGAGCCGCCGGAACTCCGGCCAGTTCGCCCAGTCGCCGACGAGGTTGCTGTTGGCGATGAGCACGCGCGGCGCCCACTCGTGCGTCTGCATCACGCCGACGGGCCGGCCGCTCTGCACGAGCATCGTCTCGTCCTGCTTGAGGGTCGTCAGCGTGCGCACCATCGCGTCGAACGACTTCCAGTCCCGCGCCGCCCGGCCGGTGCCGCCATAGACCACCAGGTCATCGGGCCGCTCGGCGACCTCGGGGTCGAGGTTGTTCATCAGCATCCGCAGCGGGGCCTCGGTGGCCCACGACTGCGCAGTCAGCTGGGTGCCGCGCGGGGCGCGGACGGGTCGTGCACCTTCCATGTCAGTTCCCTTCTCGTTCAAGCCTTCAGAATGAGTTGCCGTATGCCGCTGGGCTCAGTCCCGATCGAAAGAGCAGTTCGCGACACCCCACCCCGATCGAAAGAGCAGTTCGCGACAAGACCCGGTCGTGAAGTGCTCTTTCGATGGCACGGAGCCGTCGTGAAGTGCTCTTTCGATCATCAGTTCAGGGGTCCGGTCACGGACTCGACCGCCGTGAGCGCCCGGCCGGAGCGGACCAGCTCGACAGCCGCCTCGATCTCGGGCGCGAGGAACCGGTCGGTGCCCGCGCCGTCGACCGACTCACGCAGCGCGGCGATGACGGCGCCGGTCGCCGGGGCCGGCTGGAGGGGTGCCCGCATCTCGATGCCGCGCGCGGCGGTGAGCAGCTCGATCGCGAGGACCCGGGTCAGTGCGTCGACGGAGCGGCGCAGCTTGCGCGCCGCGGACCAACCCATCGAGACGTGGTCCTCCTGCATCGCCGAGCTCGGGATCGAGTCGACCGAGGCCGGCGCCGCGAGTCGCTTCATCTCGGACACCATGGCGGCCTGGGTGTACTGCGCGATCATGTGGCCGCTGTCGACACCGGGGTCGTCCGCGAGGAAGGCGCTGAGCCCGTGCGACCGTGCAGTGTCGAGGAAGCGGTCGGTGCGCCGCTCGGACATCGACGCCACGTCCGCGGCGACGATGGCGAGGAAGTCGAGGACGTAGGCGACGGGCGCGCCGTGGAAGTTGCCGTTCGACTCGACCCGGCCGTCCTTCGTGATGACCGGGTTGTCCACGGCCGACGCCAGCTCCCAGCCGGCGACTCGCGCTGCGTGGTCGACCGTGTCCCGGGCGCCCCCGGCGACCTGCGGCGCGCAGCGGAGGGAGTAGGCGTCCTGGACCCGCGTGCACTCGTCCGTCCGGTGCGACTCCCGGATGGGCGAGCCGGCCATGACGGCACGGATGTTCGCTGCGGATCGGGCCTGGCCCGGCTGCGGGCGCAGCTCGTGCAGGTCGGCGGCGAAGACGCCGTCCGTGCCGAGCAGGCCCTCGACGCTCATCGCGGCGGTGACGTCGGCGACCTTGAGCAGGGCCCGGAGGTCCTCGATCGCGAGGACGAGCATGCCGAGCATCCCGTCAGTCCCGTTGATGAGGGCCAGGCCCTCCTTCTCCGCGAGGGTGATCGGCTCAATCCCGTGGTCCCGCAGGGCCACGGCCGCGTCAACGAGGGTGCCGTCCGCGAGACGCACGGGGCCTTCACCCATCACCGCGAGCGCGCAGTGGGCGAGCGGCGCGAGGTCCCCGGAGCAGCCGAGCGAACCGTACTCGTGCACGAGGGGGGTGATCCCGGAACTCAGCACAGCGGCATACGCCCTCGCTGTTTCGAGGCGCACGCCGGTGCGGCCGGTCGCGAGCGTCGACAGGCGGAGCAGCATGAGCGCCCGGACCACCTCACGCTCGACCTCGGCCCCCGTGCCGGCGGCGTGCGAGCGGACGAGCGAGCGCTGCAGCTGGGCGCGCAGCTCGGCCGGGATGTGCCGGGTCGCGAGGGCGCCGAAGCCCGTCGAGATCCCGTAGTGCGGCTCGGTGTCGTCGGCGTGGGCCTCGACGATGGCGCGGCTGCGGGCGATCTCGGCCTCCGACTCGGCGGACAGCTCGACGCGGGCGCCGTGCCGTGCCACGGCGACGACCTCGTCGAAGGTGAGCGGCCCGGTCCCGACGGTGACGGTCGCGGGCGGGGAGAGCGTCTCGGTCATGTGATCCATCGAACCCCCTCCCTCGTGACGCAGCAGCCCACGAGGACGCACAATTGTCTCGGATCCGAGACGATCCACCGCCGACCCCGAAGGGAGGACGACCGTGCCCAACGTGCCCGCGGCGGCGAGCGCCCTCGACGTGCTCGAGTACCTCTCCCGGCATGCCGAGCCGGTCCCTGCCGCGTCCATCGCCCGCGACCTGCCGCTCCCCCGTTCGTCGGTGTACCACCTGCTCAAGGTGCTCTGCTCCCGCGGCTACGTGACCCACTACGTCGAGGACCGGCGCTTCGGCCTCGGCTCCGCTGCCTACGAGCTCGGCTCGGCCTACCAGCGGCAGGCTCCCCTGGCCCGCGTCGCCCGGGGCCCGGTGCGCCGGCTCGTGGACCAGTCCGGCCGCAACGCGCACTTCGCCACGCTCGACGGCCGCGACGTCATCTACCTGCTCGAGGAGCGAGCCCCCAGCCAGCCGACCCTCGTCACCGACGTCGGGGTGCGGCTGCCGGCCCACCTCACCGCGAGCGGCGTGGCCATGCTCGCGGCCCTGCCCGGGCCCCAGGTGCGCGCGCTCTACCCCGACCGTGACTCGTTCACGCAGCGGCACGGCACCGGCCCGCGGTCCCTGACCGAGCTGCGGAGCCTGCTGTCCCGCACCCGCACCGACGGCTTCGCCCGGGAGGACGGCACCGTGACGCCCGAGCTGTCCTCCGTCGCCGTCGCGGTCCTCGACCGTGCGGAGCGGCCCCTGGCCGCAGTGGCGGTGACCTTCCGGAGCGTCGACGGCCAGCCCGAGCACGTTGCCGACCTGGTCGGCCGGGCCAAGGCCGCCGCAGGGGACATCGCCCGCCGCCTCAGTCCCACTCCGCGCTGAGACCCACCGAGAAGTCCCCCTCACGGGGGAGGGCAGAATCGCTCGCACGCGGGTGGTGGGTGAGCTGCCCCGAACTGGAAGGTGTCTCCCATGACGAGTCGACACCTTGACCTGGACCTGGACCGTGCGTTCCAGGTCATCCGCTCCGTGCCCGCCCGGTTCTGGGCCACCACCCTGGTCTGGGCGCTCGCCGTCTACGCCTTCGCCGTGACGTCTGGCACGCTCCAGCCGCTGTGGCCCGGGCGGTCCGGGACCATGACGGAGCTCGCCTCCTCGCTGCTGCCAACCCTGTGGCCCCTGCTGCTCCTGGCGACGACCAGTGCGCCGGTCGTCGCCCGCCTCCGGCCCCGGCTGGCCACGGTCCTGGCGGCATCGGGACTGCTCGTCGTCCTCACCACCGAACCAGTAGCCCTGATGTTCGCGACGTTCCTCTCCTTCGTCGGAGTGGCCGTGGGTGCGACCTGGACGCGTCCTCGCCTGGCCTGGCCAATCGGGGCGATGTCCCTCGTGGTGCCGGTGGCCCTGTCCTTCGGCGCGGGCGTCCTGATGCCGGGCTTCATCCTCGACTCGACGTACTGGGAGCCCGACCAGCGCCTCCTCGTGCCGGTCCTCTACGCGGTGGGGGTGGCAGCGGCGATCGGCCTGGCGCGGGTGCTGCGCGCAGGCGCGCTGGTCGCGGCGACCAGGAGCGACCTCGCCGCCGGTGCGCGCCGGCTGGCCAACGAGGAGTCGGCGCTGACCGAACGAGCCCGGATCGCCCGAGACCTCCACGACATCGTGGCGCACCGGATCTCCCTCATCGCCGTGCGCGCCGAGACCGCGCCCTACACGAGTCCCGACCTCGGCCCCGACGCCCGCCGGCTCCTGGCCGAGACCGCAACGGATGCCCGCTCCGCCCTCGAGGAGATGCGCACGGTGCTGGGGGTGCTGCACCGCAGCACGGACCCGGCGGCCCGCGCCCCCCAGCCCGGTGCCGGGGACATCGCGCACCTGGTCGAGGAGGCCCGAGCCGCGGGAGCGGAGGTCGAGCTCGTCGGCGAGGTGCCGCCAATGTCCGAGGCCACGGGCAACATCGCCTACCGCGTCGTCCAGGAGGCACTGACCAATGCCCGTCGCCACGCCCCGGCCAGTCCGACGACGGTCTCGCTGATCCCGGAAGCGGACCATCTCGTGGTCACCGTGACCAACCCGGCCGAGGCCGGACCGGTGTCGTTCGGACGTGGGCTGACGGGTATGCGGGAGCGGGTCGAGCTGGCCGGCGGGGACCTGAGCGCCACCGCTCGGGACGGCGTGTTCACGGTCGTGGTCCGCCTGCCCGGGTCCGCGAGGTGAGGCCGATTCGTGTCGTCGTGGCGGACGACCAGCCGATCATCCGCGACGGCTTCGCGGCCGTCCTCGGCGCCCAGGTGGACCTCGAGGTCGTCGGTCGGGCAGCTGACGGGATCGACCTGGTCGAGATGATCGAGAGCGGCCCGGCGCCCGACATCGCCCTCGTGGACATCCGCATGCCACGGCTGGACGGCATCGCGGCCACGGCCCGGATCTCCGGGCGCACGAAGGTGCTCATCCTCACGACGTTCGACCTCGACGAGTACGTCCACGACGCACTCGTCGCGGGTGCGAGCGGGTTCCTGCTCAAGGACGTCCCCGCAGACCGTCTGGTCGAGGCGGTGCGCCTCGTCGCCGAGGGCTCGCTGCTGCTCGGGCCAACGATCACGCGCCGCCTCGTGCAGGAGGTGGCGACACGGCGACCGCCGGACCCGCCCGATCTCGGGGCTCTCGGCCTCACCGCCCGAGAGCAGCAGGTCTTTGCCCTGCTGGCCCGCGGTCGGTCCAACCGGGAGGTCGCCGACGAGCTCTTCCTGGCCGTGGAGACGGTCAAGTCCCACGTGTCGGAGGTCCTGCGCAAGCTCGAGCTGCGTGACCGGGTGCAGGCTGTGGTCTACGCGTACGACAGCGGCCTCGTCCCGGTCGAGGTGGATGCCGCGACGAGCACGGCACCAGGCCGACCAGTGGGATGACGGCCCCTGCCACCGGCCGCAGCTCAGGGGCCAACGTCTTGGAGCCGCCCGCCGCATAGGCTCCAACCATGCGCGCCATCACGATCCCCGAGCCGGGTGCTGCCGACGCCCTGGTGCTCGCCGAGGTCCCGGACCCGTCGCCAGCCCGCGGCGAGGTCCTCATCGACGTCGTCGCGGCCGGGGTGAACCGGGCCGACGTCATGCAGCGCCAGGGCTTCTACGACCCGCCGCCGGGTTCCTCGCCCTACCCCGGCCTCGAGGTCAGTGGCCGCATCGCCGAGATCGGCGAGGGCGTCGACTCGTTCGCCGTCGGTGACCAGGTGTGTGCGCTCCTCGTGGGTGGGGGCTACGCCGAGCAGGTCGCGGTCCCCGTGGGCCAGGTGCTGCCCAGGCCCGCCGGCATCGAGCTCGTCGACGCCGCCGGCCTGCCCGAGGTCACCTGCACGGTGTGGTCCAACGTCTTCATGACGGCCAACATCCAGCCGGGCCAGTGGCTCCTCGTGCACGGCGGGAGCTCGGGCATCGGCACCATGGCGATCCAGCTGGCCAAGGCCGTGGGCGCCCATGTCGCCGTCACCGCCGGCACGCAGGAGAAGCTCGACTTCTGTCGTGACCTGGGCGCGGACCTGCTGATCAACTACCGCGACGAGGACTTCGTCGAGAAGCTGCGGGCCGGCACCGGCAACCACGGCGCCGACGTCATCCTCGACAACATCGGCGCGAAGTACCTCGCACGCAACGTCGACGCCCTGGCCATCAACGGGCGGCTCGTCACGATCGGGCTGCAGGGCGGGCGCAAGGCCGAGCTCGACCTGGGCAAGCTGCTGGCCAAGCGGGGCGCGGTCATCGCGACGACGCTGCGCTCCCGGCCCGCCGCCGAGAAGGCCGCCATCGTCGCGGCGGTGCGCGAGCACGTGTGGCCCCTGGTGGAGTCCGGCGTCGTGCGGCCGGTGATCCACTCGCGCCACCCGCTCCAGCAGGCCGCTGACGCGCATCGCGAGATGGAGGCCTCGACGCACATGGGCAAGATCCTCCTGCTGCCCTGAGAGCCCGTATGCCGCTGGGCTGGCGCCGTGCCGGCCGTTCCTCTCGCTCCTTCCGCCCTTGAACCGTGCGTAATATATCTGGCAGATATATAGTCGTCGCATGGCGCGTTCCAGCAAGACCCGATTCGCCGTGCTCGGCATGCTCACCCTCCGGCCGATGAGCGGCTACGAGCTGCGGGAGGAGATCGCCGGGTCGATCGGCTACTTCTGGAGCGAGAGCTTTGGCCAGCTCTATCCGACGCTGCGGGTGCTCGAGGCGGACGGGTTGGTCATCCCCGAGCGGCACGCGGGTGAGGGACGCGGACGCACGACGTTCGCCATCACGCGGGCGGGTCGAGACGCCCTGGTCGACTGGCTCGGCACGGAGGTCGAGTCCCTCACCCCTGATCGCAACGAGCTCCTGCTCAAGCTGTTCTTTGCCCGCCGCCTCGCACCGCAGACCCTGGGCGCACATCTCTCGCACCACCGTGAGGCTCTCGAGGCACAGCACGAGCAGTACCTCCGCGTCGAGGCTGCGGTCGCGGCCGACCGCTCGCCCGACCAGCCCTTCTGGCTGGCCACGATCCGCTATGGCCTCGCAATGACCGAAGCAGGCCTGGCCTGGAACCGGGCGACCACGTCGACACTCCTGCCTGATCGAGAGGGCCAGCATGGATCCCACCCGGCAAGCTGAGTCCCAGCGCCGCCGCATGCTCGGAAGCGCGGGCGCCCTGGCCGCCTTGGGGATGACGGCGCTCTGGCTGACGGTGGTGCCCGACAAGGCCGAAGCCACCGACGGCCTGCAGTCGCTGGCCATCCGCTACGGCCACCCGGTCAGCTGGGGGGCGCTGGCCGCCCTCGGCCTGCTGGTGGCCACTGACGCGCCGAGACCCCTCCGCTCCGCTGCCGGCGCGGTCAGCCTCGGCTCCTACGTGGCCTTTCTCGCGGCCCTCGTCCTGTAGGCAGCCCTGGGGACACCGGGGCCACTCGAGTTGCGTGCCCACTCGAGTGGCCCCACCGTCCACACCAGCCCTGGGGACACCGGGGCCACTCGAGTTGCGTGCCCACTCGAGTGGCCCCACCGTCCACACCCCCTTGGGATCACACCCCGTGCTGGTGCCACGGCCCCCAGATCGCGAACGACATGCCGGCGCTCGCCTGGATGTTGACGAAGAGCGTCCGCCCGTCCGGGCTGAACGTCGAGCCGGCGAACTCGTCGTCGTAGCGCGGCTTGCCGGTGCGGGCACTCTCGACCCGGTTGAGGGCGATGTCCCACAGCTGCCCACCGCGGTTGAGCCCGCGCAAGTAGTTGTCCTGGGAGTTGTCCTCACAGACGACGAGGGTGCCGCGCTTGCTCACGGTGATGTTGTCGGGGAGGTCGAGGACCATCCGGCTCGGCGACTGGTAGATCAGCTCGAGGCGGCTGGACCTGCAGTGGTAGGCCCAGACCTGGCCGTAGCCGTTGCCGTAGCCGTTGCCGATCGGCCCGTCCGACTCCTCGGCCGGGCCGCCGCCCTGGGTCGAGGTGAAGTAGACGACCCCGTTGTCGTAGATCGCGCCCTCGAGCCGGGAGAAGTTGGCGGCGCCCTGCTCCCGCCCCTGGTTGCCCACGTAGGCAATCGCTGCGTCGTTCGTCGTGGGGGCGTTCTCTCCCGGGGTGTAGGGGAAGGTCGGGTTGGGCTCCTCGATCTCGACCCACTCGACCTCGTAGGAGGCGCGGTCGCGCTGGGTCGCCTCGAGATGGGCGTTCGGCATGCCCTTGACGGCGAGCATCTGGAGCGTGCCGTCGTTGTCGATGTGCCCGGACTCCATCGGGTGCTGCTTGGGCTGGTAGCGGTAGAAGCCCGAGGCGAAGCCGTAGTTGTCCTCCGTGAGGTAGAGGTAGCTGTCGACCGGGTCGAGGGCGACCGCCTCGTGCGCGAACCTCCCGGCCGCGGTGATCGGCTCACCCGACGCCCGGCCCGTGGTCGGCACCTCGAAGATGTAGCCGTGGGGCTTGGTCAACGGGATGTTGGACGTGCCGGTGAAGTCCGGGCCGACGTCCGGGCCGTTGATCGTCTCCTCGCACGTGATCCAGGCACCCCACGGCATCGGGCCGCCGGAGCAGTTCATCATCGTGCCGTTGATGCCCGTCCACGCGGCGGCCACGTGCCCCTCGTGGGACACGTTGACGACGGTGCAGCCCCCTTGGGCCATCGGGTCGTAGGTCCAGTCGCCGACCGGCCCGAACGCGGCTCCCGGGGCATTCACCTCGTGGTTGCGGACGAGGGTGACGTGACCGTCCGGTCCGTCGAAGGCGGCCATGCCGTCGTGGCGACCGGGCAGGATCGTGCCGTCGTCGAGGACGACCGGGGACTCCGTGTCATGGAAGGACCGGTAGGTGAAGCCCTCCGGCAGGTGGAGCCGGACCTTGCCGTCGCGCAGGTCCGGAATGGGTCGCAGGTCGCGGAAGGCGGGGGCGCCCAGGGCGTTGGCGGGTGCCGCCACGAGTCCCTGGAAGGGTCCGCCCAGGGTGGCGGCTCCCGCAACGGCCGCGGTGCCCTTGAGCATGGTGCGTCTGTCGATGGCCACAGTTGCTGTCTCCTTGCTGTTGCTCACCAGGTGGTCAGTGGTGATCCAGGTCACACTAGGCCGCGATCCGGGCGAATGGGTCTCCAATTCGGGAGCAATCCTGGGCGGTTGGCAGACCGCCCCTTTCCTGCCGGTTTGAGCGAGTGACGCGATGTCGGGGCCGGCGTACCGTCGTGATGTGGACCACTTCGACTCGAAGCGGCCCTCCCAACTCACACAGCGGGAGGTCATGAAGTGTTCATCCAGGTGATCCAGGGTCGATGCAACGACGCGGACGAGCTGCACCGCCGCATGGACAAGTGGCGTGAGGACCTCGAACCGGAGGCGATGGGGTTCCTCGGCGGCACATACGGCGTGACGGACGACAACGAGTTCATCGGCGTCGTCCGCTTCGACTCCAAGGAGTCGGCGATGCGCAACAGCAACCGCCCGGAGCAGGGCGCGTGGTGGGCCGAGACCGAGAAGTGCTTCGACGGTCCCGTCACCTTCCACAACTGCGACGACGTGCAGCTCATGCTCGACGGCGGCTCCGACGACGCCGGCTTCGTCCAGGTCATCCAGGGCCGCATCAGCAACCCCGAGACGTTCCGGATGATGATGGACCAACCGATGGACATGCTCCACCGCGAGCGCCCCGAGATCATCGGCGGCACCATGGCGGTCGACGAGGACGGCTTCTTCACCCAGACGATCTCCTTCCGCTCCGAGGCAGAGGCGCGCGAGGGTGAGCACAAGGAGATGCCGGCCGAGATGCGCGAGCGGATGGCCGACATGGGCGACGCGATGTCGGACGTCTCCTACCACGACCTGCACCACCCCTGGTTCGCCACCGCGGGCCGGCGCTGACCCTCAGCGCCAGTCACCCCTGCACACCCGTCGTACGCAGCACCCTCCCCTCAGCGTGCCCGGGTGTGCAGGCTGTTGCTGCTCGCCCGCGGCGAGCGGCGAGCGCCCACTAGCGTGGGCGGGTGAGCAGCTCCGCGCCCGCCCAGCCGCGCCCCCTCGTCGTCCTGACGCGCGCCCTCCTGCTCGGTCAGCACGCGCTCTTCGCCATCCTGCTCCTCGTCGCCTGGGCGCGGGCTGCCGGTGAGACGCCGTGGTTCGAGCTGGTCGCGGCCGGACTGGGCCTCGGCTATGCGGCCCTGGCCGTGGTCGAGCACCGGACCGCCGAGGCGGGGGAACCGAGCCAGCCCCTTGCCCTCGTCCTGCTCCTCCTGCTCCTCGGTGCATGGTTCGCATCGGTGAGCCTGACTCCCGACTTCGCCTGGCTCGCCTTCCCGCTGTTCTTCGCCGTGCTGCGGCTGCTGCCGAGCGGTTGGGCCCTGCCGCTCATCGTGCTCATGGTCCTCGCGGTCGTGTGGTCCCACGCCCGGCTGTCCGGGTGGGCCGATGTCGGCCTGGCCACCGTCGTCGGGCCCACCGTCGGCGCACTCGTCTCCGTCGGCATGGCGCACGCCTACCGGATGCTGCTGCGGGACAACGCGATCCGTCAGGACCTGGTCGACCAGCTCGCCGCGGCCAAGGCTGACCTCGAGGCGACGCACGAGTCCCTCGCCGAGAGCCGTCGGCAGGCCGGGGTCCTCGAGGAGCGGGCCCGCCTCTCCCGGGACATCCACGACACCCTCGCCCAGGGCTTCTCCTCCATCCTGCTGGTCGGCCGGGCCGCCTCCCAGCCGGGCAGCGGACCCATCCGGCTGCACCAGGCGCTGGAGGAGATCGAGCGACAGGCCGCCTCCTCCCTGGCGGAAGCCCGCGCCGTCATCGCCGACCTGACCCCTCAGACCCTCTCCGGCGGCGATCTGCCCGCCGCGCTGGAACGGCTCGTCACGAGCGTGAGCGAGCTCAGCGGCATACGGGCGACGTTCGAGCTGGACGGGGAGCCGCGTCCGCTACCCCGGACCCACGAGGTGGCGCTGCTGCGCCTGGCCCAGGGTGCCCTCGCCAACGTCACCGCCCACGCTGCGGCGAGCCGGGTCGTCGTCTCCCTCAGCGTCGACGACGGCGGGGCGCGTCTCGACGTGGTGGACGACGGGGTGGGCTTCGAGCCAGGGCTGACGGGGCCGCGGGAGGACGGCACGGGCTACGGGCTGCGGTCGATGCGCGAACGCATGACCGCCCTCGGCGGGCAGCTCACCATCGAGTCCGCACCCGGCTCCGGCACCGCCGTCGCCGCCCATCTCCCGGCCGCGTCCGCATGACCACCCCGGTCCGCCTCGTCGTCGTGGACGACCACCCCGTCGTCCGGGCCGGGCTCGCCGCCCTCCTCGCAGCCGACCCCTCGATCGAGGTGGTCGGCGAGGCGGCGAGCGCCGCCGAGGCCGTCGTCGTCACCGAGCGGAGGCGGCCGGACGTCGTGCTCATGGACCTCCAGCTCGGCGACGGCGTCGACGGGGTGGGGGCCACCCGCCGGCTGCTCGCCCTCGACCCGGCGCCCCGCGTCGTCATCCTCACCACCCACGAGTCCGACGCCGACGTCCTCGCGAGCGTCGAGGCCGGTGCCTGCGGCTACCTCCTCAAGGACGCCCCCGCGGCCGAGCTCGCCGAAGCCGTGCGGACCGCCGCCCGCGGGGGAACCGTCCTCGCCCCGGTCGTCGCCCGCCGGCTCGACGAACGACGCCGCTCGCCCGAGCCCGTGCTGAGCGCCCGCGAGCTCGACGTCCTGCGCCTCGTCGCCGCCGGAGAGCCGAACCGCGAGATCGCGCGGGCCCTCTTCCTGTCCGAGGCGACCGTCAAGAGCCACCTGGTGCGTGCGTTCGGCAAGCTCGGCGTGACCTCGCGCACGGCCGCGGTTGCCTCAGCCCGGAGCCGGGGCCTGATCCGCTGACGCGGCTCGTGCGGCAGGATGGGAGCCATGACTGACCAGCCCAGCCAGCCCGAGCCCGGCTCCGACCGCCCCGCCGAGGAGGTCGCGGACGACCAGCGCGTCGTCGTGCTCACTCCCGACGGCATGGGCGTCGCCGACGGCCCCGGGCCCCGACGCGAGACCGCTGACCGGCGGGAGCGGGAGCGGACCAACCCCGCCGACCTCGTCGAGGAGCCGGCCAAGGTGATGCGGATCGGGTCGATGATCAAGCAGCTGCTCGAGGAGGTCCGCAGCGCGCCACTCGACCAGGCCGGCCGTCGCCGCCTCGCGGAGATCCATCACCAGTCCATCGAGGAGCTCAAGGACGGCCTGTCGCCGGAGCTCGTCGACGAGCTCGAGCGGATCGCGCAGCCCTTCCGTGAGGAGTCGCCGAGCGACCCCGAGCTGCGGATCGCGCAGGCCCAGCTCGTCGGGTGGCTCGAGGGCCTCTTCCACGGCATCCAGACCGCGCTCGTGGCGCAGCAGATGGCCGCTCAGCAGCAGCTCCAGCAGATGCGGGCGCTCCCGGGACCGGGCGCGTCCTATGGCACCCCTCCGGGCGCCGGCCCGGGTCACCCCGCCGGCCATCCCGAGGGCGCACCTGGACAGGGCACGAGCGAGCCGGGACCGACGGGCCAGTACCTCTGACCCGCCCGGACGGGTGGTCCCCATGCGGCTGACGACGCAGCATCCAGCCTGGGCCCGAGCCGGTCTGGTGGCCCGCTGGTTCGCGATCCTCGTCGCCTGCTACCTCGGCGGGGTGGCGGCGACGAACCTCTCGCCGACCACCGTAGAGACCGCCCACTACCGGGCGACGCTGCGTCTCGACCCGGTGCCGCAGCCGCGGCCGACGCTGCACAGCCCCACCATCGTCGGCGACGTCGACCTCGCCTTCACGTCGCCGGCGCTCGCGCCCGGGCTCGACGTCGCCGTGTCGGTGCGTGAGGAGATCACCGCCCTGCTCAGCCGGGGCTCGGTCAGCGTCCGCGCGCTCCAGCCCAGCGACGAGGAGGTCTCGGCGGCCATCCGGGAGGCGGCCATCGGGGTCGGCTGGCGCTTCGCCCTGGGTGCGGCGATCGTGGCCATCGCGTTCTCGGTGGCCGTCCACTACGCCAGGCGGCGACGGCCGGAGCGAACGCACCTGGCGATGGTGGCCTCGGCGCTCGTCGTCGTCTCGGCGGGCACCGGCCTCAGCACGGCTCTCACCTACCAGCCGGACCGGTTCGCTGCCCTGTCCACGACCGGTGTCCTCGGCACCGTGCAGCGCAACGCCGGCCTGCTCGAGGGCGTCGAGTCCCGGGCGGAGCAGGCGACCCCCTACCTGCGCAACCTCCTCGCCCTGTCCCAGGCGCTCCAGGAGAAGTTCGTGCCCGCCGACCTCACCGAGCAGGAGGTCTCGGCCCGTTTCCTCCTCGTCTCGGACATCCACGGCGCGAACCAGTACGCGCTCATGCGCACGATCATCGAGGAGGAGGGCGTCGACGCGGTCATCGACACCGGCGACCTGATCAACTTCGGGCAGGTCCAGGAGGGTGAGGCCGCGGGCATCTTCCGGGGCATCGAGTCGCTCGGTGTGCCCTACCTCTTCGTCAGCGGCAACCACGACCAGTCGTCCCCCACCGACCGGGCACTGCTGCGCCGCATGGCACGAGTGCCCAACGTCGTGCTGTTGCAGGACCCGGAGGGCATCCACCGGGAGCTGTCCTTCCGCGGCCTACGTATCACTGGCTTCAACGATCCCCGCTACTTCGGCGACGACGCGCAGGACCCCGCCGGCAAGCAGGCCCCCGCTGTCGCTGCCTACAACCAGGCGATGGAGGACGAACCGGAGAGCGACCTCGTGCTGACCCACGAGCCCTACGCCGCGACCGGGGTCGAGAGCGGGCGTGTCCTGCTCAACGGACACATCCACACCTCGGTGCTGGAGGGGTCCCGGATCCAGGTCGGCACCTTCACCGGTGGCGGAGTCGTGTCGCACTTCATCGCCACGGATGACGAGGAGCTGCGGGGTCAGCCCTACGCGTTCGACCTGCTCACCTACGGCCCACGCTGCGCCCTGACCCAGCTGACGCGCTACACCTACCGCAACCTCCTCGAGGGGCGGCCCGCCTACGACAACATCCAGGTCATCAACGGCGCCACGATCGACCCCCGGGGTGCGGAGGAGCCGCGCTCCTGCAGCAGCGCGGCCGAGACGACGATCCGCGACATCCCCGTCGAGACGCCGGGCGAGCAGGGCACGACAGCACCGGCGACGGTGACGACGTCGACCTTGGGCACCCCGACGACGCCGCCGCCGACGCCGTCCACGCCGTCGACCTCCTCGGTCAGCCCCTGAGGTCGGGGAACTGCTCGTCGCGCCACTCGAGCTCGGGTTGCGCGGCGCCGGTTGCGTCGAGCTCCTCCTCGCGGCCCCGGAGCTCGACCCGCCGGATCTTGCCGGAGATCGTCTTGGGCAGCTCGTAGAACTCGATGCGCCGGACCCGTTGCCACGGCGCGAGCCGCTCCCTGGCGTGCGCGAGGATCGACCGGGCGACCTCCTCGCCCGGCTCGTAACCGGCGACGAGCGCGATGTAGGCCTTGGGCACCGCGAGGCGCACCGGGTCCGGTGCGGGGACGACCGCAGCCTCGGCCACGGCCACGTGCTCGATGAGGACGGACTCCAGCTCGAAGGGGCTGATCTTGTAGTCGCTCGCCTTGAAGACGTCGTCGGTCCGGCCGACGTAGGTGACGTAGCCGTCCTCGTCCACCGACGCGACGTCGCCCGTGTGGTACCAGCCGCCTTCCATGGCGGCCGCGTTGCGCTCCGGGTCGCCCTGGTAGCCGGTCATCAGCGGAATCGGCCGCTGGGACAGGTCGAGGCAGATCTCGCCCTCGACGGTGCCGCCCGCCTCGGGTGCGGGCAGGAGGTCATTGGTGAGGGGGTCGACGATGGCGACCGGCACGCCCGGCAGCGGTCGGCCCATCGAGCCGGGCTTGATCCGGGAGCCGGGTGTGTTGCCGATCGCGGCGGTCATCTCGGTCTGGCCGAAGCCGTCACGGATCGTCAGGCCCCACGCCCGCTCGACCTGGGCGATGACCTCGGGGTTGAGCGGCTCTCCCGCGCCGATGACCTCGCGCAGCGAGCCGGGGCCGCCGGACAGGTCGGCGTTGATCAGCATCCGCCACACGGTGGGCGGCGCGCACAGGGAGGTGACCTCGTGGGTCCGCAGCGCCCGCAGGAGGGCCGCCGGGTCGAACCGGGAGTAGTTGTAGATGAAGATCGTCGCCTCGGCGATCCACGGCGCGAAGAAGGACGACCAGGCGTGCTTGGCCCAGCCGGGGCTCGAGATGTTGAGGTGGACGTCGCCGGGGCGCAGGCCGATCCAGTACATCGTCGACAGGTGGCCGACGGGGTAGGAGCGTTGGGTGTGCTCGACGAGCTTGGGCTTGCTCGTCGTTCCCGAGGTGAAGTAGAGGAGGAGCCGGTCGTCGGGACCGGTCCCCGGGTGCTCGGCCGGCTCGGCCACCACGTCGTATGCCGCTGAGTACGGTTCCCAGGCCGCCTGACCTGCCGCTCCGGTCGGGTTGGCCGGATCGGCGCCGACGGCGATGCGGACATAGTCACCCGGCACGTCGTCGAACTTGTGGCACTCGGTCGCGTTCGTGATGACCGCCCGGGCGGCACCTCGCTCCATCCGGTCGACGAGGTCGCCGGGACCGACTGCGACGGTGGTGGGCATGATGACGGCGCCGAGCTTCATGACGCCGAGCATCGACTCCCACAGCTCCAGCTGGTTGCCGAGCATGAGGATCACCGAGTCGCCGCTGCTGATGCCGAGTCCCTTGAGCCACGCGGCGACCTGGTCGGAGCGACGGGCCATCTCGTCGAAGCTGACCGTCCGCACCGACTCGTCCTGCTCGACGATGGTCAGTGCCGGCTTGTCGTTGCCTCGCGCGATGGCGTCGAACCAGTCGATGGCCCAGTTCCAGCGCTCGCCCACGTCGGGGAACGCGAACTCGGAGCGGGCCCGCTCGTAGTCCTCACGGAGCTCGACGAGCTGGTCACGGGCGGCACGGTACCTCGCGGTCACGGTCTGCGTGGCGGTGTCGGGTGCGGTCATGCGAAAAACTGTAGGACGTCCAAGCAATTGCCGGGAGGGTGCGTGACGCAGTCCACGCTGCGAGTCCACCGTTCAAGAGATATCCGGTCGACACTTCCGATGTGGCAGGAGCAGGGTTGCGATTCATGACCTCACGCATCTCACACACGTCGATCGACTGCGGCAATGCCTTCGAGCTCTCCGAGTGGTGGAGACAGGTCCTCGGCTACGAGGACATCCCCGGCGACCCCAACGAGCCCGGGCACCAGGAGTGCCCTCGTCGCGGACCGCCGCGGCCTCCACGGACCCGGCACGGGGTGGTACGTGATGGCCGACCCGGAGGGCAACGAGTTCTGCATCCTCAAGAGCGACGCCGAGCACGCCGCACGGGTCTCCGACGCGTCGTCGTAGCATCAGGTCCATGCAGGTAGACACCAGCGCCACGTTGGGTGACCTCGTCACCGAGGACCCACGCCGCTCCCGTATCCTCGAGCAGTTCGGGATCGACTACTGCTGCAACGGTCAGCGGTCCCTCACCGAGGCGACGAGCGATGCGGGCCTTGACCTCGACGAGCTCGTCCGGGCCCTGGATCTGCCGGACCGCGCAACGGTGGCGGCCGGCGCCGACCAGTCCGGGCGCGGCAATGCGGTCCTCGCCCACGACATCGTCGACACCCACCACGCCTACATGTGGGAGGAGATGCCGCGGCTGCAGGCGCTCGTCGACAAGGTCCACGGGGTGCACGGTGACCGTCACCCCGAGCTCGCTCGGGTGCAGGCCGCCTACACGGAGGCCGTCGCGGCCCTTGATCCGCACATGACCACGGAGGAGCGGGTCATCTTCCCGGCCATCGCCCGGTTCGAGAAGTCCGGCGCCATCACCGCGTTCGGCTCGTTCGCCGAGCCGATCGACGAGCTGCGGGCCGAGCACGAGGTCGTCGGCCGGCTGTTCAAGGAGATCCGCACCCTGACGGACGGCTACGCCGCACCGGACGACGCCTGCAACTCCTACCGAGCGATGCTCAAGGGCCTCGAGGAGATGGAGCTCGACCTGCACGAGCACATCCACAAGGAGAACAACGTGCTCTTCCCCAGAGTCCTCGAGCTCGAGCAGCAGCTCGCAGGAGCCTGATCCGCAGCAGTCCCGTGCAGACCGGCACCTCTACGTGACCTCTTTGCTCACGGGCTGAAACCCCCGTTCGAGGTAGGGATCGACGACAGGGAGTCGAGCGATACCTCGAACCGAGAGTCATTCCTCAGCCAACGGCGGACGGTCACGTCGGCGCCGTTCCGAGCCCAGCGGCATACGGCCGACTTCGTCGTCGTCCTCAGCCGGCTCGTAACCCGGCCGTCCGTGCGCGGCCCGGCCCGAGGCCACCATGCGGCGGCGCGTGTCGTCCTCGTCGATGAGCCGGTTGATCAGCTGCTGGACGTGGTTGCTGTGCGGAATGTTGCGCAGCTGCTCGTCGGGGCTGTCGCCGGCCGACTCGATGCGGAGCGACCCCGAGTTGATGATCCGGTCGAGGAGGGACTGCTCGAAGGAGACGTCGGTGATCTTGGACAGGGTGATGTCCTTGCCCGACTTGCGCAGGATGCCGCGGCGCACCATGACGCGGTGCGACGTCACGACGTAGTGCGTCGTGCGCCACCGGAGGAACGGCACGAGCACCGTGGGGACGGCGATCAGCACGGCCAGTCCGACGAGGACCCACTGCACGATGTTGCCCTGCGAGTCGTCCGGCGTCGCGACGACGGCGAAGGCGGCTCCGGCCACGAGCACGAGACCGAAGAGCATCGGTCCGACCACGGTGAGCCAGTGCGGGTGGATGCTGCGCTCGACCCGCTCGCCCTGGGCGAGGACGTTCTCCGGGAATCCCATGCGGCCAGCGTAGAGCGCGGCCGGTCGTTTCCGGTGGCAGCTCGCGCCAGTCAGCCTTACCGTCGGTAATGGCGACCCGAGTCAGGGGGCGCCGGTTCTTGCAGTGCCTCTGGTTGACAGCGCAGTTGACACCCCCAAGGAGAGCGCAGTGAAGAGCTATACCCCTCGCCGCCGGGTGGCGGCCGTCCTCACCCTGGCCGCCGGGCTCGTCACCGGACTGGTCATGGCCCTCGCCGTCCCCGCGCAAGCGGCCGGCGAGAGCTACGTCGCTCTCGGCGACTCCTACTCGTCCGGCACCGGCACCCGCACCTACATCAACGACGGGACGAGCTGCCAACGCTCCGTCTACGCCTACCCCTCGCTCGACGCCGCTGCGCTCAACCTGACGCTGACGTTCCGGGCCTGCTCGGGGGCCAACGTCGCCGACGTCACCAACACGCAGCTGTCCGCGCTCTCGAGCACCACGCGCTTCGTCACGATCTCGGTCGGCGGCAATGACGCAGGCTTCGCCGACGTCCTCACCGAGTGCGCGATGCCCGCCTGGATGAGCAACTGCAACGGGGCGATCGACAACGCTCAGTACATCATCAACAACGTCCTGCCCGGGCGGCTCTCGACGCTCTACGCCTCGATCCGCACCAAGGCGCCCAACGCGAAGGTCATCGTCGTCGGCTACCCGCGCATCTTCAACGGCACGGACTGCAACCTGCTGACGTGGTTCTCCTCGTCGGAGATGTCCCGGCTCAACTACACCGCGGACCTGCTCAACTCCCGGACGTCCACCCAGGCGGCGGCCAAGGGGTTCAGCTTCGTCAACCCCACGTCCCGCTTCCTCGGCCACGCCGTGTGTGACCCGACCGAGTGGATCAACGGACTGTCCAACCCGATCTCGGAGAGCTACCACCCCAACATCGCCGGACACCGGGACGGCTACGCCTACGTGACCAAGCCCGTCTTCGGCGTCACGGTGACCTCCAGCGGGGCCGCCCGGCTGTCCGCGGCCACCATCGAGGCCGACGCCCGGCGGTTCACGAGCGTCGACCGGACGATCGAGCCGGAGGAGTTCGTCGCACCCGATCTGACGACGCCGCGGGCCAAGGCAGCGGCCGCCGCAGCCGGCGTCGACCTGTCGAGCCGCGCCAGCATCGACCGGGCCGACCGGATCTGGTCGGAGCGCCAGGCCGCGGAGCACGCGGCCCGCGGCTGACCCGCCGCTCTGGCGGCATACGGCCTCGATCTCCAAACACGACTACGGCACTGCTCAGCGAGACTGAGCAGTGCCGTAGTGACGTCCGCCTCGACTGGTGATACGGGGGTCCCCCCAAGCGGGACCCCCGGATAGCCTCCCTGTGTCGCTCAGAGGAGGCCCCATGACCGAGATCGCAGCCAGCCAGCCGCTCACCGAGCCCACGGGCACCGCCGTCCCGTCCTCGGTGCCGACGCACTGGTACAACCTCGCCGCCGATCTGCCCGAGCCGTGCCCGCCGGCGCTGCACCCGGGCACCCGCGAGCCGCTCGGCCCGGAGGACCTGGCGCCGCTGTTCCCGATGGCCCTCATCGAGCAGGAGGTGTCGACGGAGCGCTGGGTCGAGATTCCGCAGACGGTCCGCGAGATCTACGGCCGCTGGCGTCCCTCGCCCCTGATCCGCGCCGACCGGCTCGAGCGCGCGCTGGGCACCCCGGCGAGGATCTACTACAAGTACGAGGGCGTCAGCCCGGCTGGGTCGCACAAGCCCAACACCGCGGTCGCGCAGGCGTACTACAACGCCGTCGAGGGCACCCGGAAGCTGACGACCGAGACCGGGGCGGGCCAGTGGGGCGCGTCCCTGTCCCTCGCCTGCTCGCTCCTCGGCCTCGAGTGCGAGGTCTGGCAGGTCCGAGCCTCCTACGACTCCAAGCCCTACCGCCGCTTCCAGATGGAGACCTACGGCGGCGTCTGCCACCCGTCCCCGTCCGACCTCACCGAGTCCGGCCGGGCGATCCTCGCGGCCGACCCCGACACCACCGGCTCCCTCGGCATGGCGATCTCCGAGGCGGTCGAGGTCGCCGCCCAGGACCCGGAGGCCCACTACGCCCTGGGCAGTGTCCTCAACCACGTCCTGCTCCACCAGAGCGTCATCGGCATCGAGGCGCTCGAGCAGCTCGACTCCATCGGGGAGAGCGCCGACATCGTCTTCGGCTGCGCGGGCGGCGGGTCCAACCTCGCCGGCCTGACCTTCCCCTTCATCGGCCGCAACCTGCGCGACGGGGCGACCACCAGGGTCGTCGCCTGCGAACCGGCGGCGTGCCCGTCCCTCACCCAGGGTGAGTACCGCTACGACCATGGGGATGTCGCCGGCCTGACCCCGCTGCTCAAGATGCACACGCTCGGCAAGGACTTCGTGCCCCCGCCCATCCACGCGGGCGGGCTGCGCTACCACGGCATGGCGCCGATGGTGTCGCACGCGCTCGAGCTCGGCCTGCTGTCGGCGACCGCGATCGAGCAGGACGACGCCTTCCGCGCGGGCATCGAGTTCGCCCGAGCGGAGGGCATCATCCCGGCGCCCGAGTCCACTCACGCGGTCGCGGCGGCCATGGCGCACGCCCGTGCCGCAACGACGGACGAGACGATCGTGATCGGGCTGTCCGGCAACGGCGTCCTCGACCTCGTCGCCTACGAGGACTACCTCTGACCCGCCGCTAGCCCGGCCACACCCCGGACGCGCCGCGCCGGTGGCTCGTCAGCAGGTGCGTGTCGATGATCCCGACGGCCTCCATCAGGGCAAACATCGTCGTCGGCCCGACGAACGCAAACCCCTTCTTGCGCAGGGCCCGTGAGAGCGCCTTGGACTCGTCGGAGATCGTCGGCACGTCCGGCTGCTCCCGCGGCCGCGGCGTCTCAGCCGGCTGAAACCCCCACACGAAGTCGACCAGCCCACCGTCCGCACGGAGGGCCACGGTGGCCCGGGCGTTCTGGATCGTCGCGTTGATCTTCATGCGGTTGCGCACGATCCCGGCGTCCTGCATGAGGCGTTCGACGTCCCCTGGGCCGAAGCCCGCCACGACATCCGGGTCGAAGTCGGCGAAGGCCGCCCGGAAGCTCGGCCGCTTGCGCAGGATCGTCGCCCAGGACAGCCCGGCCTGGAAGCCCTCGAGGCAGATCCGCTCATAGAGGCCCTGCTCGTCGCGGACCGGCATCCCCCACTCCGTGTCGTAGTACTCCATCAGGAGCGGGTTGACCGACGCCCACGCAGGGCGCGCCAGTCCGTCAGCGCCAACCACCGTCATGGTCCGAAGATAGGGGGGCCCGCCGACGATCCGGGTGGCGGCAGGGCGCGGAGGGGGCCGGGGCGCGGACCCAGCTCAGCGGCATACGACATGTTCCGTATGCCGCTGGACTCAGTCCCCGAGGACCGCTCGCATCGCGCGGGCGACGTCGTGCGCCGCCGGAGCGGGCTCGGCCTCGAGACCGGCGATGGCACCCTCCCGGTCGGCGTCGGAGCGGTTCTGGCTGAGCTTCGCCTTGGCGGAGACGGACTCGATCCGCAGCTCGACGCCCACCACGGCCTTGAGCTGGCCGTCGACATAGCGCTCCGGGGCGTCGGTGACCGCCCACGGCTCCGCGCGGTGGTCCTCGTGGCGGTGGGTGAGCCGAGTGACGACGTCGCGGACGAACTCGACGTCGTCGTGCACGGTCACCGGGCCGGTGAGCTGGACCTCGCTGTAGTTCCACGTCGGCACGGTCCGCCCGTGCTCCGCCTTGGACGGGTACCAGCTCGGCGAGATGTAGGCGTCGGCCGCCGTGACGACGACGATGCCCGGCGCTCCGGCGGCGATCCGACGCCAGTGCTCATTGGCCCGCGCGAAGTGGGCCAGCACGCGGCCCTCGTCGACGACCAGCGGCAGGAGCGTCACGTCGGGGGCGCCGTCCGGGCCGACGGTGACGAGATGGCCGGCGGGGTGCGCCTCGAGGAACGGCGCGATGGCCTCGTCATCCATGACGTTGAAGTGAGGGACGTACACCCCTTGATTGTGAGGGGTGAGGCCGCGCGTTGGCAGTCAGGGGCTCAGGGGCCGGCCGAGCCGGACACCGCGAGCGTGACGTCGCCCGTGCCCGTGCGCACCTTATCTCGGCACCGGGACCCCGGAGAGCACACAATGGTGCCGACCGCGCATGTGCGCGGCTCCGACCCAAGGAGTGACATGCGCAGCCTCGCCACGTCGGACCGCCGCTCCGCTCGCGCCCTCTCGCGCGTCGTCGCCCGCGTGTCCAGCCGAGCCCACGCCCGCGAGCTCCTCCAGGTCGCCTATCGCCTCGGGGCGTCGCCGACGGAGATCGTCGGGGCCGTGCGAGAATCACCGAACTTCCGCAACCGCCGCTTCGAGGCCGACGAGCCCTCGCTCCGACCCCGCCTGCGCGCCCAGACCAGCGCCCTCCTGGCGGCCATCCGGGTGCACGGTCGGGGACGCCCTGTCGGCGCGGTCCCGCGGGTCGTCCCCCAGCTGCCCCACGAGGCGGGTGACCTCGCAGTCACGTGGTACGGCCACGCGACGACACTCCTGGAACTCGACGGGGTGCGCATCCTCATCGACCCCGTCTTCGGGGAGCGGGTCTCGCCGTCGGAACGGTTCGGCCCGCGCCGGCTCCATCCGGTCCCGGGCTCGATCGAGGACATTCCGGGCGTCGACGTCGTCCTCATCTCGCACGACCACTACGACCATCTCGACACTCCCTCGATCGCCACCCTCGAGCGCACGCACCGGCCGCACTACGTCGTGCCGCTCGGTGTCGACTTCCACCTGCGGGCCTGGCGCGTCCCGGCCGAACGGATCACGGCGCTCGACTGGCGCGAGAGCACCGAGGTGGCGGGGGTGCGCCTGACCTGCACCGAGGCGCGCCACAACTCGGGGCGCGGGCTGGTCGACAGCCAGACCCTGTGGGCGGGATGGGCTGTGCACGGCCCCCGCCACAGCGCCTACTACTCCGGGGACTCCGGGACGTCCAAGCGCTTCGCCCACATCGGCGCCGACCTCGGCCCGTTCGACGTCACCCTGCTGCCCATCGGGGCCTACGACCCCTTCTGGCCGGACCTCCACCTCGAGCCGGAGCAGACGGTCGCCGCGCACCGTGACGTCAACCGGATCGGCAGCGACTACGCCGCGGTGACGGCCGACGACATGGGAGTGGCGGACGCGTTCATCGCAGGAGACCAGCGGATCGACACCCCGGGCGGCACCCACGAGGAGGGAGAGGTCACCGCGACCGAGCGCCGCGCTGAGACCGCTGCGCGGAGGTCGGTGCTCTTCCCGGTGCACTGGGCGACGTTCAACCTCGCGATGCACTGGTGGGCCGAGCCGATGCGCCGGCTGAGACGAGCCGCCGCGGAGGCCGGGGTGCCGGTCGTGTCGCCGCGTCTCGGCGACCGAGTCGACCTCACCGAGGCTGAGCCCGAGGTGGTCGCCGCGAAGTTCGCCGATCCGTGGTGGGACCAGTGCTCGGCGCAGGACGACCGTGACTGAGCGGACGTCCTGGCGCTCAGCGGTCAAGAGCCGGGTGCCGCTGCTGCGTAGCCTCGGGGCGCTGCCCGCGGCGATGCGCAGCCGCGCGGCCGGGTCGCCGAACTACCGTGACGGGCAGTTCCGGTCGCACGAGCCCACCAACTGGGTCGCGGCTCCCGAGGGGGAGGGCCTCCCCCATCCGGCGGTGGCCGCCTACCAGGCCCGGGGCCGGGGCCGGCCGGCCGGCTCGATCCCCGTCGTTCGTCCGGTGTGGCCCGACCAGGCCGAGGACCTCGCGGTGACCTGGCTCGGGCACGCGTCCAGCCTCGTCGAGCTCGACGGTCACCGGTTCCTGCTCGACCCGGTCTTCGGCGACCGGGTCTCGCCGTCCGGGATGGTCGGGCCACGCCGGTTGCACCCGCCGCCCTGCCGCGTCGACGACCTGCCGCCGCTCGACGCCGTCGTCATCAGCCACGACCACTACGACCACCTCGACGAGCCGACGATCCGCGAGCTGGAGCGCACCCACCGGCCCCACTACGTCGTGCCCCTGGGAGTGGACCTGCACCTCGAGACGTGGGGCGTTCCCGCCGCACGGGTCACGGCGCTCGACTGGCGCGAGGAGACCACCATCGGCGAGGTCACCCTCACGTGCACGGAGGCTCGGCACTTCTCCGGCCGGGGGTTCGTCCGCAACCAGACCCTGTGGGCCGGCTGGGCCCTGCGCGGCCCGCGCCACGCGGTCTGGTTCGCCGGGGACTCGGGCCCATCTCATCGTTTCGAGGACATCGGCCGTGACCTCGGGCCCTTCGACCTGACGCTCGTGCCGATCGGGGCCTACAGCGACCACTGGCCGGACATCCACCTCGATCCCGCCCAGGCCGTCGCCGCGCACCTCGACGTCAACCGGGGCGACGCCGCCGGCTCGGTGCTGCTGCCGGTGCACTGGGCGACCTTCAACCTGGCGATGCACTGGTGGAGCGAACCGATCCGCTGGGCCCGCCGCTGCGCCGACGAGCACGCGGTCACGCTCCTGTCTCCCCGCCCGGGCACCCGGATCGCCCTGGGGGACGGCGGCGCGGGCGCGCCGGCCTCCGACGCGTGGTGGGAGCCGTGTGCCGCCCCGGAGGACCGCGACTGACCCCCTGCCGTATGCCGCTGGGCTCGCTCCCGCGGCAGGCTGCCGCCCGCTCCGGCCGGGTCAGGAGGTCGGCAGCACGAAGGCGAAGGTCGTGTCGCCGGGGCGGCTCGACAGCTCGACCTGCCCGCCGTGGGCTCTGGTCACTGCGGCCACGATGGAGAGGCCGAGGCCGGTGCTGCCGCCGGCCCGGTTGCGGGCGTTGTCGCCACGGGCGAACCGCTCGAACACGTTCGGCTGCAGGTCGCTCGGCACGCCCGGCCCGTCGTCGTGGACGGAGATCCGGACCCGGTCGCCCTCGGGCTGCACCGACGTCGTCACCCGCGTGCCGGCCGGAGTGTGGGTCCGCGCGTTGGCGAGGAGGTTCGCGATGACCTGGTGGAGCCGGGCCGGGTCGCCGCGGACCTCGACGGGGTCCGGGGGAAGGTCGAGGTCCCACCGGTGGTCCGGCGCGGCGGCGTGGGCGTCACTGACGGCGTTGACGACGAGCACCGACAGGTCGACCGGCTCTGACGCGAGGGGGCGCCCTGCATCCAGGCGCGCGAGCAGGAGCAGGTCCTCGACGAGTGATCCCATCCGCCCGGCCTCGGACTCGATCCGGCCCATCGCGTGGCTGACCGACTCGGGCAGCGGCTCCGGTTCCCGTCTCGAGAGCTCGGCATAACCCTTGATCGACGCGAGGGGGGTGCGCAGCTCGTGCGAGGCGTCGGCCACGAACTGGCGCACGCGTTGCTCGCTCCGGTGCCGGGCGTTGAGGGCCTCGTCGACATGGTCGAGCATCTCGTTGAACGCGGCCCCCACCTGCCCGACCTCGGTGCGGGTGTCGGTGTCCTCGGGGGCGACCCGCTCGAGGAGCTCTACCTGGCCCTGGTGCAGGGGCATCTGCGAGACGCGGGTCGCCGTGTCGGCGACCCGGCGGAGGGGCTCGAGGCTCCGCCGGACGATCCACGTGCCGAGACCTCCGACGAGGAGCACCCCTGCGGCGACGCTCGACGCGGCGATGAACACCATCCGCGCGATCGTGGCGTCGGTCGGTGCCATCGACAGGCCCAGCACCACGGTGACGGGGAAGAGCTCGTTGCCGTTCCGAACGCTGGCCTCCTGAGCCACCATGCGGAATCGCCCGAGGTCGCCGCCGAGGTCGACGGTCTCCGGGGCCGTGCCGAGGTCTGCGGCACTGATGGTCTCGAGCGCCGTGCCGCCCAGCTTGATGTCGCGGTCGGATGAGAGGACCCAGCCGATCGCCGAGCCGGAGCTGAAGTTCGCGATGAGGCTGTCCGTGCCGGGGCCCCCGCGCCGCATCTGGTTGTCCATCATCCGGCCTCCGTGCGCTGAGGCGCGGAGCTGGTCGTCGACCTGCGCGACGAGGTGCTGGCTGAGGGAGGCGATCGTGAACGCCGCGGTGGCCAGGCTGAGCACGGTGAAGAGGGACAGGATCGCGGCCATCAGCTTGGCCCGGAGGGTCCATGTCGACAGCGGCCGGACCCGGGAGCGGGCCCGACGGAGCGCAGCTCGCACGCGCTCAGACGGCTGGCCTGAGGACATAGCCGGCCCCTCGCATGGTGTGGATCATCGGGTCGCGTCCGGCGTCGATCTTCTTGCGGAGGTAGGAGATGTAGAGCTCGACGACGTTCGCCTGGCCGCCGAAGTCGTAGTTCCAGACGCGGTCGAGGATCTGGGCCTTCGACAGGACGCGACGCGGGTTGCGCATGAGGTAGCGCAGCAGCTCGAACTCCGTGGCCGTCAGGTGGATCTCCTCATCGCCGCGGTAGACCTCGTGGCTGTCCTCGTCGAGGGTCAGGTCCCCGACGACGAGGACGGAGTCGGTGGAGGTGACGGCCATCGTCGTCCGCCGCATCAACGCGCGCACCCGGGCGACGACCTCCTCCAGCGAGAACGGCTTGGTCACGTAGTCGTCGCCGCCGGCGGTCAGCCCCGAGACCCGGTCCTCGACTGCGTCCTTCGCCGTGAGGAAGAGCACCGGCACGTTCGGGTTGTCCGCCCGCATCCGGCGCAGGACCTCGAGCCCGTCGAAGTCCGGGAGCATCATGTCGAGCACCACTGCGTCGGGGTCGAACTCGCGGGCCGCCCGGACGGCCTCCATGCCGGTCGCCGCCGCGCGGACCTCCCAACCTTCGTAGCGCAACGCCATGCCGAGCAGCTCGGTGAGGTTCGGCTCGTCGTCGACGACGAGAACGCGCACGGGCGACCCGTCGAGGCGCTGGAGCTTGGCAGCCGACATCTTGCCCTGACTGGTCATGGCTCCATGCAACTCGTCACCCCTGTGCCTTGACCAGTACTTCCCTGTGTGAAATCTGTGAGGTTGCTGTCCCGCCTGCTCCTTGGTTGGTGTCAGGATCAGGGCGTGACCACTGCTGACGGCGACCGCATCGAACCGCACGAGGACTCCATGGGGACCCGACTGAACTGGCTGCGCGCGGCCGTTCTCGGCGCCAACGACGGGATCGTCTCCACGGCCGGGGTCGTCGTCGGTGTCGCCGGCGCGACGAGCGACAAGGCCGCGATCATGATCGCCGGCCTGGCCGCGCTGGTGGCCGGCGCGATCTCGATGGCGGCCGGGGAGTACGTGTCAGTGAGCACGCAGCGCGACTCGGAGCGGGCCCTGCTCCACCTCGAGCGGCACGAGCTGCGGACCGACCCCGACGGCGAGCTCGAGGAGCTGACCCAGCTCTACGAGGCGAAGGGGATCAGCCGCCCGCTCGCCGAGGAGGTCGCCCGGGAGCTGACCGCCCACGACGCCCTGGCCGCCCACGCCGAGGTCGAGCTCGGCATCGACCCGGACGAGCTGACCAATCCCTGGCACGCGGCCTGGGCCTCGATGGCCGCCTTCACCGTCGGCGCCCTGCTGCCGATGGTCACGATCACCTTCAGCCCGGCGTCGCTGCGCACCTGGGTCACCGTCGTCAGCGTCGCGCTGGCCCTCGCGCTGACGGGCTGGCTCGGGGCTCGCCTCGGCCACAGCCCGCGGCTCCGCCCCATGGCGCGCACCGTCTCCGGCGGCCTGGTGGCCATGGGCGTGACCTACCTGATCGGCGCTTTGGTCGGCACCACCCTCACCTGAGCAGGCGTGCGGTAAACTCGGCCTGTCCAGAGGGCGTGGACGTCAGCCCGGATTCCCGGCCACTCGGCCCGACCGGCATTCGCTGGGGTTGACCTCGACGCACGTGTGGACCATGGGATGGCCAAGACCACCCGAGAGCCGGACCTTCGGTGTGACCCCCCTCGGCGGGGGTGCTGCGTGGGAACGGCAGGCACATCGCATCACCAGGAGGAAGATGCCCACGCGAGTCCGCCACCGGTCCGCCGCGAGCCCTCGAACGGGCCAGCGCGAGAACGACCCGGCCCCGATCATCCCCATCCTCGCCCGTCGGGTGCGCGAGGTGGAGGCCCGAGTCACGTCCAAGGGCCGCGCCACCCCGACGAACCGGACGAAGTTCCAGGTCGTCGCGCTCCTGATGCGAGCGGAGCGGGCTCGGGTCAAGGACGACGCGACCATCCCGGGGGGCCAGCGCGCGGATCTCCTCAAGCGCCTCGACGGCATCGCCGGCATCCTGGCCCAGATCGCGGCGCGGGACACCAGTCTGCTCGCCCTGCTCGATCCCGCGGCCAAGCCGGGCCCGGCCGCCCAGCAGATGCGCCGCGACTGGCTGCTCGAGTCGGGCGCCGAGCTGGCCCCTGAGGATCTCGTCATCACCCGCCCCGAGCCGGTCGAGTCGGCGATCCCGCCCGAGCTCGCGGCCAAGCAGGTGACCCCGCAGTCCGTGCCGGCCCGCGTCCGGTCCAACCCCTTCCTCGCTCCGGACCTCTCGGCGGCCCACCGCCAGGACTACGTCGGCCGGCTGAGCGGCTGGGAGCTGCTCGGTCCGCTCTACCGCGCCTTCGAGCAGGGCTCCGGCGGAGAGGCAGCGACGATGGAGCTGCCCCCGAAGCCGCGCATCGACCGGTTCTCGCCGCCCGGGTCCGAGCTCATGGTGCACCAGTCGCGCTTCCTCCAGGCCGTGCAGCAGGGCCACCGGACCTTCCTGCTGGCCGACGAGCCGGGTCTCGGCAAGACGGCGCAGTCGGTGATGGCGGCCTCCGTCGCCGATGCCTACCCGATGCTCGCCGTCGTCCCCAACGTCGTGAAGATCAACTGGGCCCGCGAGGTGGAGCGCTGGACGCCCCAGCGCCGGGTCACCGTGATCCACGGTGACGGAGAGGACGTCGACGCCTTCGCCGATGTCTTCGTGGTCAACTACGCGATCCTCGACCGGCACTTCCGCTGGCTCTCGACGTTCGGGTTCCGGTCGATGGTCGTCGACGAGGCCCACTTCATCAAGAACCTCCAGTCGCAGCGGTCCCAGCAGGTGCTCGCGCTGGCCGACCGGCTCCGGGCCACCACCCCGGGCGGCAACCCGCTCCTCATGGCGCTCACCGGCACGCCGCTCATCAACGACGTCAAGGACTTCGACGCCATCTGGCGCTTCCTCGGGTGGATCAAGGACGGCAAGCCGGTCGCCGACATCGTCCGCCGCCTCGACGAGACCGGCTTCACCCCGATGGACCGGGCGTTCTACCCCGAGGCGCGGCGGGCCGTCATCGACATGGGCATCGTCCGGCGCCGCAAGGTCGACGTGGCGAGCGACCTGCCGGACAAGCGGATCGCCGACATCACCGTCGAGCTCGACGAGGACGCCAGCCGTTCCATCGAGCGGGCCGAGCGGGCCCTCGGTGAACGCCTCGCCCGTCGTTATCGCGCCCAGCTGGCCGAGGGCCATGGTCATGAGGTCGACGGCCAGCCGGACGAGGCGCTGATGCGCCGCGTCGCGCTGGCGGAGCTCAAGGCACCGTCCGGCGAGGGCACCGGCGAGAACGTCTTCACGCTGGTGCGGCGCATCGGTCAGGCCAAGGCCGCGCTGGCCGCGGACTACGCGGCCCAGCTGTCGCACTCGGTCGGCAAGGTGGTGTTCTTCGCGAAGCACATCGACGTCATGGACAAGGCCGAGCAGATCCTGGCCGATGCGGGACTACGGACGGTCTCCGTCCGCGGCGACCAGTCCGCCAAGCAGCGGCAGGAGGCGGTCGACGCCTTCCAGAAGGACCCCGAGGTCTCCGTCGCGGTGTGCTCGTTGCTCGCGGCCGGCGTGGGGGTCAACCTCCACGCGTCGTCCAACGTCGTGCTCGCCGAGCTCTCGTGGACCGCCGCAGAGCAGCAGCAGGCGATCGACCGCGTGCACCGGATCGGTCAGGACGAGCCGGTGACGGCGTGGCGGATCCTCGCCGCGGGCACGGTGGACGCGCGGATCTCGGAGCTCATCGACGCCAAGCAGGGCCTGGCGGCCCGGGCCCTCGACGGCAGCGACGTCGAGGTCGCGGACACCGACTCGGTCCAGCTCGACGCGCTCGTGACGCTGCTGCGGCAGGTTCTCGGCTGAGCTCAGTCGGGAGTCTGCGTCGACTCCCTGCGCGTCTCCTCGGGGCGCTCGGTGCGCTCGGCCGACTCGTCGAGGATCGCCTCGGCCTGCATCTCGGGGTCATCACTTCCGGCGGCCTGCTCCTCCGGCAGCAGCTCGGCGCGCTGGGCGATGTCGGACTCGTCGTGGTGCTCAGTCATAGCCCGACCGTAGCAACCCACCGCTCATCAGGCGTCGGGAACGTTGGCGTCGAGCTCGTCCAACCAGGCTGCGCCTGACACATCGGACGGCATCCGCCAGTCGCCGCGGGGCGAGAGCGACCCGCCGGCCACGACCTTGGGGCCGTTGGGCAGCGCCGACCGCTTGAACTGGTTGGCGAAGAAGCGCCGGAGGAAGACCTCGAGCCACCGCCGCACGGTCGGCAGGTCATGGGCAGCGCGCTCTGCGTCGGGGTAGCCGGCCGGCCAGTCCCCGGCCTCGGCGTCGTGCCAGGCGTGCCAGGAGAGGAAGGCGATCTTCGAGGGCCGGTAGCCCCACCGCAGGACGTGGTAGAGGTTGAAGTCCTGGAGCGAGTAGGGCCCGATCTGCGCCTGCGTCGACTGTGGCTTCTCGCCCTCCTTGGCCGGGATCAGCTCGGGCGTGATCTCGGTCGCGAGGATCGAGAGCAGCGTCGCGTTGACGTGCTCCTCGAACTGTCCGGAGGAGACGACCCAGCGGATCAGGTGCTGCATCAGCGTCTTCGGGACCCCCGCGTTGACGCCGTAGTGCGACATCTGGTCACCGACGCCGTAGGTGCACCAGCCGAGGGCCAGCTCGGACAGGTCGCCGGTGCCGAGGACGATGCCGCCGCGCTGGTTCGCGATCCGGAAGAGGAAGTCGGTCCGCATGCCGGCCTGGACGTTCTCGAAGGTCACGTCATAGACCTCCTCGCCCCGGGCGAAGGGGTGGTCCATCCCCTTGAGCATCTCGGTCGCGGCCGGCCGGATGTCGAGCTCCTCCCAGGTCACCCCGAGGGACTCCATGAGGCGGATGGCGTTGTTCTTCGTGTGGTCCGAGGTCGCGAACCCGGGCATGGTGAAGGCGAGGATGTCGGTGCGGGGACGGCCGAGCCGGTCCATCGCCTTGGCGGCGACGATGAGGGCGTGGGTCGAGTCGAGTCCGCCGGAGACGCCGATGACGATGCGCGGCTGGCCGATGGCGCGCAGGCGCTGCTCGAGGCCGGAGACCTGGATGTTGTAGGCCTCGTAGCAGTCGAGGGCGAGCCGGGCCTCGTCGTCCGGCACGAAGGGGAAGCGGTCGACCTTCCGGCGCAGGCCGATGTCGCCTCCGGGCGGGCCGACCTCGAACTCGACGGTCCGGAAGGCCGAGACGCGCTCCGTGAGGGTGCGGCGGTTGTCGTCGAACGTCCCCATCCGCATCCGCTCCTGGCGGAGCATGTCGAGGTCGATGTCGGCCACCGACCGCCGCGGCCCGTCGGGGAACCGCTCGGTCTCGGCGAGGAGCATGCCGCGCTCGTAGATCATCGTCTGCCCGTCCCAGGACAGGTCCGTCGTCGACTCGCCCTCACCGGCCGCCGCGTAGAGGTAGGCCGAGACGCAGCGTGCCGAAGCGCTCCGGCACAGCAGGTGCCGGTCCTCGGCCCGTCCCACCGTGATGGGTGAGCCGGAGATGTTGACCAGGACCGTGGCCCCGGCGAGGGCTGCCTCCGCGCTCGGGGGCACCGGGACCCACATGTCCTCGCACACCTCCACACCGAGGACGAAGCCCTCGAGGTCGGTCGCCCGGAAGAGCAGGTCCGTCCCGAACGGCACCTTCCAGCCGGCCACCTCGATCGTCCCGCCCCGCTGGTCGTCGCCGGCCCCGAAGTGACGGCGCTCGTAGAACTCTCGGTAGGTCGGCAGGTAGGCCTTCGGCGCGACGCCGAGGATCGCTCCGCGGTGAACGACCACGGCGCAGTTGAAGACCCGCGTCCCGAGCACGATCGGCGCCCCGACGACGAGCACGGGCAGGAGATCGGCAGAGGCCTCGACGATCCGGGCGATGGCCTCCTCGGCTGCGTCGAGCAACGGGTCCTGCAGGAGCAGGTCGTCGATCGCGTAGCCGGTCAGGCACAGCTCCGGGAAGATCGCGAGCGCCACCCCGTCGTCGCTGCACGCGCGGGCCTGCGTGATGACGGCGTCGGCGTTGCGGGCCGGGTCCGCAGCGGCCACCGGCAGCGTGCAGGCGGCCACTCGGGCGAAGCCATGGGCGTAGGAACTGTAGAAGTCCATGGGCATAGTCAATCCCACCGGCGGCCCGGCGCCACGCAAGCCGGTCTGCTCATTAGGCTCGAACCAGCAGAGCTCGACGCTGTCCGGTGATCCACCTCGCACGCGACCGGTGGCTCACCACAGCCACTACTACACTGAGTAGTACCTGGTGATCCGGGAGCTGGACCCGCCAACGAGGGAGAACTGACATGTACGAGTACGAGGACGACGGCCCCACCCACGTCCTGCACCCTGAACAGTCCTGGGACTTCCTGAGGGCGCGCGAGTTCGGGCGGCTCGCGTTCCATCTCGTCGGTGAGGTGCACATCGCGCCCATCAACTACGCCGTCGACCCGGAAGACCGGATCATCTTCATCACCAGCGAGGGCAGCAAGCTCTTCGGCCTGACGTCGAACCCGGACGTCGCCTTCGAGGTGGACGAGATCGTCGACGACCGGGCGACGAGCGTCATCATCCGCGGCCGCGCCCGGATCCTCGAGGGGCAGGATGCCTACATCGTGGAGCAGCTGCCGATCCGGCCGTGGGTGGCGAGCCCCAAGTCCGTCGTGGTCGCCGTCAAGGTCGACGAGATCTCGGGGCGCTCCTTCGACCTGAACCGTCCCTGGCTGCACGACATCCCGCAGGCCTGACCCCCGCTCGCCGGGGGCGACCCGTCACGTCCGGTCGCGCCGGACCAGGGCGGCACCGACGTTGCGGACCATCGCGACGAACACCACGAGCCACGCGGTGAGCGCGACCCAGAGCCAGTTCGACCCGATCCACTCGACGATCGGCAGGTGATCGGCGCGCCCGAGGTAGATCCCGGCCACTGAGTACATGCCGAGCGGGAAGATGATGCTCCACAGGGTCGGGACGTAGGTCATCGGCACCTTGCGGACGTAGTGCCGCCACACGCCCGCGGCGATCAGCACGGGGATGAGCCACGTCGCGAAGGCCCAGAACACGACCGAGAACCCGGCGACCAGTCCCCGGACCGCGTCCGCCATGGGGGCCGACTCCATCTCGACGATGCGGGCGCCGGCCACGACGGTGATCGCCACCGCACCCATCGACACCCAGTAGGGCGGGTCGAGGTCCTTCGGGTCCAGGTCGTAGAGCATGATCCGGAGCGCGACGATGATGGCCGACGCGGCATAGAGGAACACGCCGACGGACCACGACAGCACCGCGAGGACGGCGAGGTACGCCCGCGGCCCCGCGAAGACGACCTCGAGGCCGGCGGCGGAGACCGCGACCGACTGGGAGGCCACGACCCAGATGAACCACGTGCCGTTCGCGAGCGCGACGACCGGCCGCTCGGAGCGGCTGAGGACGGCGCTCCAGGGGATGACGTAGCCGAGCACGAGCCACACCGCGAAGGACACCACGAGCAGCCAGACCGCGAGGGTGTACCAGTGCTCGATGCTGGCCCGCGTGCCGAGGACGTTGGTGCCGGCGACGAAGGTGAAGAAGCCGAAGGCCCGCTTCGGGTTCTTGAAGTCGTCCACCATCGCGTGTCGATAGGCGACGAACCGCCAGGCGTTGAGCACCAGCAGCACGACGTAGGCGGTGATGCACACCGCGAAGAGCGCGACCGAGAGCCACCGGAAGCCGCGCAGCTCCAGGCCGATCGAGATGATCCCGCTCGCCATGACGAGCGCGAAGTAGCCGGGTGTGAGCTGCTCGACCAGGCCGCCGACGCGGCTGGGCCTGGCGAGCGAGACCGAGCCCAGCGGCATACGGCTCATGGCTTCTCCTCAGCCCACCGCGTCGCGCGCCGCGACGAACGCGTCGACGCACGCGCGGACGTCGTCCTCGGAGTGGGCCGCGGAGAGCTGCACCCGGATGCGGGCCTTCCCGCGCGGGACGACGGGGAAGCTGAACGCGATGACGTAGACGCCGTGCCCGAGCATGTGGTCGGCGACCTCGGCGGCCCGGCGAGCGCCGTCCTCGCCGGGGAACATGACCGGGCGGATCGGGTGGGTGCCCGGCAGCACGTCGAAACCGGCCTCGCGCATGAGCCGGTCGAACAGCTCCGTGTTGCGCGCGAGGATGTCGCGCTTCTCCCCGGACGCCTCGATGAGGTCGAGCGCGGCCATCGACCCGGCGACGACGGCGGGCGCGACGGAGTTGGAGAAGAGGTAGGGCCGCGAGCGCTGGCGCAGCAGGTCGACGACCTCCTGGTGGCTCGCGACGTAGCCGCCCGAGGCGCCGCCGAGCGCCTTGCCGAGCGTGCCGGTGATGATGTCGACGCGGTCCTGGACCCCGAACAGCTCGGGCGTCCCGCGACCGCCGGCGCCGACGAATCCGACTGCGTGCGAGTCGTCCACGAAGACCATGGCCCCGAACTCGTCGGCCAGGTCGCAGATCTCGTCGAGCGGCGCGTAGGACCCGTCCATCGAGAAGACACCGTCCGTGACGACAACCTTGCGCTTCGCTCCAGCGGCATCTGCGGCCACGAGCTGCGCCCGCAGGTCGCTCATGTCGGCGTTCTTGTAGCGGTAGCGCATCGCCTTGGACAGCCGCACCCCGTCGATGATCGACGCGTGGTTGAGCTCGTCGCTGATGATCGCGTCCTCGGCCCCGAAGAGCACCTCGAAGACGCCGCCGTTGGCGTCGAAGCACGATGAGTAGAGGATCGCCGCCTCGGTCCCGAGGAAGCCGGCGAGCTTGCGCTCCAGCGCGGTGTGCTGCGTCTGCGTGCCGCAGATGAAGCGCACCGAGGCCATCCCGAAACCCCACTCGTCGAGGGCCCGCTTGGACGCCTCGACGACGCCCGGGTCGTCGGCCAGCCCGAGGTAGTTGTTGGCGCAGAAGTTCAGCGCCTCGGCCTTGAGCGTCGTCACGTGCGCCGACTGCGGCGACGTCAGCTCGCGCTCGTTCTTGTAGAGGCCGGCGTCCTTGATCTCCTGCAGGGTCGCTGCGAGCTCGTCCTTGACGGTGCCGTACATCGGTGTCCTTCGCGGGTGGGTCGGGTGACAGACGTCAGCGTATGCCGCTGGGCCGGCTCCCGCTTGCGTGCCATGGCCCAGCCCAACCGTTTGGACCATTTACCGGATTTGGTGGTGGCTGCGCCCTAGCCTGTGATGATGGGGAGCATCGCCGAGGGGGCGGCACCCGCGCAGGACCTGCGGTTCTGCCGGAGTGCTGACGGGACGCGGCTGGCGTGGGCCACGCATGGGAGCGGGCCACCGTTGGTCATCGCGTCCTGCTGGCTCAGCCACCTGCAGTACGACTGGCAGAGCCCGGTGTGGCGACACTTCCTCGAGTCGCTGGGCCACATCGCGACGACCATCCGCTACGACGAGCGCGGCTTCGGGCTGTCCGACTGGGAGGTCGACGACTTCGGCTACGAGTCGCGCCTTCGCGACCTCGAGACCGTGCTCGACCAGCAGCCGCACGAGCAGTTTGCGCTGATGGGCATGTCGGCGGGCGCGCCGCTGGCCATCGGCTACGCGGCCCGGCACCCGGAGCGGGTCAGCCGCCTCATCCTCTACGCCCCGATCGGCAGCGGCTGCTTCGCCAAGTCCGACGACCAGGATGCCGAGACCGCACTGCTGGCGATCATCAAGACCGGCTGGGCCCGCAAGGAGCCCATCTTTCGACGGGTCTTCACCTCGGTGCTCATCCCCGACGCGACCGAGGAGCAGATGTCCTGGCTCGACGAGCTGCAGCGCATGTCGACCTCGCCGGAGAACGCGATGGCCAGTCGCCTCGCCCGGGCGGACGTCGACGTCTCGGGACTGCTCAGCCAGGTCCGGGCTCCGACGCTCGTGCTCCATGCCCGCGACGACCGGGCCGCCAACTTCGCCTGGGGTCGGCGGCTCAGCGCCGGCATCCCGGACGCGCGGCTCGTGTGCCTCGACTCCAAGAACCACATCCTGCTCGGGGACGAGCCGGCCTGGCCGGTGTGGCTGCGCGAGGTGACGGAGTTCCTCGAGCCGGAGCGGTCGACGCACTCGGCCGCGGCCGGGAACGGCCATGCTGCGGAGGCCCTGGCGGTGTCCGGTCGGGAGGAGGAGATCCTCGGCCTGGCCGCACAGGGGCTCGACAACGCACAGATCGCCGAGGCCCTGGTGCTCAGCGTCCGGACCGTCGAGCGGCACCTCCAGAACGTCTACGCCAAGGCCGGCGTCTCGGGGCGGGCCGCCCGGACTGCCGTCGTGGCTCGCTACCTCGCCCACCACTGAGGACGGCTGCGCGCCAGCCGCCACCGGACCGGCCTGGCTGCACGGGGGTTGCGCGCCAGCGCCGATGCCTGCGCCCCCGGCGCACTCCTACCGTCGAGATGACCCACGGGGGTCCATGACAGGGAGGAACAGCATGACCACCACGATCCACGAGTCGAAGGCGGGCTTCATCGCGAACCCCGACTCCGGCAAGGTGGCCCCGAAGGCCACTGCCTCGCTCGCCAACGGTCGCGCCCGCGTCTCGTCCGGCCCGTTCAACTGGGACGTCGACCTGCCGCCCGTCGTCGGTGGCGGCAACCAGGCACCCAGCCCGACCGCCTACCTGCTCGGGGCGTTGGCCGCCTGCGCAGTGGCGTTCGTCAACGACATGCTCGCGCCGGAGTTCGCGGTCGTCCTGGACGACCTCAGCGCCGAGGCCCGTTGCTCCACGGACCTCGCCGGTCTGGTCGGCGTCGAGGGGGTGGACCCCCGGCTCTTCTCGATCGCCATGGACGTGACCATCACGTCCCCCAGCCCCGCCGAGAACGTCAGGGCACTCGAGGAGGCCTGGCTCGCCCGGTGCCCGATCTTCCTGGCCCTCTCCGAAGCCAACGCCGTCGACGTCACCTTCCACCTCGAGAGGAGCGCATCATGACCCTCCGCGCCAGCGCCACACTGCTCGCCGCCCTCGCCCTGAGTCTCGTCGCCGCCGGGCCGGCCGGCGCCCACGGCCAGATCATCCAGCCGCCCGCCCACGACGAGCCGGTCGTCACCGGACCGATCAGCAGGGCCTGGGCACAGGCGCACTGCAACGCGGCCTCGCCGGCCATCGTCACGGAGGCATCGAACGGCGTCGTCGCCTTCCCACCCGGCACGGCCCTGCCCTGCCCGGACGAGCCGAACCCGGGCGGTCAGGTCCACCCGGAGACACCCTGAGACTTCCTGAGACTTCCTGAGAGGGCGGACTGGCGGCGGCGCCGCACACCAGCGGTGCCGCCGTCAGTCCGTTTCGTCGAGGAAGGCCCGGGTCAGGTCCGCCAGCTCTCGGGGATGGTCGGCGTTGAGCAACGAGCTGCCGCCCTCGACGGTCTCCAGCCGGGCGCCGGACACGGCCCCGAGCACCTGCCGGGCGGCGACGATCCCCATCCGGTCCCGCCCACCGACGACGACAAGGGTGGGCGCGGCGATCCGGCTGATGATCTCGAGACCGTCGAACGTGCGCAGCGCGTCGAAGACGGCGAGCATCCGCGGGCGGGACACGCCCATGTCGACGAGCTTGCTCTCGGGGATGAGCCGCAGGGCGAGCTTCTGCATCCGCAGCGCACTCGCGGACGGCCGCACGAGCGGGCCGGCCAGGACGAGCCGCCCCACGAGGTCGGGTCGCTCGACGGCCAGGTGCATCGCGACCGACCCGCCGACGGAGACCCCCAGGAAGTCGGCCTGCCGGATCCCCTGCAGCTCGAGCTCCTGAGCGACACCCGCAGCGGCCGCCGCCAGGTCGAAGCCGACCGGGTCCTTCGGCCGGAGACCGGCCATCCACGGCGCGTGCATGGGCCGGCCGGCGCCCAGGGCCGACACGAAGTCCTGCCACACGATCGGCGACTGGCCCAGGCCATGCAGGAGGACGAGAGGACGCGGGTCGGTCATCCGGTCAGCTCCAGTCGAGGACGACCTTGCCGCACTGCCCGGACCGGGCGGTGGCGAAGGCCTCCTCCCACTGCTCGGCGGGGAAGCGGTGCGTGATGACCTGCGTGACAGCAGCCCGGAAGGTCTCGGACGTCGCGATCATCTGCGACATGGCATACCAGGTGTCGTACATCTCGCGGCCGTAGATGCCCTTGAGGGTCAGCATGTGGGTGATGACCTTGCCCCAGTCCAGTTCGTAGGACTGGTGCGGCAGGCCGAGCAGGGCGATCCGGCCGCCGTGGTTCATGTTGGTGATGAGGTCGCTCACCGCGGGCGCCGCGCCGGACATCTCGAGGGCGATGTCGAAGCCCTCCTTCATGCCGAGCTGCCGTTGCGCGTCGGCGAGCGACTCGCGCGTCACGTTGATCGTCAGGTCGGCGCCGGCCGCCTTGGCCAGACCGAGCCGGTAGTCGCTGGCGTCGGACACGACGACGTAGCGCGCGCCGGCGTGCCGGGCAATCGCCGCGGCCATGACCCCGATGGGGCCGGCGCCGGTGATGACGACGTCCTCACCGACCATCGGCCACTGGAGCGCCGTGTGCGTCGCGTTGCCGAGCGGGTCGAACGCGGCACCGAGGTCGGGGTCGAGGTCGGCCGGCTGCACCCAGACGTTGCTCGCCGGGATGACGACGTAGTCGGCGAAGGCCCCGTCGCGGTTGACGCCGACGCCCTGGGTGCGGATGCACAGGTGGCGCCGCCCGGCCCGGCAGTTGCGGCACACGCCGCAGACGATGTGGCCCTCGCCGGAGGCGCGATCCCCGACCGAGACGTGGTCGACGTCCTCGCCGATCTCGACGACCTCGCCGTAGAACTCGTGGCCGATGACGAGCGGTGGCTGCACCGTGGCGGCCGCCCAGTCGTCCCAGTCGAGCAGGTGGAGGTCGGTCCCGCAGAGGCCGGCACGGAGGACGCGGATCTTCACGTCCATCGGGCCGCAGACGGGCTCGGGCCGGTCGACGAGCTCGAGCCCCGGGCCGGCGGTCAGCTTCGTGAGTGCACGCACGAGGAGCAGTGTGCCGTATGCCGCTGGGCTCGCTCCCCGGGGCACCCGTCCAAAGGCGCTCGCCGCCTTGACCCAGGAGGCGAGCTGTCGAGTGCGAGCGCCTGCACGCGCCGGGTCCGGCTTGGCCCGTCACGGCCTGACGTCAGGACCGTCCTGGCGCCCCGATAATGGCGAGGTGAACGCGAAGGTGGACGACGACCGGGTCGAGGCAGCCCTCGCCCGCTTGCGGGAGCTGGGTGAGCGGATCACGCCCGCCCGCAATGCGGTGTTGACGGTCGTCGACGCCGCCGATCGCGCCGACGAGCACCTGTCTGCCGAGCAGATCGGCGAGCGAGTTGCCGACCGGGAGCCGTCAGTCCACCGCGCCACCGTCTATCGGACGCTGACCTCGCTGACGGACGCGGGCGTTCTCTCCCACGTCCACCTCGGTGGGAGCGCAACCGTCTACCACCTCGCCGCCGCACACACCTCACCGGCCGTGGTGGAGCCTCAGGACGCTCACGGGCACCTGCACGTCCAGTGCTCCGTCTGCGGGCGGGTGCAGGACGCCCCCGTCGCGGTGCTGGACGAGGCGGGTCGGTGGCTGCGCGACGAACTGGGCTTCGAGCTCGACACGACCCATGCGGCGTTGCTCGGCCGGTGCTCCGCCTGCAGCTCCGAGTGACGCGTGCCAGGGGCGCGAAGTTCCGCGCACCTGGCACACACCCCGGCCCGCCCGACAGGACTAGGGTGCGGTCATGCTCGCGCCATCGGTGCGCCGCGGCTACGGCGTCGGCTCCGTGGCGACGGGCGCCTTCGGCACGGTGCCGGGGCTGCTGCTCCTGCCCTACCTGACCGACCACATCGGCATCGCGGCCGGACTCGCTGGAGTCATCGTCTTCGCGCCGAAGGCCTGGGACGTCATCCTCAACCCCATCGCGGGACGGATCAGCGACCGGTCCCGGCACCCGGACGGCCGGCGCCGCCCCTTTCTCGTGCGTGCCGGCCTCGTGCTCGCGGTGTGCTTCGTCGTCCTCTTCGCCGGGCCGACCTCGCCCGCCTGGGCCGGGGCTGCCTGGGTGGCGCTCGCCTACCTCGCTTGCGCCACCGCCTACGCGTTCTTCCAGGTGCCCTACGTCGCGATGCCGGCCGAGATGACCGACGACTACGACGAGCGGACGCGGCTCATGACGTGGCGGGTGGCCATCCTCGCCCTCGCGATCCTCGTCAGCGGCGGCGCGTCTCCGGCGATCCGGGACGTGCTCGGCCCCGAGTGGGGCTATCGCGCGGTCGGCGTCTTCGTCGGGCTGCTCATCGCCGTCGGGGCGCTCGGCGCGTGGCGGGGCACCCGGTCGGCTCCGGCGCTGCGCGACACCCCGGCCGAGGTGTCGTTCGGCGACCAGCTGCGGGTCGTGCGTTCGGACCGCCCCTTCCGCCTCCTGCTGACGACGTTCGTGATCCAGGCCCTGGCGACGGGCGCCATGCTCGCGGGGGTCGACTACGTGTCGCGCTGGGTGATCGGCACGCCGCTGTCGGCGACCCTGCTCTTCGTCTGCTTCGTCGCCCCGGCGCTGCTCGTGACGCCCCTCTGGCAGCGCTTCGGGACCCGTCTCGGCAAGCAGCGCGGCTACCTCGTCGCGTCGCTCTTCCTCGGCGGTGGCGCCCTCGTGCTCGTCCTGGCCCGCTCCCTGCCGGACGGCGCGACCTATGCGGCCGTCGCCCTCGTCGGCGTCGGCTACGCAGGCGCCCAGATGTTCCCCATGGCGATGCTCCCGGACGTGGCCAGCCGCAGCGCCGACACCCGGACCCGCATCGGCCTCTACACGGGCGTGTGGACGGCTGGGGAGACGCTCGGGCTGGCCCTCGGGCCGGGGCTGTATGCCGCTGTGCTCGCTCTCGGAGGCTACGTGTCCTCAAGCGCAGGATCGGCCTCCGGACAGACCGACTCGGCGGTGACGGCGATCGTCGTGGGCTTCTCCCTCGTTCCCGCGGTGCTCGTCGCGCTGTCGCTACTGGCCCTGCGCGCCTACCCCGGCGACGCGCTGGGCCCCGGGCCGCACCCACGCGCGTCACTCGAACGGAAGGACGCTGGACCGTGATGGACGCCGACGAGATCCGGACCCGACTGGCCCAGCTGCGGGCCGGTGACCTGCCCACGCAGGGTGGGCGGACCCTCGCCTACGTCTACGACTCCGGGCTGGCAGAGGCCGACGCGATCGGTCGTGAGGCCCTGGCCGCCTTCGCCTCGACGAACGGCCTCGACCCCACCGCCTTCCCGTCCCTGCTCCAGATGGAGAACGACCTCGTCGGCATGGCTGGTCGGCTCGTCGATGCCCCAGAGGGATTCGTCGGGGTCGCGACCTCTGGGGGGACGGAGTCGATCCTCCTCGCGGTCCTGGCGGCGCGCGACGGCAGGCCCGAGGTCCGGGCCCCGCGGATGGTGCTGCCGACCACGGCCCACGCGGCGTTCCACAAGGCGGCGCACTACTTCGGTGTCGAGCCGGTGCTCGTCCCGGTCGACCCGGAGTCCAAGCGGGCCGACCCGGAGGCGATGGCCGCCGCGATCGACGACCGGACGGTCCTCGTGGTGGCCTCGGCGCCGTCCTACGCGCACGGCGTCATCGACCCGGTCGGCCCGATCGCGGCCGCGGCGGCCGCCGCAGGGGTCCGCTGCCACGTCGACGCGTGCATCGGGGGGTGGGTGCTCCCGCACCTCCGCACCGCCGAGCCGGACCAGGAGCCGTGGACCTTCGCGGTCGACGGTGTCACCAGCATCTCCGTCGACCTGCACAAGTACGCCTACACCCCGAAGGGGATCTCCCTCCTGCTCCACGCCTCGAGCGAGCTGCGCCAGCCACACCTGTTCGCCTCGGCCCGGTGGCCCGGCTACACGATGCTCAACACCACGATGCAGTCGACGAAGTCGGGCGGCCCGGTCGCCGCGGCCTGGGCCGTGGTCCACCACATCGGGCTCGACGGCTACGCGGACCTGGCCGCTCAGGCCCGCCGGGCCACGCTCGAGCTGGCCCGGTCGGTCGCGGACATCGCGCCGCTCTCCCTCGCGGCCCGGCCCGATGCCACACTCCTCGCGGTCACCGCCGACGAGACCTGCGACGTCTTCACCGTCTCGGACGAGCTCCTCACCCGGGGTTGGTACGCCCAGCCCCAGATGTCCTGCGGCGACCTGCCGGCGACCCTCCACTTCACCCTCAGTGCGGTGGCGCACCGGTCCTCGGCGGAGTTCGCCTCGGACCTGACTGGCGCGGTCACGGCCGCCGTGGCCCTCGGTCCCGCAGCGCCCAGTGCGGAGCTGGTGGCCGCAGCGAGCTCCGTTGACCCCCAGCACCTCGACGAGGAGACCTTCTCGGGGCTGCTCGCCGTCGCCGGAATGGCCGACCGCACGGGCCGGCTGGTGCTTCCCGAGCGGATGGCCCCGATCAACGCCCTCCTCGACGCCCTGCCGTCCCAGCTGCGAGAGGCGCTGCTCCTCGGCGTCGTCGAACGGCTGGCCCGGCCGACGTGATGCGTGCCAGGGGCGCGAAGTGTCGCGCGTCCGGCACGCAGGGTCAGGTCAGGTCCAGCCGGTAGGCGAGCAGCTCGATCCCGGGCATCGGCTGCCAGTCCCGCTCGGGCACCCGCTCGAAGCCGAGCCGCTCATAGACGCGGTGCGCCGCTCGCATGGACGGCTGGGTCGACAGGGCGATCGCCGTGAGGCCGAGCTCCCGAGCCCGCTCGACGCAACGGACCATGAGCGCCGCACCGACGCCCTGCCCCTGGGCGTTCGGGTCGACGGCGAGCATCCGGACGTCTGCCTCGCCGGCCTCGGCAATCTCATGGAAGGCCGTGCCCGGCGCTGCGAACGTCACCGTGCCGAGGACCCGCCCCTGGGCATCATCGACCGCGACCCAGAGCTCGGCTCCTGCGGCACGACGACCGGCGTCGGCGAGGGTCTGCACATACGTCGATCCCTCCGTCAGGTGACCGCCGCCGAGGTAGGCGCGCACCGTGATCTGCCCGACCGCCTCGAAGTCGTCCGGCACCGCGGGCCTGATGGTGAACCCCATGGCCGCGATTGTGACCCAGCCACCCATCCGACTGCACCGCTGTCCCGGGGAGCGAGCCCAGCGGCATACGGCATCGGGACGTTCGCCCCTGTCGCGACAGGGGTCGCCGTCCTAGCGTCGATCCGCGCCATGTAGCGGAGGAGGGACATCATGCGCAGACACCTCACGGCACTGGCTGTCGCCGCAGCCGTTCTCACGACGGGGATGCCGAGCGCCCTGGCGGCCGAGGCACCCACCCGACCGTTCAAGGGCTGGTCCAGCCCGGCGCCGGACAGCTATGGGCCCCCGGTCGGCTGTCCAGCCGGACCGAACTGGACCTGGCGCTACAGCCAGAACGGCACAGCCTGGTTCTCGCACCTCGGCCGGGTCACAGTTGAGATGACCCACTGCACCGCCGGGCAGGAGGGCTGGTTCGACCACGGGACAACCACCCTGACAGCCGCCGACGGCGACGAGCTCTGGATGACCTACTCGGGGACCTTCCAGCTCGACGCGGAGATCAACCCGACCCGGAGCGACGTCGTCCTGAGCTGGACGATCACCGGGGGGACGGGACGGTTCGCCGGCGCGACGGGCGGGGGCACCGGGACAGCCCTCGGCATCCTCTCCGGGTGGGACAGCGAGACCTCCGGCACGTGGAGCGGGACCATCCGCTACGGGGCCACGTGAGCTGAGGTGGCGTCCCATCTGCTGCGGCGCCGGGGAGGGGCTTCTCCTCGGCGCCGTCAGGACGGGGACCGGATTGGCTCGGTCCTCACTTGGCGGCCTGAAGGATCCACTGGTTCACGATCTTGCCCTTGACGATCTGGAAGACCGACATGGACGGTCCGAAGGCCGTGTCATGCGACTGCATCACCAGCTGGCCCTTCTGGATCGGCGTGCCCGCGTTCTCCATCCGGAAGCCCAGGAGATCCCACCAGCTGCCCATCGCGGAAGCGATCTCCGTGTTGCCCTTGACGACCCACGGGTCGCTCGGAACGGTGCTCGTCACCGTCGCATCCGTTGCGTAGAACGTTGCGATGCCGGCCCTGTCGCCCTTGTTGACGACCGCCACGTAGTCCGCGAGGAACTTCGTCACCGTCGCACCGGCAAGGTCCCGAGGCGGAGCCGGGGCGGCCGCCTCGGGCGCCGTCGACCGGCCCAGGAGGAAGCCCCCTCCGAGACCGACGACCAGGAGGACCACCGAGAGCCAGGCCAGCCAAGCCGTGCGCTGCGGCGCGTTGGGGTCCGGGTGGCTCGTGCGGAGTGCGTTTGTCGCTGGTCGATCAATGATTGCCATCTGCCTCACCTCTTCCCCTTCACTCCACGGGTACCGGGGGCGGGGTGGGTGGCTCCAGAGTCCAACGTCCCGGAACTGTGCGGCAACGACGCAGGGCGGGCACCCACGTCGGGGTGCCCGCCCTGGACGGTGCTGCTGCGCCGGCTCAGCCGGGGATGATCAGGCCCTGGGTGGCCTTCGCCCGCTCGAGGCGCGCGGCGACGTCCTGCCAGTTGACGACGTTCCACCAGGCGTTGACGTAGTCGGCCTTGACGTTCTCGTACTGGAGGTAGAACGCGTGCTCCCACATGTCGAGCTGGAGCAGCGGGATCTGGCCGACCGGGATGTTGCCCTGCTGGTCGAACAGCTGCATGATGTGCGGCCGCGCGGCGATGGTGTCCCACGCGAGGATGGACCAGCCGGAGCCCTGGATGGCGTTGGCGTTGGCGTTGAAGTGCGCCTGGAACTTCTCGAAACCGCCGAAGTACTCGTCGATCGCCGCTGCGACCTCACCCTCGGGCCGGCCGCCGCCGTCGGGGCTCATGTTCTTCCAGAACACCGAGTGGTTGGTGTGCCCACCGAGGTGGAAGGCGAGGTTCTTCTCGACGCCGTTGACCGCGGCGTAGTCGCCCGACTCGCGCAGCTCCTCCAGCTTGGCCACCGCGGCGTTGGCGCCGTCGACGTAGGCCTTGTGGTGCTTGCTGTGGTGCAGCTCCATGATGCGAGCGCTGATGTGCGGCTCGAGAGCCGCGTAGTCATAGTCGAGCTCGGGAAGCGTGTAAGCCACTGTCATTCCTTTCGTAGCAGTGCGGTGCAGGCTCCGACCACTCTATGTCGCGCGCGCGCAGCGTCGACAGGGTGCGGGGTGGAGGAGCCGTCAGCGGCGGGTCAGGTCCTGGCCCGTCGGGGTCGGCCGGACGGCCGGATCCGCCCCGCAATGCTGTCGCTGTAGCGGGCCAGGATCGGGCCGGCGACCGCGAGGACGAGCACGTACGCAGTCGCGATCGGCTTGATGTCGTCGCTGCCCGCCGTGGCGGCGAGTCCGGCGATGACGATGGAGAACTCGCCCCGGGCCACGAGAGCGGTGCCGGCGCGGAGGCGGCCGTTGAACTGCACGCCGTCGCGCCTGGCCGCGTGCCAACCCGTCGCCACCTTCGTCAGCGTCGTGACGACGGCCAGGGCGAGGGCGACTCCCAGGACCGGCCAGATCTGCGCAGGGTCGGTGGACAGGCCGAAGCTGACGAAGAAGACCGCGGCGAAGAGGTCCCGGAGCGGGCTGAGCAGGACGCGCGCCCGGTCCGCCACCTCGGTGGGGACGGCGATCCCGACCAGGAACGCTCCGACGGCGGCGCTCGCCCCGAGGGCCTCAGTGGCTCCCGCGACGAGGAGGGTGGCTCCGAGCAGCCAGAAGAGGGCCAGCTCGTCGTTCTTCGTGGACAGGATGCGGGCGATCCGATGCCCGGCGTGGCGAGCGGCGTAGAGGGCCAGACCGACCGCACCCATCGCCAGGGCGGCACCGCCGAGGGCCTGCAGGGGGCCGCCTCCCGACAGCATGACGAGGAGCACCGGCAGGAAGAGCGCCATGGCGATGTCCTCGAGCACGAGGACCGAGAGCACCGAGGGCGTCTCGCGGTTGGCGAGGCGGCCGAGGTCACCGAGCAGCCGGGCGATGAGGCCCGAGGAGGAGATCCACGTGACGCCGCCCAGGGCCACGGCGACGACGAACGGGAGGCGAAGAAGCAGCCCGGCGCCGAGGCCGGGGAGGAAGTTGAGGACGAAGTCGACGATCCCCGAACGCCGGTGACGCCGGAGGCTCTGGACGAGCTCGGACGCGGTGAACTCCAGGCCCAGGGTAAGCAGGAGCAGGAGGACGCCGATCTCGGAACCGATGCTGACAAAGGGCAGCGCGGCATCGAGGGGGACGAGCCCGCCGGTGCCGAAGAAGACGCCCGCGACGAGATAGAGCGGGATGGCCGAGATACCAAGACGGTTGGCGGCCCAGCTGAGGACGGCGAGCCCGGCGAAGATGGCGCCGAGCTCGACGAAGAGCAGGGTCAGGGAGTGCATCGCCTACGCCGGCCCGGCGCAGAGAGCTCGCACCTCTTCGGTCCATCCGTTCTCGATCAGGGCGGCCAGCGTGCGCAGCCCGCGCTCCGTGCCGATCGCGACGAGGGTGTCACCCACGTGGAGGGGCTCGGCCGGGCCGGGCGATGAGATCACCTCGTCACCGCGCACGATGGCGACGACGGAGCAGCCCGTGCGCGTCCGGGCGTGCGTGTCGCCGAGGGAGCGCCCGCCGTAGGGACTCTCGGGCGTGACGGGCAGCCGCGCCGACTCTAGGCCGGGCACCTCTCGGGACAGGTCGGCGAAGCGTTGGCTCATCCGCGCCGCGCCGAGCAGCTCACCGATGGCGAGCGCCTCGTCGGCGTCGAGGACGATGCACTCGAGGGCCTGGTCGGGGTCATCCGCCGAGTAGGTGCCCACCTGCACGCCGCCGTCCCGCTCGACGACGATCACGATGGCCCGGCCGGCTCGCGTGGCCATCTCGTAGCGGATCCCGACCCCCGGAAGGAGGGTCTCCTCGATCTCCATGGGCGCATTCTCGCAGCCACGCTGGCTGGGGACCTCGCTGCGTGCCGGGAGCGCGCAGTATCGCGCGTTCGGCACGCAACGGCCCGCGCCGGCGAGAGGGTCCGGGACTCAGGAGAGGTCGAGGAGGTCCTTGACGTCATCCGCGGTGATCGCACCCGAAAGCGCGCCGCCCTCGTCGACGACCCGCTGGACGAGATCTCTCTTGCGCTCCTGGAGGGCGACGACCTTCTCCTCGATCGTGCCCGCCGACACGAGTCGATAGACGGTGACGGGTTTGTCCTGCCCGATGCGGTGCGCGCGATCGATGGCCTGCGCCTCCGCGGCCGGGTTCCACCACGGGTCGAGGACGAACACGTAGTCGGCCTCGGTCAAGGTCAGGCCGAACCCTCCGGCCTTGAGGCTGATGAGGAACGCCGTGGCGTCACCCTCGCGGAAACCCCGGATGACCTCCGGACGGTCGGTCGTCGAACCGTCGAGGTAGGCCGTGCCGATGCCTGCCGCATGGAGCGCGCCCTCGGCCACCCGAAGGAAACCGGTGAACTGGCTGAAGACGAGGGCGCGGTGCCCCTCGGCGGCGAGCTCCTGGAGCTGCTCGACGAGGAAGTCGACCTTCGCCGCAGTCGCCTTGCCGTGGTGCGCCTCGTCGACCAGCGCAGGGTCGAGGGCGAGCTGCCGCAGCCGCGTCAGCGAGGCGAGGATCGCGACCCGGTTGCCCTCTGCGTCGGCGAGCAGGCCCAGCACCCGCTGCCGCTCGCGTTGCAGGTGCCGGTCGTAGAGGTGGCGATGGACCGGGTGCGGCTCGAGGGGGACGACCTGGATCTGCTTGGGCGGCAGGTCGAGCGCCACCTGCTCCTTGGTCCGGCGCAGCATGAGCGGGCGGATCCGGCGCCGCAGGTGGTCGAGCAACTCGGGGCGGGCGCCCGTCTCGATCGGCTTGCGGTAGTTCTTCGTGAACACATCGGGCCTCGGGTAGAGGCCCGGGGCGGTCAGTGACAGCAGCGCCCACAGGTCCATGAGGGAGTTCTCGAGGGGGGTGCCGGTCACCGCGATGGTGAAGGGCGCGCCGAGCCGGCGGATCGCCACGTGCGTCTTGGCTTGGCGGTTCTTCACGAACTGCGCCTCGTCGAGCACCACCCCACCCCACTCGACGGCATGGAACCCCGCGTCGTCGAGGCGGAGCACGGCGTAGGACGTGACGACCACCTGCGCGTCGCCGATGGCCTCGCTGACGGGCGTTCCTCGCTTGCGGCTGGTCTCGGTCACGGCGACGACCCGCAGGTGCGGAGCGAACGTCGCGAACTCGCCCAGCCAGGTGCCGACGACACTCGTCGGAGCCACGATGAGGATGGGCCCGCACTGCGCGGAGCCACCGGCGAGCTCCCCGCGCTCATCAGCCCGGGCCAGCGCGGCGATCACCTGGAGCGTCTTGCCCAGCCCCATGTCGTCGGCGAGGATCCCGCCGATCCGGGCGTCCCACAGTCGGGCGAGCCAGTGGTAGCCCTCCAGCTGGTAGGGCCGCAAGGTGGCGCGGAGGCCTGTCGGGACGGCCGCCGGCGGCATCTCGTCCGCGGAGCGCAGGGCCTCGACGTTCGCCGCCCACCTCGCGCTCTGCAGGTCCACCACGCCCAACGCGACGAGCTCCTCCCAGAGGTCGACGTGGTGCGGCGAGAGGCGCAGCGCACCCGACTGCGGGTCGGCGATCTCACGGGCCTCGACGATGAGGTCGCGCAGGTGGACGAGCTCGGGCCGGTCGAGCCGGAACCAGCCGCCGGAGTCGAGGAGCATCACCTCCTCCCCCGCGGCGAGGGCGGCGAAGAGCGGCTCGAACGGCACCTCCTCCCCATCCACCTCGACGGACACCCGCAGGTCGAACCAGTCCGTCGTCTCACCGTCGGAGGCGCCCAGCCTTATGACGGGCGCCGTCGTCACCTCCTCGTAGGCCGGCAGCTCACCCTCGACGTCGACGATGACGTGTTCGTCCGCCTCGAGCTGGTCCAGGTGGTCCGTGACGAAGCGGGCCGCGTCGATTCCCTTGAGCTCCAGCCGACTCGCCAGGTGCAGATGGCCGCTCGAGTCGCGCCAGGTGGCCCGGGGCACGGCCTGCACGGACTCCGCGGCCTCGAGCACCGCCTCCTCGGCGACCCGGTCCCGGGCCGCGCCGCCGAAGCGCGGCGTCGTGAAGGCCCGGGTCCGTCCGTCGTAGGCGTAGCCGAGGTCGAGGCGGAGTTCCCCGGGGATGTCGGACCGGACGTGGAGGTGCACCTGGACCCGCTCGGGGCCCGCGTCCGGCTCCACCTCCGGGGCGGGCAGCGGCACGTCGGAGCGCACCCGCACGTGGTCTCGCAGCCCCGGGACCGCAGCACGCAGGAAGGTGCCGCGCTCTTCGGCCGGCACCCGCAGCCCGACCGTGGCCTGGAGGATCGCCTCGCGACCCAGCCCGAGGTCCTGCTCCAGGGGCAGGAGGGTGAGCGATCCGTCGGCGCCCTCGATGGCCAGCCCGTGCACCGGGTCCCCGAGCAGGACCCGCTCCCCCTGGGTATCGGGGAGGCCCTCCACCGTGACTCGCAGCACGAGGTCGCCGGAGTCGTCCTCGGCGCGCAGGACGTGGAGCACGAGGCGGGCCGGCTCGTCGAGGACGGTCACGGGCCCGACGACGCCTTGGCCCGGCAGGATCGCGATGCCCACCTCCCGCGCCTCGGCGAGCAGCGGCCAGACCTCGGGGACGGCGTCCAGGGCCAGGGGCGCTGCCGCCGTGAAGTACGTGGTGTTGCCCGAGCCCTTGCGCACCTCGTCCCGCAGTCGCGTCATGACCCGCTCGTGCTCGGGCAGGTAGCGGATCCCGGTCCGCCACTGGGGCAGCGCATCGTGCCAGGTGAGGCTCTGGTGCCACGTGCCGGTGCGGGTCCGCCGGGTGGCCCGCAGCCCGTAGCCGATCTCGGGCTGCCGTTGCCAGCCGGTGCCGCGGTAGACGGTGTCCACGAAGAGCCCGGCCGGCATGAGGTCCCCGCGCGGCTCGGGTGTCGCGGGAGCCTCGGCGCGCTCGCGGGGTCGGGGGCGGACGTGCCCCAGGACCTCGGACCAGTGCGCCTCGCGCGGGGCTCCGGGCGCCAGAGCTGCCGCTACCTCGCCACCGGAGCCCTCGGCGCCCGCCGGCACGGGCTGCTTGCCGTGCGCGACGTCCCGGGCGAGCAGGAGCAGAGCGACGACGTGCTTGCAGTCGGAGCCGACGGGGCAGCTGCATCGCCCGGACCACAAGGGCGCCCGCCCCTTCGGGTGCGGCCGGGCCTCGACGATGGTCTGGTAGGTCTGCGATCCGGTGCCCTCGACGGTGCCGAGGATCATCATCCCCTCGGGCCGGGCTGCGAGTGAGCGGACGCGGTGCTGCGCGGCATACGCCGACCCCCGCTCGAAGGTGCGGGAGCCGACCTGCTGCGCGATCTCGGGGTCGGTCAGGTCACGGACCCACGTCGCCCGACCCACGCTCCACGCCATGGACCGACTCTAGGCTGGCGGGCCGACAGGACAGCCCCTCGATCCACAGCCCCCGGCCCCGACCCTCAGCGCCAGCCCAGCGCCGGCGCCAGATGCGTCAGGACGCTCTCGATGACGTGCGCGTTGTAGTCGACGCCGAGCTGGTTGGGCACGGTCAGCAGCAGGGTGTCGGCCGCCGCGATGGCCTCGTCCTCGGCCAGCTCGGCGACGAGACGCTCCGGCTCGCCGGCATAGCTCTTCCCGAAGCGCGCCAGCCCGCCCTCGAGGTGCCCGACCTGGTCCTGGCTGGCCGTCTCACGCAGGAAGAGCTGCCGGTCGAGGTCGCTGACGATCGGGAAGATGCTGCGGCTCACCGACACTCGCGGCTCGCGCGCATGCCCTGCGGCCTTCCACGCGTCCCGGAAGCGCTGGATCTGCTCGGCCTGCAGCTGGTGGAAGGGCACCCCGGTGTCCTCGGTGAGCAGGGTGCTGCTCATCAGGTTCATCCCCAGCTCGGCCGTCCACTCGGCGGTGGCCCGGGTCCCCGCACCCCACCAGATCCGGTCGCGCAGCCCGGGCGAGTGCGGCTCGATGCGGAGCAGGCCCGGCGGGTTGGGGAACATCGGCCGCGGGTTCGGCTCGGCGAAGCCCTCCCCCTTGAGCACGTCGAGGAAGACCTGCGCGTGCTCGCGCGCCATCGCCGCCGCGTCCGAGCCCTCGGCCGGCACGTGCCCGAAGTAGCGCCAGCCGTCGATGACCTGCTCGGGTGACCCGCGGCTGATCCCGAGCTGGAGCCGCCCTCCCGAGATCAGGTCCGCCGCGCCGGCGTCCTCGGCCATGTAGAGCGGGTTCTCGTAGCGCATGTCGATGACGCCGGTGCCGATCTCGACCCGGCTCGTCCGCGCGCCGACCGCGGCCAGGAGCGGGAACGGCGAGGCGAGCTGCCGCGCGAAGTGGTGCACCCGGAAGTACGCCCCGTCCGCGCCCAGCTCCTCCGCGGCGACCGCCAGGTCGATGGACTGGAGGAGCGCGTCGGCCGCCGACTGCGTCTGCGAGTGCGGCGAGGGCGTCCAGTGCCCGAACGACAGGAAACCGATCTTCTTCATCAGACCTCCACCTTCACGGGTTCAGCCCCACTTCTGCGCGAGGGCACGGATGACCTTGACGTTGCGGTTCGTCGCGGGGCCGACCACCTTCTCGATGGCGGCGTTGGACACCTTTGCGGCGTGGTACGGCACATCGAGCAGCAAGTGGACTGCCCTGCCCCGCAGCGTGACTCGCTCGCCATGACGCGAGAGCGCCTCCACCCACTTGGCATCCGCAGCGCTGGGGGTCTCCTTCAGCAGGCTCACATACTGGCCGTATGCCGCTGGGCTGGCTTCCCCGAGGACGGTGGCCTCGCGTGCCACCTGGGCGAGCTCGCCCGGGGTGAAGGTCATCGTCGCCACCGGGAAGCCACGGTCCGCCTCGAAGAGGGCCTCGAGCGCCGACTCCAGCGTGGCGCGGGACCGGAGCGGGCTCGTCAGCCGCACGTTGCCGGTCTGGATGTGGGTCTCGACCTCGCCGTAGCCGGCCCGCGTGAGCGCGTCCCGGAGGTCAGCCATCGGATACTTCCGCGCGCCGACGTTGACGGCCCGCAGGAAGACGATCCAGGTCGACATGTTTGCAGGCTACGTGGCCCACGGCGGCCTGTCGTCAGGCAGGATGGGCGAGTGGTCGATCCGCGCACCCTGACGCTCTCGGACTTCCCGGTTCACCGTCCGGTGACGACTCGATGGTCGGACAACGACATGTACGGGCATCTGAACAACGCCGTCTACTACGAGCTGTTCGACTCGGCGATCAACGGGTGGCAGGCCGATCACGTCACCATCGACCCGCTGACGGACCCGACTCAGGGCGTCGTGGCCGAGTCGGGCTGCACCTTCTACGCCGAGGTCGCCTTCCCCACGCCGATCGTCGTGGGCCTGCGCATCACCAGGCTGGGGCAGAGCAGCGTCACCTACCAGCTCGGGCTCTTCGTCGACCCGGTCGCGGCCGAGGTCGGCGATGGCGCACCGAAGGCGGTGGGCCACTGGGTCCACGTCGAGATCGACGCCGACACCCGGCGACCCACCCCGATCCCCGAGCACCTGCGCCGGCTGCTGGAGACGGCCGTCGTGGACGACGGGGTGCCGGACCCGTCGTGAGCACACCTCCCGCTGAGGAGTCCTGGGACGTCTGGGCAGCCCGGATCGCTGACCTGCTGGCGCGGCTCGGGCCCAGCGACTGGGTGACCTTCGTCGTCCACGTCGACTCGGCCGCAGTCGTGGCCGAGCGACGAGCACAGGCGCGCAAGGGCTGGCGCCGCGCCCTCGCGCCGCCGCCACCTCCGGCACCGGTCCCCGACACGTTCCTCCAGGCTCGCCTGATCGAGGGCCTGATCGCGCTGGAGTGCATCGCTGACGCGGAGTTCGAGGGCGTCACCGATCTCACGCCCACGCAGCTCGACACACTCGTCACCCTCGGCTGGGAACGCGAGGGTGCCGACCCCGACTTCAGCGCGACCTTTGAGCCGGCCGAGGCCGCTGATGCCGCGGACCTGCTCGCCGCCAGCCTTCGGGGTGTCCTGGGCGCCGCCTCGCCGGCCCAGGTGGACGTCCGCCGCAGCCCAGCACCCTGATCGAAAGAGCAGTTCGCGACGTGTCGCGAACTGCTCTTTCGAT
>NZ_JAPFQL010000040.1 GCF_028446585.1 Intrasporangium calvum
TGCACCGTGAACGTGCCGCCGGAGCTCTCCTCCGCACCGTTGGTCCAGACCGCGATGGTCTTGGTCTCGCCTGCCGGGATGACGACGGAGTCGGCGAACGAGCCGCAGTCGACGTCCGGGTCCGAGATGCCGACGATGCAGAGGCTCATCTTGTCGTTGGACATCGCGGTGATCGCGCAGATCGTGTAGTCCTGCGAGCTCTTGGTGTTGTCGAAGACGAGGAACGCGACGTTGCCCTTGTCGTAGCACTGCTCGCCGCTGGACTGGCCAGGCAGCTTGCACAACGAGCTCAGCTCGAAGTTGATCTCCGGCTCCTCCGGCGAGGACGCGGAGGCGGGCGTGCTGGCGGCGACGGCCACGGCGGGGACCGCCCATGCCGCGCCCTTGACCACGGTGCGCCGCGACGGGCGCAGACCGGAGCCGTTCTCGAAGTTGGTCATGTGGGTGAATCCCCCTCAGGATTGGAAGCTGCTTGGGTTGCTCCGCGGCTCTGAACAAATGCAAACAACGCTCCCCGCGAGCCGAAGCCGACGATACCGCATGGCCAGCAGCGGCGGCGCGCCTTTCCACGCAGGTCAGGCGCCTGTTTGCTGATCTGTGACCCGGCCCACCGCAGGGCTGCACGAGGGTGGTCCGGGACCCTCCCCAACGGCATCCTTCAGGCCAGAGACTTCCCGACGGCCGACCAGACGCGCGCGTGCCCCCGCGCGCTCTCTTCCCAGGTGAATGCCTCGGCTCGAAGTCGGCCGCGAGCCGCCATCTGCCGGACCTCCGACTCGCCGGAGACCGCGTGCAGGATGCCCTCGGCCAGGCCGGCGGGCGTCGGGTCCACGAGGAGCCCTGCATCGCCGATCACTTCGGGGAGTGCACTCGTGCGGGCCGCGACGACCGGGACCCCCGCGGCCATGCCCTCGAGCGCAGGCAGCCCAAATCCCTCGTAGTGCGAGGGGACGACGAGCGCCGACGCTCCGGCGACGAGGCCGGGCAGCAGGGCGCCGTCCACGCGCCCGACCAGGCGAGCCGACGGCAACGGCCTGAAGAGCTCGCTCCGCCGAGGGTGCTCAGGCCCCGCGACGACGAGGGTGAGGTCTGGTCGAGCCCGGGAGACCTCCCGCCACGCGGCGGCGAGCCCCTCGAGGTTCTTCCTGGCCGAGGCTCCCCCCGTGACGAGGACGTACGTCCCGTCGATGCCGAGTCGGGCCAACGAGTCGGGGGCGGCCGGCGCCGGATCGAAGAAGCGCCGGTCCACTCCGTTGTGCACGACGTGGGGTGCCTCGATGCCAAGCAGCTCGACCGCTTCCGCCGCGCTGAAGTGCGACACGCAGATGACCGCAGCAGCGCGGCGGAGCTCCTCACGCGCTGCCGGAACAGGAGGCGACTCATCCGGGAACTTCCACGCCACGACGTCGTGCAGGGTGACCACGTCTGCTCGCGGTGACGGCGGCAGCTCGAGGTTCATCCGGTGGGAGACCGTGTCGCCGGCATAGAGCAACCGCCCCACCTCGCGTCGCGCGACGGGAGAGGCCGAGGTCACCCAGCCCATCGGCAGCCGACGGTTCCCCGGCGTCGCCGCTCGCAGGGACCGAACGACAAGGCGACGTGCGGCCCACCCGGGGCCGTCCACACCGGCCAGCGCGGCGGCGGCTCGCGTGGCTATCTCTGCCTCGTAGACCTGGGCGCCCATCGGGTTGTCGGTGGCCACGGTGGCGATCGTCAACCGTCGCACGAGGCCCCTCCTTCCGGTCCGAGCCGGGTTCCAGACCGCTCCCGCCGAGCGCTCCCGCATCATAGGGTGAGCCAGTGCCTGCCGGTGGCTGCGGGCACGAGGGACGAGGCCCGGAGGACCATGGATCGGCGGATCGCGCTGGTGGCGTCATCATTCGATCCGCACACCGGCGGAGTCGAGGAGCACGTGCGGCACGTGGCCAGGGTGTTGGCCGCACGGGGTCATCACGTCGTCGTGTGGACCGTGGACCGTGGAGAGCACCTCGGCGCCCGAGACATGGACGGCTTCGAGGTTCGCTACCTGCCCACCCCTTTGCCGGCCCGTTCGCTCAGGGCCCTGCTGACTTTCGGGACTCGGCTGCCCGCCGCCGTGATGTCCTGGGTGGGCGCCTACCTCAGCTTCCGACCCGAGATCCTGCACGTCCACTGCTTCGGTCCCAATGGGGTCTACGCACTCGCCCTCAGCCGCCTCACCGGCACGCCGCTGGTGGTCAGCGGACATGGCGAGACCTTCATGGACGACGACCGCGTGTTCGAGAAGTCCGCGCTGCTGCGCCGTGCGCTGCGTCTGGCGGGCCGCCGCGCGGCAGCCGTCACCGCTTGCTCGACGATGGTGGCGGAGGCCCTGGAGACCGGTTTCGGGACGCAGCACCCCCACGTCGTGCCCAACGGAGTGGAGCTCGACGCCCGCGCCGAGCGGGCGCCGCAGGATCCGCCGACCTGGTGGCCTCTGTCTACCGTGGTCGTGGGAGCCGTGGGCCGCATCGAGCAGGTCAAGGGCTTCGACCTCCTCGTGCGGGCCTTCGCCTCGGTCCGGCGTCCCGGGGAGCACCTGGTCATCGCCGGCGACGGTGCGGCCCTGCCCCGGCTCGCGGCCCTGGTCGAGGAGCTCGATGCCGCCGAGGCGGTGGTCCTGCCCGGGCGGATCAGCCGGCCCGAGGTCGCCTGGCTCATGGAGCACTCGACGGTGGTGGTGGTGCCGAGCCGAGTCGAGGCATTCGGGATCGTGGCTCTCGAGGCCTGGCGAGGAGGCTCTCCACTGCTCCTCACGGAGAACAGCGGCGCGCGGGACGTCGTCACCGACGGCGTCGACGCCTTCTTGGTCGACCCGACCGACCTGACCGCCCTGGGCGCCGCCATCCGCAGGGTGGTCGACGACCCGGATACCAGCTCCGTCGTGGCACGGAACGGTCACATGAGCGTGCAGGCCTACTCGTGGGAGCGGGTCTGCGACGACTACATAGCCATCTATGACGTTGTCCTGCCTAAGGCCCCACAGTGAGGAGCGGGACCCGGACGAGCGCCATGGGGGTGGGCCTGAACGGCAAGTGGTTGAGCCAGCCCATCACCGGGACGCAGCGCTACGCCGGTGAGATCGCCCGCCGCGTGATACCGCAGCTCGATGGCCCGGTCACGCTCCATCTGCCCCGGGACGCCGAGGCCCCAGCCTGGCTGCCGCCGAGCGTCACTGTCAGGCGGTCACCCCTGCGGGGCACGATCTTCGAGCAGCTCTGGCTGCCGTGGGCGGCGCGGCGAGACCTTCTCGTGAGCCTCGGCGGGCCGGCCCCCCTGGCCGCGCCACGCCAGATCGTGACGATGCACGACGCCTCACCGTTCCGTTTCCCCGACACCTACAGCCGGCTGTTCGGGACCTGGTATCGCTTCATGTACCGCGTCCTCGCCCATCGAGCGGCAGCGATCCTCACCGTGTCGGAGTTCAGCGCGTCGGAGCTGGCCGAGGTCCTCGGCGTCGCTCGCAACCGGTTCGTGGTCGCCGGCAACGGCAGCGACCACGTCGACGGCATCAAGCCCGTCCGCCCGTTGCTGGACGGTCTCGATGCGGACTTCGTCCTCTGTGTGGGCACGTTCGCCAAGCACAAGAACCTCGCGGACACCTTGACCGCACTGGAGTCCCAGTCGGTGCGCACCATCGTGGTGGGAGCCTCCGGTTCGGACCGGGTCTTCCACGCCGAGCGCCGACAGGACTGGCAGCACGCCACCTTTGCCGGACGGCTCTCCGACGGCGAGATCGTCTGGCTCTACGACCATGCTCGGTGCCTCGTCTTCCCTTCGCGCTACGAGGGTTTCGGGCTGCCGATCGTCGAGGCACAGCGACGAGGCTGTCCCGTCGTCGCACTCGCAGCCGCTTCCGTCCCTGAAGTCGCAGGCGACGGGGCCGAGCTCGTGGCAGCCACCGAAGAGCTTCCCGCGGCCGTCCGCGATGTCCTGGGCGACCCCGCGCGGCGCGACGAGCTCAGGGCTGCCGGACGCGCGAACGCCGGACGTCGCCGCTGGCGGGGCAGTGCCGAGACCGTCGCCCGGCTGATCCTGAGGATCCGGACCGCCCAGGGGTGATGGGCGCCCGCGAACAGGCCGGGCACGCCCGTCGCACCCGGTCAGATCGAGCGCACCAGAATGAACCAGGCGATGACCGGGACGCCCGCCGCCAGGACGATCCCGAAGACCCGGAAGGCTGCGGCGTGGCTGTAGACCCGGACCAAGATCGCCGCCAGCACCCCGATCCCGAAGATCGCGATCGACCAGTTGGCGAAGCGGGCGCTCAGCTCGACGATCTCGGCCGACTTGGTGATGTTGGCGATCGTCGCGGCCTTGCCGGCCGGCCCCCACGGCGCGGGGAGGGGAACCTGCGCGAACAGCAGGGCGGCGATGCCGATGACATCCGTCTTGATGTGGGACTGTCGGCGCGCAGCCATCTGGCGACGCTCGCGAACTGACGGCCGCACCCGCGGCGGCGCCGCGGCAAGCGCTCGCGGGATCGTCAGCAGGCAGCCCGGGAGGCCGACGAGCAGAGCGAGCAGACCGGCATACAGCTTGGGGCGGGTGTCACTCGCGAAGGCCAGGGTCGTGACGACCGGAACCGTCGCCCGAGTCAGGACCCAGACATAGACCAGGAAGAGGAGTACGGCGCCCACCGCGACAGGGACATCGCCACTGATGGGCCCCGACCTTCTCGACATGACGGCCAGTGTATTCAGCCTGTGCAACCTGGACCCGCCGGGTGGAGGGCACGCGAGACCTGCCGGAGCCGGACTGGTTCGACCGGACCGCGGGGAAGCGGCTCCCGACAGCGCCTCGGGCAGGGAGCGCCGCGAGCGCCGGCGCAACCGGAAGGTGCTCATCGGGGCCATGGTGTCCGGCTCGGGCCGGTGCTCGCGGTCGGCGGTTACCTCGCCTGGCTCAACCGCATCATCAGGGACATCGTGAAGCAGGCGACACTGCTGCCCGAGCGGGGCAGCCACCCCACCGTGCTGGAGACCTACGAGTAGAAGGTCAGGCCTCTTCCCAGACCGTGAGATCCGGGCCGCTGACCCACGTGCGGTCGTCGACCACGAGCCAACCGGCTCCCTCTGCGACCGAGAGGGCCACGTTGCCGCCGGTCGGGGCGTCCGCCTCGATGCAGGCAACCTCGCCGGGCTCGATCCCCTGAACCACCTTGGCCACCTGAAGGCCGTCGCATCCCTCGGCGCGGAGACGCACGACGTAGGTCGTCAGGACGCCGCCTTCGAGACGGTTGGCGAGCGCCACGGCGCCACTGGCCTCCCCGGAGTCGCTCCAGCCGACACCCCCGTCCTCGGTCACCCTGACCGAACCGTCGCTGCAGAGGGCCTCAGCCTGCTGCGATGACGTCCGGGACAGGTCGAGGACGGTGTCGTCTCCGCAGGGCCGGGCTGCGGGTGACTGTGGCGTGGTCACCTCGGTGGGGACGTCCAGCTTGCGGGCCCAGCCGCCCACCAGGGCAACTGGGCCCGCCCAGGCCTGCCCCCCGTCCTCCGTCGTGAACTGGTCCTGGGCACAGCCCTCCGCGCCGCCGACGATGAAGCCCCGATCCAGATCGAGCGGCTGGATGCGCGAGATGGTCCCAGCGGGGGGCTCGACCTCGTCCCAGGTGGTGCCACCATCGACGGTGATGCTGAGCGTGGCCCCTCCTGCCGCGCACGTCCCCACCGTGGCCCGCCAGGCAACCTCGAGGTCGAGCGCTGCGAGGAGGATGCGGACCGGCCGCGGGGAGGACTGGCCCTCAGTGGAGCTGGTGGCCGCGTCCCGGGGTGTGGCCGTCGGGGACGTGGGCGCCTCGGCCCCCTGGGCAGGTGTCTCGGTGGGTTCGGTCGCGTCGGCACTGGCGCTCGTCACGACGGACGGCGTCGTGCTCGCGCTCTCCGCCGATGGTGGGCGCAGCGCCAGGTAGACGAGCACCACGTCGACGAGCAGGAACACCACCAGCCCCGCCGTCGAGATTCCCCGTTTCATCCCTCAACCGCTCCTGCCGTGCGCTCCCGTTCGATGCGCCCATGCTAGAGGGCAGCGCGCCGGGCGCCCCTGCGATACTGCGCAGCGTGGAATACGACCATCCGGCTCGCAGGAGGGCCAGGGCCGCGCGCCGGCTCCTCGGAGCCGGGCTCCGCCCAGAGGTGTGGCGCGGGGGCACGTCGGTCGAGGGTTACTGGTGGGACGGCCACGAGAACTTCGGTGATGCCATGACGCCCTGGCTCCTGCCCCGCTACGGCGTCGTCCCGATCCACCGCGAACCGGCCCGCGCACGGTTCGTCGGCGTGGGCAGCATCCTCGAGTTCCTGCCCGAGGCCTTCGACGGGCTGATCTGGGGCAGCGGCCTGATGCACGAGACACCTCGACCGTTGCCGGACGCCACCGTCCTCGCGGTGCGCGGGAGGTTGACCCACGAGCTGCTGGGCAGCCCACCCGTCCGCGCCCTCGGCGACCCGGGTCTCCTCGTCGCCCGACACCGACGCCGCCGGGCTCCGCGCTGGCAGCTCGGGATCGCGGCCCACGGCCACCACCGGGACGATGCGCACCTCCGAGCCCTCGCCGCGGCCCACCCGGGCCGGGTCCGGCTGATTGACGTCAACCGGTCCGTTCCCCGTGTCGTCCACGACATCACGTCCTGCGGCGCGGTGCTGGCGACGTCGCTGCACGGGCTCATCACCGCGGATGCCTTCGGGATCCCTGCCGCGTGGTTCGTCTGGTCACCGGCCCTGTCCGGAGGGGACTTCAAGTTCCGGGACTACGAGTCCGTGGTGTCACCGGGGTCCTCTCGGCGCTTCAGCCTGGACCCGGAGATGGACGTCGACCAGCTCGTCCGCGAGACCGCCCAGGTCTCGGCCACGTCGGTCGCGGACTGCGTCAGAGCACTGGAGGCGGCCACCCACGAACTGCAGCGCATCGCCCGTCAGGGCGCCCGCTTCCCCGCCGCGACGGTGCGTCAGGTGCTCGACCGCGGCTGAGCGCCTCCGTCGCGGTCCACCCCGGGCGCATCGGCAACCCGATGCAGGACCCCCGCCATCTGTGCGACTCGGTCGGCCCAAGACGGCACTGGGGGCACTCGGGGCACTGGGGGCACTGGGGGCACTGGGGGCACTGTGGGCACTGATCGACCCGGCTGCCCGGAGGAGCCGCCGCCTGCCGCATCACCCGACCCGCCACCCGCTGGTGACGACCGCATCCCGTCGACGACCGCCGCCGCGAAGTCGTCCCGGTCGACGATGCTGACGAGCGGGTCGTTGGCGTCGCGGAAGCCGGCGACAGCGGTGCTGACCACCGGACGCCCAACCGCCCGGTACTCGTAGAGCTTGATCGGGTCGAGGCTCTCCGTGAACGGCGTGACCGCATGTGGCACGAGGAGAACGTCGGCGTGCTGGAGATATCCGGGAACCTCTGCGGCGGGCCGGGCGCCGAGCAGGACCGCTCCTGCCTCGCGGAGCCGCTGGAGGTCGGCCGCCGGCAAGGACACAGGACCGACGAGGACTAGGCGGCCCACACCGGAGAGGGCCTGTGCAGTCCGGGCACACAGCTCGACATCGAGGCGGTCCCGGTGTGCCGTCCCGACGTAGAGGGCCACCGGGTCGGGCGGCAGGTCACCCGGGCGAGGGCGGGGTGATCCGTAGGCCGCGACGTCGACGGCATTGGGCACCAGGGTGACCTTCCTACCCTTGCCCTTGGTGCGGGCCAGGGCTGGGGAGCAGACGACCACCTCTCGGGCCCGTTCGAGCAGCAGCGCCTCGGCGCGCGCCCGTCGGGAGGTCTCGGCGGGAGAGCGGTCGGCGAGGAGCCAGTCGTCCGTCACGTCGTACAGCGCCGGCCAGCCAGTGGCCTCAAGGACCGCGGCGCCGTCGGGGTCGTTCACCCAGAGCAGCGGGGCGAGGAACCCGAGGCGGCGAGCCGCCTCCATGGTGCGCGCCGCGAGCCGCTCGTCGGCGCGGCGGTCAAGCCGTCTCGGGAGCCACTTCGCCGGCTCCAGGAGCCAGAGCCGCCCGGCAGGGACCCCGGGGACCGGAGGCGCCGGGCGGAGACCCCGTGGCAGTTGGGGCCGGCGCCGGCGCAGCAGGTCGTGCACCGGGTCGACCGCCGGCTCGACGAAGAGGACGCGCAGGCCCGGGTCAAGGCGCAGGAGGCCGGCGAGGAGGTGCTGGTTGCGACGCCACACCTGATCCCAACGCTCCAGCGACAGGACGACGAGATCGGTCCGCCCTCCGCCGATGGGCGCGGGGCCACCCGCGAGGCCACCCTCCAGTCCGTCCACGCCGTTCACAAAACGCTCCGGTACACGGCCTCGGTGGCCTCGGCCTGCGCAGCGACGGTGAACCGGCTCCGCTGGGCCGACCTGAGGCGGTCACCCAGGGCGATGCGCGGGGCCGGGTCTCTGGCGAGGGCTGCGAGGAGATCGGCCGCCTTGCGGAGGTCGCCGACGGGGTGGCACCACTCCGGTGCCACGCTGCAGACGGTCTCGACGTGGCCGCCGCCGGCAGCAGCGACCACGGGCAGGCCACGGCTCATGGCCTCGAGCACCGTGAGGCCCAGGGCCTCGTTGCACCCGGCCGCCAGCAGGATCGCGGACCGGTCCATCAGGTCTGCGACGTCGTTGCGGTGCCCCAGGAACCGGACTGCCGGCCCGATCCCGAGCTCGTCGGCCAGCCCTTCGAGCAGGTGGCGCTCCCGTCCCTCCCCGGCGATGTCGAGCGACCAGCCGTCCGCCGCGAGACCGGCGAGCGCAAAGATGCGGAGAGCGTCAGCCGTGCGCTTCTCCGGCTCGAGGCGTTGGGCGACGAGGACGCGGTCCGATCGTCGCGCCGGGCCGCCGGCGCCGTCCGCCATCGGCACTCCCGAGACCACGACCGTCGACGGGGGCTCGATGTGGTCGGCGACGAAGCGGCTGACCGCTATCTGCGCCGAGATCCGACGTGCCGCCATCCGGGCGGCCACGCCGGCGAGCCAGGACGAGGCTCCTCGTCGGGCTGGGAAGTGCCGAGTCGCCACTACCGGCACCTGCCGGGAGCGGAAGGCCAGGGCCGCCGCGATCTCCGCCGAGGTCATGTGGACGTTGAAGACGTCGGCATCGCCGAGCCGGTCCAGGGCTCGGCGGACGTCCCACACGGTGCTGGCGGCCACGTGGCGGATGTCGCGCCGATCCATGACCTCCCGCATCGTGCGCGCGTGGCCGCCGACCACGATGACGTCGTGACCGGAGTCGGCCTGGGCCATGGCGAGCACGGCGATGTGACGCTCCACCCCGGCGAAGGCGTCGGTGCACACGGCGTGGACGATCCTCACCCGGCTGCCCCAGCGGCGGGGGCCGGTCGCCCGCTGAAGCCGGACTGCTGGGCCTGCTCCAGCTGGCTCCGGAGCCGCGCAGTCTCGTCAGCGTCCGCCTCCTGGTGCGCAGCGGCACCGAGACACAGGCCGAGGATGAGGAAGGGCAGGGACACCTGGACCGCCACCCAGAAGAGGTCGAACTGGCTCTGCACGATGCGGGCCAGCAGGACCAGCTCGGCCAGCACCCCGAACGTCGGGTCGAGTCGCCGGGCGACGAGCCACGTCCCGGCGAGCAGCGCGATGAAGGCGACGAGCCCGATGATCCCCCCGCTCGTCAGGGTGTCCATGAACCCGTTGGGGGGCTGGAACGCCTCGGCGAACCGGTCGGTGTACCACCAGCGCAGTCCCACCCCGAACCAGGGGTCGGTGCCCCAGATGCGGATCGATTCCTCGAACCACGCGAGGCGCTGGAAGAAGGAGTTGAACTCGTTGCCGGACCTGACCTGGTCCTGGACCATGACGCTGACGCCGACGAGGGCAGGGAGGAGGGCGAGAAGGATGCCCTTGGAGCGGCGACGCGTCGTCGTGCGCCGCATGACGAGGACGCCCACGGCCACGGCGAGCGCGATGACCCCCTGCCGCGACTGGGTGGTCAGGAGCGCGGCCACGAGGGTCCAGAAGGCGGTCAGCGACCAGCCCCTGCTCCAGCCGAGCCAGGTCGGGCGCACGTAGAGCACCACCCCGACCAGGGCGAAGACGGTGCCGATCGCGTTCTTCTGCACCTGGTAGGGCCAGGACATCTCGACGGGAGCGAAGTCGCCCGCGCGGTACTGCGCGAAGGCCTCTCCCAAGGTGATGAGTGCGAGAGCGAGCGTGGTGAGCGCGAGGATGCGCAGGCTTCGGCCGCCGTGGCCGCGTCGCCCGAGGGCCCAGCCGACAGTGACTGCCCCGAGGACGAGGACGCCCGCGTGGAACCACTCGACGAGGTTGGCCTGGTAGGGGTTGCGCACCAGGGTGAACAGGGTGGCGACCTGGTAGAGGGCGCCGAGCCACATGACCTGTCGCATGGCCCGCGAGGTGCCTCCGAGGAGGACGAGCAGCGACGGCAGGAGAGCGACCGCCAGGAGTGCGTCGGAGACGGCCAGGTCGACTCCGGCGAGCGAGATGCGGGCGGTGACGAGCAACAGGGGCAAGGCGACGAGCGGCACGAGAGCGGGGTCGGCGACGACGAGCCCGAGGAAGAGGATGAGTCCGGCCAGCAGAAGGGGCAGCTCGGGGTCGCGGGCCAGCCCCCGACCGACGAACAGGAGCACGCCGAGCAGTCCGACCACGAGCGCGAGGCGCACGACGATCTCGCGCAGCTGAGCCGCCGTCACCGCTCCTCCTCCGCACCCGTGCGGGCGGCCAGGTCGCGCTCCACCGCGAGCGGCCCGCGCAGGTAGGTCCGGACCCGGTTGCGCGCGAGCTGCCCGGCTCGGCCGGGGCGCAGCGACCGGGCGGCGGATCCGGCGAGCTGGGCCGCCCTGGCGATCTGCCACCCGACGCCGCCGAAGTGCTTGCGGTAGTAGCGCTCCTGTCCGGCGTGGAAGTGAGCCTCACGTCGGGTCTCGTCGCCGCTCGTGCCGGCCCCCACGTGGGTCGCCGTGACGGTGGCGACCATCGCGTGGCGCCATCCCCGGCGCGCGGCTCGGTAGGCCCAGTCCGTCTCCTCGGCGTAGAGGAAGAAGGTGTCGTCGAAGCCCCCGATGTCGCGGATCGCCTCGGCGCGCAGAAGGAGCACCGCGCCGACGGCGAACTCGCCGCGTCGGTGCCGCCCGAGCGCCAGGGCGTCGAGCCACGCGCCGAACGGGGTCGGGAACGGCCAGAGGACCCGCTCGTCGTCCCCCTGCGGGTCGCGTAGGCGCGGGCTGACGCTCGCGAGGTCGGGCCGTGCGCGCAGCGCGGCAGTGAGCTGCCGTATGCCGCTGGGCTCGATCCGCGCGTCCGGGTTGAGCAGGAGGACGTCGGAGCTCTCGGACCGCCGCTCCCGCAGGCCGACGTTGACGCCCGCGGCGAACCCCCCGTTGTGGCCGGGGTCGACGTAGCGCACGCCGAGCTCGGAGCAGACGGCCCGCACCTCGGGTGACGACGAGTTGTCCACGACCAGGACCGTCTCACCACGGAGTGGCTGCAGGGCGGAGCGGAGCAGGTCGGGCGCTCCGTAGGCGACCACCACGATGTCAACGGGTCGAGGCCCCGGCTCGGGGTCGTGACCGAGTGGCCCGACGGCCGAGCGGTACAGCCCGTCCTGGCGGGCCGCGACGGTGGCCCAGCTCGTCCCGGCGGCCTGCGAGAGACCGGCGGAACGGAGGGTGGCCGCGAACTCCGGGTCGGTGCCGACGCGCAGCAGGGCGTCGCGCAGGGCGGCGGCGTCACCTGGCGGCACGAGGACGCCGGCCTCTCCGACGACGTCAGGGAGGGCGCCGCTGTCGCTCGCCACGACCGGCGTCCCGCAGGCCATCGCCTCGACCGCCACGCGACCGAACTGCTCGACCCACGAGTCCGTCGTCAGCGAGGGGACGGCGACGACGTCCACGGACCGGTAGAAACCCGGCAGGTCGGCGTGGGGGACGGCGCCCGCGAACTCGACGCGACCGGTCGCACCTCGGGCCTGCACCTGCGCGCGCAGCTCGGCCTCGGCGGGCCCGGCACCGGCCACCCGGAGCGTGAGGCGCTCGTCGGCGCACACCGCGTCGATCAGGACCGCGACTCCCTTGTGCGCCTCGAGCCGGCCGGCGTAGCCGACCCGGACGATCGCAGGACGTGACCCGTCGGCAGGCGATCCGTCCACGGGCCTGAAGTGCATCAGGTCCGTGCCGAGGGGGATGAGCGTGGCGCTCACCGGGAGGCCCTTGCGCTCGACGATGTGCCCCGCCTCGGAGTTGCACACGCTCACCCCAGCAGCATGACGCAGCGCCCAGCGCTCGAGCCACCGAAACGGCACGGGGTAGGTCTTGTCGATGTTCTGGGCCGAGTAGAGGACGTACGGAGTGCGACTCCGACGGAGCACCCGGAGCACGAGCACCTCGGCGGTGCTCAGTGCGAACGGCTCCTCGTGGATGTCGATGACGTCCCATGGCTGGCCCAGCGCCCGCCATAGCGGGCGGGGGTCGAAGACGAAGAGGGCGGGGTGCCGACCCAACGTCCGCACCGGCTGCACCGGCTCACCGGGGCGGGGCCTCAACCGCACGAAGCTGCCGCCCTCGTCCCACGCCGCCGCGGAGAGGGTGACGACGTCATGGCCGAGGTCCCGCAGCGACCGCTCGCGCTCGCGCCACGCGTCGACGACTGCGCTGTGCGACACCCGCAAGACCCGCAATCGACAACTCCCACCCTGTGCGGCCCCGAGCCGTGCGGCCGGGGGCTTCGCTGAACGGGCCAGCGACGCACAGATGATATGGGAGGATTGGCGGTCAGTAGTCCGACTTCCTTCCGAAGAGACGCCCAAGGGGGGCCAGTGACGATTCGCGATCTCGTGGGCGTGATCCGCACCAGGTGGCGGCTCATCGCCTTCTGCGTGCTCGTCGTGCTGGGTGCCACGGCTGCGTCCACGATGATGACGACCCCGGTCTACGAGGCAACGGCGCGGGTCTACCTCTCCACGGTCAAACCGGCCGACGACAAGAGTCCCGGTGGCACCTACGCCATCACGCAGAAGGACCTCAACACCTACGTCGCCATCCTCGGGTCCCCCGCCGTGCAGGAGCCCCTGCGGCAACGGCTCGGGCTGCCCCCTGGCACCGGCATCGACGTCACCGGGACGGTCTCGGAGCTGACCAACGTCCTCGACCTCCAGGCGCGCAGCTCCGACCCGCAGCGGGCCGCGGACATCGCCAACACGGCCGGGCCGGTCCTGGCTGAGGCGGCAAAGAAGTTCTCGCCCCTGCTGGCCAACAACAACCAGGTCGTCGAGGCGGAAGCGATCACCCCGGCGCTGGCGCCGACCGAGCCGATCTCGCCCAAGGTCAGGACCAACCTCGCGATGGCCCTCCTCGCCGGCCTCGTCATCGGTATCGGCGCGGCGCTGCTGAGGCACGTCGCCGACACGAAGGTGCGCGGCGACGAGGACATCCGCAAGCTGTCCGGCCGCCCGATCCTCGCGACGATCCCCTTCGTCAAGGGCAGTGACGGTCCCGTGCTCACCCTCGCCGACGACCCGCACACCCACCACGCCGAGGCGATCAGGCGGTTGCGCACCAACATCCTGTTCGTCGACGTCACGACCCAGGGCCACTCGTTCGTCATCACCTCGTCGAATCCCGGCGAGGGCAAGACGACGACCTCGGTCAACCTCGCCATCGCGATGGCGGACGCCGGCTCCAAGGTGCTGCTCATCGACGGAGACCTGCGCAACCCGTCGGTCGCCAAGACGATGGGGCTCGAGGGCAGCGCCGGCCTGACGACCGTCCTGCTCGGGCGGGCCGAGCCGGCCGACGTCATCCAGCTGTGGCGCGACACGAGCCTGCACGTGCTCCCGGCGGGCCAGATCCCGCCCAACCCGAGCGAGCTGATCGGCTCCGAGGCGATGTCCCAGCTCTTCCAGAAGCTGGCCCAGGACTTCGACTACATCCTCATCGACAGCCCTCCGATCAACCCGGTCATCGATGCGGTCCTGCTCAACCAGCTGACGCACGGGCTGATCATGGTCGTCGCGAGCGAGCGCACGAAGCGCCGCGAGCTCGAGGCCGCCCTGCGCTCCCTCGAGACCGTCGAGGTCCCCGTCGCCGGCTTCGCACTCAACCTCGCGACCGGTTCGAGCGCCGCCGCTTACCGCTACGGCACCTACGGCTACGGCCAGACGGCGGCCGTGCACGGCGGACGGGCCCTCCGAGCGCAATCGAGCCGTTCGGACCGGCGCCGGAGCGCGCGGACTCGCTGAGCCCGATCAGGCAGGGTCCGATCAGGCAGGGTCCGATCAGGCCGAGCCGGCGGAGAGCCAGGATCACGACCGCTGCCGGCGGCGCCGCCGCGCCACTTCCTCCCGGACACCGCGCACCGGGCGCGCGAAGAACTCTGCGACGACCTCGCCCGGGGTCGGCGGCCGCCCCCGGATCATGGCGAGGTGCTCGACGTTGACGAGTGCGGCCCGGCCGACGAGGCGCAGCTTGCCCCGGGCCGTGGGTGCCGCCTTGATCCGGGCGCGCCACTCATCGATCCGCGTCCCACCTGACGAGGCGATCCGCCACAGGTCGTGGTCGGGATGTCCCCGCCACGCGTCGAGGCGGCCGGTCGCGGCGGCAAGGCCGAGCTCGGCGCCGAGCCGCCCGGCCAGGTCCTCGATGGCGGTCCGCACGTCGTCGTCCGCTGCGGTCCACGCGTGCGCGATGTCCTGCCTGCCCCGGTGCGACCCGCGAGACCGGGCGGCGTGCAGGAGCAGGACGAGGCGCTGGGCGGTCGGCTCGGGGACCCGGCACCGGCGCCCCGCAGCCTCCCACGTGCCGGCCGAGGACCAGAGCACGTCGAACGCGGCGTCGGGCCGCACGGTGAAGCCGGGGAAGCTGCGATGCACGTCGAGGTAACCCCATGCGACGTGGTGCAGCGTCGCGGAGTGCTCGAACGCCGAGCTGGACGGGAAGTCGTTGAGCAGCTCCCACCCGGCCGCCCGGAGGGCGACGACGAGGGCCCCCACGTGATCGGGGTGGACGAGGACGTCGACGTCGGAGGCCGTGCGCCCGCTGCGGCGGACGGTCGGGTCGAGCGACTCCCCTTTGATGTGCAGGAGGTCCGCACCGATCCGGTCCGCGACCACCTGCACGGCCGCGTGACCCAGCTGGAGGCGGATCGGCGTGGGGATCGGCGTCGTCACGCGAGCCCCTCGCCCGGGTCGACCTCGACGACGCCCTGCGCGGCGAGGTCGTCCACCACGGTGCGTACCGCGCCGTCGAGGTCGCCGTCCTCGGGGACCCCGAACTCAGCGGCCAGGCGGACGCCGAGCGCGCCCAGCGGCATACCTCCGGCGGTGAGCGAGCGAACCGCGAGACCGAGCGCGGACAGCCGCACGACCCGTCCGCCCGAGGCGTCGCCGAGGAGGACGACGCCCTCGCCGTCGATGACGAGCTCGTCGACGGCCTCGACGGCCCGGACGACCGGGTCCCTCATCGCGTTCTCCCCGTGATGTCGCTGATGAGCGGCTCGAGGTCGACCGCCTCGGCGTAGCGGACCAGCCGGAAACCGCCGGTCGACTCCCCCAGGTCGACCAGCCGGGCGAGCGGCCGGGCGAGGAGCGGGAGCGACGACGTCTCGGGGGCCAACGTGACGATCGCGTCGAGGACGTCCATCGGTTCGACCGCGACGCCGTGCATCTCCGGATCACGGCGGATCACCACGACGCCGGCGACCCACGGCCGTGCCCCGGGGCCCCGCAGCCCCAGTTCTCCGGCGGGCACCTCGTCCTTGAGGCCACGGTGCGGGTCCCGGCGGATGGACAGCGGCTTGCGGTAGGGCAGGATCCAGCCGTCCGCGGTGACGGCGACCGTCTCGTCCGTGAGGTAGGCGAGCCGGTCTCCGAACGTGCGGCTCAGCGTCGTCTTGCCGGTCCCGCCGGGCGCGACGTAGACGACCGAGGCCCCAGTGGCCGGATCGCTGAGCGCGCCGGCATGGAGCATGAGCACGCGCCCCGCCTGGGCCGCAATGAGGGCCTTCGTGACTCCCTGGGTGGTCCGCATGAGCAGTCGGGCCGTCGCGTCATCGTCCCCGGCCGGCAGCGCCTCGAGCCGCTCCCCCAGCCGCTCCCCCAGCCGCTCCCCCAGCCGCTCCCCCACGACGAACGCACCGGCGTCGACCTCGTCGGCCGGATCGACGCCACCCGCTCGCGGGTCGAGGCAGTGCTGCCAGGCCCGACGAAAGGCCCTCGTCACCTCGTCCGGCAGGCCGCCGAGGTCGAGTGACAGCCGGGCGCCGAGCGCGTGCAGCCGGACCACTCCGTCGGCGGGGGCCGGCAGGGCGGTCTCGCCCTTCTGGGCGGACGGGCTGGGGACCGTGGGCATCGTGCTGCAGCGTAACCACCCCGTGGCATCATCGTCGCCATGAGAGGCGGGGGTGGACGACCACGGGTGGCCATCGCCCACGACTACCTGACGCAGCGCGGCGGCGCCGAGCGAGTCGTCCTGTCGATGCTCCGGGCCTTCCCCGATGCGACGGTCCACACGACGCTCTACGACCCGGAGGGCACCTTCCCCGAGTTCCGCGAAGCGCGCATCGTCACCTCGCCGCTCAACCGCTCGGCGCGCCTGCGGCGCGACCACCGGCGGGCGCTGCCGCTGCTGCCCTGGGCGGTCTCGCGGCTGCCGGTCGACGCCGACCTCGTCATCGCCTCGAGCTCCGGCTGGGCGCATGCCGTCCCGGCGTCCGGGCGAAAGCTCGTCTACTGTCACGCCCCGGCCCGCTGGCTCTACCAGGCGGAGGCCTACCTCGGGCATGCACCGTCGACCTCGGTCACGGGGCGAGTTCTGCTCGCGCTGACTCCCCCGCTGCGACGGTGGGACCGTCGGGCGGCGGCGACCGCGGACCGCTACCTGGTCAACTCCACTGTCGTCCGCGACCGCGTCAAGCAGGCCTACGGCATCGACGCGGAGATCCTGCCCCCGCCGTTCGGCATCGACCCCGCGGGACCGAGCGAGCCGGTCCGTGACCTCGTGGACTGGGCCGACGGCTACCACCTGCTCGTCTCGCGCCTGCTGCCCTACAAGAACGTCGCCGAGGCCGTCCGTGCCTTCCGCGGCCTCGACCAGCGGCTCGTCGTCGTCGGTCATGGCCCCCTGGAGGGTGAGCTGCGGGCCGCCGCCCCCGGCAACGTGCGCGTCGTGTCCGGGCTCGTCGACGCACAGCTGCGCTGGGTCTACGCCCACAGCACCGCCCTGATCGCACCGAGCCTCGAGGACTTCGGTCTCACGCCACTCGAGGCGGGCGCCTTCGGCCGGCCGACCCTGGCCCTGCACGCGGGCGGCTACCTCGACACCATCGCCCCTGGCGTGTCCGGGACCTTCTTCCCCGAGCCGACCCCGGACGCCATCCGGGAGGCGGTGCTGACCAACGTGGGCCGGCACTGGGACGCCGCCGCCATCAGGGCGCACGTCGACGGCTTCTCGGAGCCGCACTTCCATCGGCGCCTCACCGCGGCGGCGCAGACCCTGCTCGACGCCGACCCAGCCTGACGCTGGGACCGAGCCCAGCGGCATACGGGCTCAGGTGTCCGTGCGGACGATCAGCCCCAGCGCGACCAGCTGCGCCACGAAGGCGGTGACGTCGGCCTCGATGGCGTGGGGCGGGAGCGCGAAGGCGTCGGCCACCCGCTCGACGATCTGCTCGAGGGATCCCCCCTCGCTGGCCTCCGCCCAGATGACCGCCGCCGACTCGGCGAGCACCAGCGCGGGCCCCTCGGGCAGCCTTGCGACGTAGGTCAGCTCGTCCGCGTCGACGCGCCCCACATCAGGAGCTGGGCCGTATGCCGCTGGGCTCGTCACGCTCGTAGCCTCCCACGAGCGGGTGGCCGGGCTCGCACCATCCGGTGGAAACCGTCGGACGTCGCGTTCCCGTGAGTACATTGGCAGCCGGGGGATCCACCGGTGAGGGGAAGGGCGGTCATGTCGGAGGGGGACGCGGGCTTCAGGGTGCTCACCGTGTGCACCGGCAACATCTGCCGGTCCCCGGTGGCCGAGCGCCTGATCCGCCGCGACTGGGCCGACGGCTCCGCCGGCATCACGGTGCTCAGCGCCGGCACCGAGGCCATGATCGACGCGCCGATCCACATCTCCATGGCACACCTGCTCGAGCAGTCGGGGGCCTACTCGGGTGAGTTCTGCGCCCGGCTGCTCACCCCTCAGATCATCGGCAGCGCCGACCTCGTGCTCGGCATGACCCGGCGCCACCGGACCGCCGCCGTGGCTCTCGTGCCCGCGGCGACGGGACGGACCTTCACGCTGCGCGAGTTCGCCCGGCTCTCGGTCGACGTGGCGAGTGAGCTGGGCCCCGGGGCCGATCGGCTGCAGTCGCTCCGTCGTCTGACCGAGCTCGCCGGGACACGTCGTCGGGCCGTCCTCGACCCCCGGCTCGACGACATCGCCGACCCCTATGGTCGCGAGCTCGACGCCTACCACGTCGCCTTCGACGAGATCACTGAGGCGGTCGACGTCGTGGCTCGCGTGCTGGACGGTGAGCCGGTGTCAGCTCTCCGCCCGGTCAGCCTGTCCCCGGAGGCCATGGAGGGGCGACGCGGGCGCCTCGGCTGGCGGCGGCGCCGCTCCTGACGGGTCAGCGTGAGCGCTCGGCGAGCGCGGCGTCCAGCGCGAGGCACGCCTCGAGCGTGGGCAGATCGCCGCGCTCGGCGGCTGCCTCGAGCGTCGGGGCGGCGGCGTCCTTGTCGGAGACGATGGGGACGAAACCCTCCGGCAGCGCCAGCCCCACCGTCGGGTCGAGCGGGTTGATGCCGCGCTCCGCTGCGGGGTTGAAGACCTCCGAGCAGAGATAGACGGCCGTGCCGTCCTCGAGGCAGGCCAGGGCGTGACCGAGGCCCTCCGCCAGGTAGACGGCGCGCCGGTCCACCGAGTCCAGCCTTACGCTGTCCCACTGCCCGAAGGTCGGCGACCCGACGCGCAGGTCGACGACGAAGTCGATGAAGACGCCGCTCGCGGCCGTGACGTACTTCGCCTGCGATGGCGGCACGGCTGCGTGGTGGATGCCGCGCAGGGCTCCCGCCCGGGACACGGAGACGTTGGACTGGCGCACGTGGAACTCGTGCCCGATGGCCGCCGCCAGGTGGTCGATGCGGAAGCCCTCCATGAAGGTGCCGCGGTCGTCGTGGAACTGGCGAGGGGTGACCTCGAAGGCACCGGCGATGCTCAGCGGTCGGATGTCCATGATGGCTTCAGCGCCCTTCCGCGACGAGGTCGAGCAGGTAGCCGCCATAGCCGCTCTTGATCTGGTCGGCGGCGTGGCCTCGCAGGACGTCGTCGTCGATCCAGCCGTTGCGCCAGGCGACCTCCTCGACACACCCGATCTTCTGACCCTGCCGGGCTTCGACCACGTGGACGTACTGGCTCGCCTCGATGAGACCCTCGAAGGTCCCCGTGTCGAACCAGGCGGTGCCCCGGGGCAGGACGCTGACGGTCAGCGTGCCGCGGCTCAGGTACTCCGCATTGACCGCGGTGATCTCGAGCTCGCCCCTGGCACTGGGCTCGAGCCCCTTCGCGATCGCAACGACGTCGTTGTCGTAGAAGTAGAGGCCGGGGACGGCATAGCTCGACTTCGGCTGCGCCGGCTTCTCCTCGATCGAGAGGACCCGCCCGGCCCTGTCGAACTCGACGACACCGTAGGACGTCGGGTCGGCGACGCGGTAGGCGAAGATGTGGCCTCCCGTGACGCTGGTGTTGTCGGCCAGGCGGGTCCCGAGACCCGGACCGAAGAAGATGTTGTCGCCGAGGACGAGAGCCACGCTGTCCGACCCGATGAACCCGGCGCCGATGATGAACGCCTGGGCCAGGCCCTCCGGCCGGTCCTGCGTGGCGTAGGACAACGACATCCCCCACTGCGAGCCGTCGCCGAGCAGCCGCTCGAACTGCGGCCGGTCCTGCGGGGTCGTGATCACGAGGATCTCCCGGATGCCGGCCATCATCAGCGTGGACAGCGGGTAGTAGATCATCGGCTTGTCGTAGACCGGCATGAGCTGTTTGCTGATGCCACGCGTGATCGGGTGCAGCCGGCTACCGGTCCCCCCGGCGAGGATGATCCCCTTCATGGTGGCCCAGCGTAGTTGTCAGGCCTGGTGGTGCTCAGGCCTGTCGCAGCAGCTCCCGCGCGATCCCGAAGGCCTCGGCGCCCGACTGGGCGCGGTGGGTCGTGGACAGCGAGCCGGTCCAGTCGCCGATCAGGGCTCCCACCTTGCCGTCGACGTTGTCCAGCGCGACCGAGGGAATGCCCATCAGGGCCGCGCCGACATGGGCGTGGAGCCGGTCGGTCACGACGATGCGACCCTGACCCAGAGTCTCCTCGATGACGTGGACGTGGTCGGCGGTGTGCCGGTGGAGCAGGTGACGCTGGGGCACGGACAGGACGCCCTCGCACACCCGGTGGATCACCCTGGCCGTGGCGGGATGACGCCCTCGCAGACTGGGTCGCGCCTCGGTCGCGGCACTGAGCCGCGTCAACCGACGCAGTGCGCGGAAGGCGGGCCGCTCCTGATCGAACGAGGGCCAGTCGGTGTGGCGGACCTCGAGATCCCGGGCCCGGTCCGCGAGGTCGAGCCCGGTCGACTCCTGGTCCCGCCGCTGGAGGACGAGCACGTCGGACGAGGGCGGCTCGCCACGGGACAAGGTCGTCCCGAAGGCGGCGTCTGGGACGAGGTGAACGCTGGCGGCCACCTCCGGGACCGCCTCGGTCAGTCGACCGAGGGACTGGGTGTCGCGGATGAAGTAGGCGGCTTCAGGGAAGCGGCCGTAGCGACGTCGCGTCGCATCCCGCGACTCGAGGTCGGGGAAGCTCACCGACTGGGGCAGGACCACCACGCGTGAGGTGTCCGGCACGGTCTCGAGCACCCGGCAGCGGTACTGGTCGTGCACCGGATAGAGCCCACCGAGGTTGCCGCCACCGTGGAGGAGGACGGCCACGCGGGTCGGGAGGTGCCGGAGGGTTTGCCAGGACGTCACCTCGCGGTCCTGGAGGAGGCGGACGCGCACGCCGAGCCGCTGCAGCGAGTCGAGCGTGCCCTGCAGGATGAGCAGGTCCCCGGCGTTGCGATGGTTCGGTGCGTCGAGGACCACGGCCTCCCTACGGCCGCCGAGCGCCCCGCCCAGGGCGTCGTCGAAGGCCTTGCGGAGGGCGGCCAGGATCGCGGCGTCGGCCGGGGACGGCCCGAGAAGGTCCATCAGGACGACCGCGGGATGACCGGGCCGGTGGTGCTCTCGTGTGCCGGGACTCGGCCCGCGTTCACCCACACGCGCAGGCCCTCGGCCAGCCCGACGGACCGGGCCAGTGCCTCAGCTGCGCTGAGGACGCGCTGTTTGGGGCCCCCAGCCGTCCGCACGGCCGCCCGGGTGGCGGTCCAGGGCAGTCCTGCGAGAAGTGCCGCGACCGTGGGACGACGGCGATAGACCTGCGGATGCCGAGCCCACAGGCAGGCCTCGGCCACGCCCGCCCGGTACCTCCGGGTCAGCCGCCTGCGCAGCCCGCGCGGAGGGTCGTAGTAGACCTCCATCCGCGGCTCGTGGGTCATCCGGACTCCTCGGGTGGTCATCCGGATCCCGATCTCCACGTCGTCGCAGCCGTAGGGCGGCAGGGCCTCGTCGAAGCCGCCGACCTCGGCCAGCGACGCGGCGCTCACCGCGAAGTTGCAGCCCCAGAAGTAACGGTAGACCCCGTCCGCCCCATCAGCCGGGCCGACGCTGTCCAGCGAGTCGAGCAGCAGCTGCTCGGTCGGCCTGCGTGCCGCGTCGAGGCTGAGGACCCGGCCCCCGACCGCCTCCGCGCCCGACCCGATCGCGGCGTGTGCGGCCGCGACCCACTGACTGCCGACGATGTCATCCGCGTCGCAGTAGGCGAGGACCGGCGCATGGGCGGCCGCCGCGCCGCGGTTCCGGGCGTAGCAGAGCCCGACCCGATCGGACGCGTCGACGACCCGGGCCGCAGCGACCGTGCCCGGGCGCGCGGCCGCCCACCGCTGGAACACGGGCACCGACCCGTCCGTCGACCCGTTGTCGACCAGGAGCACCTCGAACGGCGGCGCGCCCACCTGCCGGGCCAACCCGTCGAGCTGGGCTGCCAGCGTGGCCGCGCCGTTGCGCACGCAGATGATCACGGAGACGGCGAGTGGGCCGGGGTCGGACCCGCCGCGGTCACTGGGGTGCACCCCCGGAGTGTAGATCGCGGACTCGACGGCTGTGCCATGATGCGAACGGCGGGAGGGTGCCCGCCCGAACAGGCGGGCGACCCGTGAGGAGGCCGGATGGGGACGGGAGGCACCGGTCCCGGGCAGGATCGCGAACCTGACGCCGTCCCCCCGCTCGATCGCGGTGAGCTGCAGGCGCGAGCCCTGAGCGGCGTCCGTTGGACCGCGGTGCACACGGTCGTCTCGGTCGGGCTCGGCTTCGGGGTCAACATCCTGCTGGCCCGGATCCTCGGCGTCGTCGACTACGGACGCGTCGCCTACCTGACCACCGTCATCACCATTGCCGGCGTCATCGCCGAGCTGGGTCTCGGGATGGCCGTGGTCCAGTTCGGGACGAAGGCCCACGCGGTCGGCCAGACCGAGGTGGTGCGGTCCATCCTCTCGCGGTCGCAGGGTTTCCGACTCCTGCTCATCGCCCCGGTCGTCAGCCTCACGGTCCTGCTGGTCGTCCGGGTCGACCCGCTCCTGATGGCGCTCGCCATCGGCTTCGGCATCTGGCTCAAGGCGGCCCTGAGCGGAACCCCGGCTGCGTTGACGATCGAGAACAAGACGGCGCAGCTGGCCAAGAACGCGATGCTCGTCAACCTGCTCACCCAGGTCGGGGTCGTCATCGCCGCACTGACGTCCCAGGACGCCGACACGGTGTGGATCAGCCGAGTCACGGTGGGCGCCCTCGGCGTCGTCCTGGCCCTGCCCTACGTCTCGCGTTCCTACCGTCGGGCCGTGCTGCATCCGGCACTGCCACGCGGTTTCCCCGCCGGCTTCTGGCGCTATGCCGTGCCGGCCGGGGTGGCGTCGATCCTGGGCAACCTCATCGTCTCCCGGACCGAGGTCGCCTTCCTCACCTGGAGTGGTGACACGGCGTCGGCAGGTCTCTTCGCCCTGGCCTTCGGCGTGGCGGTGCACCTCTTCAGTCCGGCTCAGGCACTCGTCGGCCCACTGATCCCCGCGATCTCCGGGCTCCGGGAGGTGGACCGCGCTGCCGTCAGCCGGGCCCTGCGGCGAACGATGCGGGCCAGCGCGACGTTGACCGCCCTCCTCGTGGCTGGGGGGCTCGCACCGCTGGCCATCCTTCTCGAACCCATCTACGGAGCGCAGTTCGCGGCGGCGGCACCCGTCCTCGTGGCGCTCGGGCTCGGCGCCGGCGTCGCCACGGCCGGAGCGCCCCTCTTCGCCTTCATCCAGGCCCGGCTGGCGGGCGGGGCGGTCCTCAAGCTGAACCTGCTCGCGGTGATCGTCAACCTCACGCTCATCCTCACCCTGCTCCCCCTGCTCGGCCTGTGGGGCGCGGTCATCGCCAACCTGGCCGGCCTGCTCGTGCGCAACCTCCTCCTGCTCGTCACCGAGGCGCGAGACGCGCAGGTGCCGCTGTCCACGGCACTGGTCGACATGGCTCCCCTGCTCGTCGGCTCAGCCGCCTGCCTGCTCGTCTACGGCATCACGCGCACAGCGCCCTTCGGGCTGGTGGGGAGCGCGGCGGTCGCCGCGATCGCCGGCCTGCTCGCCTACACGATCGGACTGCGCCTGCTGCACCTCGGGTTGGCGGCCACCGACGAGGCCGCCATCGAGGCCGGCGTCAGCGCTGGCCTTCGTCCCGTCGCGTCGCGGATGCTGCGCGTGCTGTCCCACCGCCGCGACTGAGTGGCCCCAGGACGCTCCGGACCCTGGTGGTGATGGCGGCGCTGCTCGGCAGGACCGCCCGCGCGAGGGACCACGGCGTCAGCGGGGTGGGCTCCACCCCGAACTCCTCGGCGACCCCGCGGGGAACGGGCCGGCCGAATCCCCCCATGCTCGTCCCCGAGTGGGCCTCGCCGGTGCCGACGCGGTAGAGAGCGCCGGGGAAGGGCAACGGGGTCAGCGGCAGGTCGTCGTGCACGTGCAGGTGCGACCCGAGCCACCTCTCGAGGCGGTCGCCGAACGCGGCGTAGAGCTGCTCCTGCGAGGCCGTCAGCGGCAGGTCGACGTGAGGGTAGAGATCATGTCGCACGATGTGGGATGAGCCGCAGTGGTGGTGGAAGTCGCCACGCTGCCGGTGCAGCGCCCGCCTCCCCGCGTGGTAGCGCCATCCGTCCGTGACGGTCCAGCCCGGCTCACTGCGCCGGCCCGCGACGAACCCGGCCAGCCGCCGGGAGACGAAGTCATCGGCGTCGACGAACATGACATGCGTCAGGTCCGGCTGCTCCTGCCGTGCCGCGAGCAGTCCGACGGCGAGCTTCGTGCCCTTGTCCCTCAGCACCGCCGGAATGCCCGTGTGCGGCCCTCGATGCGGGGACGGTGCGGGGAAGTCCACCTGGACGAACCGGGTGCCCCCGGGAAGCTCGACGGTGGGCACCCGGTTGCCGACCGCGACCACGCAGAACTCGTTGCTCTGCTGCCGCACCCACGAAGTCACCGAGCGGGCGAAGATGCGCTCCACCTCGGTGTAGTCCCGGCTGTTCCACGGGTGGCGGAGGGAGGTGATCAACGCCAGCACAGTCGGCACCTTAGCGATCCCGGGTCTCGTCTACCCTCACACCATGCGAGTGCTCGTCACCGGCGGGGCCGGCTTCATCGGCTCCAACTTCGCGCTCCGCGCCCGCGAGCGCCGACCCGAGTGGCAGCTGACGGTCATCGACGCGATGACCTACGCGGCCAACCGCGCCTCCCTCGAGCCGGTGCTCACCACCGGTGAGGTCGCCCTCGTCGAGGGCAACATCGCCGATGCAGCGCTCGTCGACGGGCTCGTCGCCGACCACGACGTCGTCGTCCACTTCGCGGCGGAGTCGCACAACGACAACAGCCTCGACAGCCCGTGGCCGTTCGTCGAGTCCAACGTGGTCGGCACGTTCACGCTCCTCGAGGCGATCCGCCGGCACGGCAAGCGGCTGCACCACATCTCGACGGACGAGGTCTACGGCGACCTCGAGCTCGACGACCCTGCGCGCTTCACCGAGCAGACGCCGGTCAACCCGAGCTCGCCCTACTCGGCGACCAAGGCGAGTGCGGACCTGCTCGTCCGGGCCTGGATCCGGTCGTTCGGGATCGAGGCGACCGTCTCGAACTGCTCCAACAACTACGGCCCGCGCCAGCACGTCGAGAAGTTCATCCCCCGGCAGATCACGGGCATCCTCCAGGGCGTCCGCCCCAAGCTCTACGGCTCCGGCCTCAACGTGCGCGACTGGATCCACGTCGACGACCACAACGACGCCGTCATCGCGATCCTCGAGCAGGGGCGCCTCGGCGAGACCTACCTCATCGGGGCCGACGGCGAGCGCAACAACCTCGAGATCGTCCGGATGCTGCTTGAGCTGATGGGCAAGCCGGCCGACTGGTTCGACCACGTCGACGACCGCCCCGGCCACGACCTGCGCTACGCCATCGACTCGACCAAGCTGCGCCGCGAGACCGACTGGCAGCCGCGCTACGGCGACCTGCATGCCGGACTCGCCCAGACGATCGACTGGTATCGCACCAACGAGTCCTGGTGGCGCGAGGCCAAGGTCGCGGCTGAGCGCACCTACGAGCGACTCGGGCGATGAGCTCCGGTCTGCGCGTCCTCGTCGCGGGCGCGTCGGGCATGCTCGGCGTGGACGTCGTGGCTGCGCTGCGCGCGGCCGGGCACGTCGTCACGGCGATGGGCCGCGCCGACCTTGACGTCACCGACCCCGCGGAGTGCATCGCCGCCGCGGCCGGCCATGACCTCATCGTCAACTGCGCCGCCTTCACCCGGGTCGACGACGCGGAGACCGAGGAGGCGCAGGCCTTCCGCGTCAACGCCGTCGGCGCCGCCAACCTCGCGCGGGGCGCGGCTCACGCGGGCGCGCGCCTCGTGCAGATCTCCACCGACTACGTCTTCGACGGCACCGCCACCGAGCCGTATGCCGCTGAGCACCCTCCCGCTCCCCGGTCGGCCTACGGTCGCACCAAGCTCGCAGGCGAGTGGGCGGTCCGTGCCCTGTGCGCGGACAGCTGGATCGTGCGCACGGCCTGGCTCTATGGCGCGGGGGGCGGCAACTTCGTGACGACGATGCTGCGTCTGGCCGGTGAGCAGGAGACACTTGATGTCGTGAACGACCAGTGGGGGCAGCCGACGTGGACCCGCGACCTCGCGGACCTCATCGTCCGCATGGTCGACGCCGACGCCCCGGCCGGGGTCTACCACGGCACCTCCTCGGGCGAGACGACGTGGCACGGGCTGGCCCAGGCGGTGTTCGTCGAGCGGGGTCTCGACCCCGAGCGGGTGCGGCCGACGACGACCGCGGCCTTCCCACGGCCTGCTCCCCGACCGGCCCGCAGCGTGCTCTCACACCAGAGCCTGGAGGACGCCGGGGTGGCCCCGATCCGCGACTGGCGGGCAGCACTCGCGGAGCAGCTGCAGTGCTGACGGACCTCCTCGCCCTGGCGGGGCCGTGGGCGCCGGTCGTCTACGTCATCGCCTTCACCGCGGTCGTCATGGTCGGCGTGCCGCGCTCTGCCATGACCCTGGCGGGCGGTCTCGCCTTCGGTCCGGTGCTCGGGATCGCGCTGGCGTACGGAGCATCCCTGATCGCGGCGGTGCTTGCCCTGCTCGTCGGGCGAGCCCTCGGCCAGGAGGCCGTCGAGCGCCGCGCCGGTCCGAGGCTGCGCCGCGTGCAGTCCGCGCTGCAGAGCCACAGCTTCCGAGGGGTGCTCCTCACCCGGATGACACCCGTGCCGTTCGCCATCGTCAACTACAGCCTCGGCGCGCTGGGGGTCCGCACCCGGCCCTATGTCCTCGGCACCGCTGTCGGGCTGGTGCCCGGAGCGATCGCGTTCGGCAGCGCCGGTGGGTCCGTCGCGGCCGGGCAGTTCCAGTGGGCTCTCGCCATCGTTGCGGTGCTGGGACTGGCGTGGCTGGTCGCGCGTCGGCGCGCGGAGCCAGCCCAGCGGCATACGGCCTGACCTCCGTCCCCCGCGCGAGGTGACGGCCGGCACGACCGGCCGCGTAGCATTGACCTGAGGGTCGTGAGCGGGATGCAGTCGTTGCCGGCGTTGCTCACACGGCTCCGCAGAGCCGCGTGGCTCACCCTTGCACTGGGGCTGATCCTGGCGAGCCCGGCGCTCGGCGAGACGGAGCCGAGGACCGCCCAGGGCAGCGCTGTCGGGCCACCGCGCGTCCTGGTCACCCAGGTGGCGACCCCGATCACCCCGGTCGTGGCCGACCACCTCGGCGAGGGGATCGAACGGGCCGCAGCCGAGGGCTACTCGGCCTACGTCATCGAGCTCGACACCCCCGGCGGGCTCGCCACTGCGATGCGCGACATCATCTCCGACACCCTGGCGAGTGCGGTGCCCGTCATCGTCTACGTCTCGCCGGACGGGGCTCGGGCGGGCTCAGCCGGCGCGCTGATCACCTTCGCCGCGCACGTCGCCGTGATGGCGCCCGGCACGACCATCGGCGCCGCGACGCCGGTGGGCCCCGAGGGGGCCGCGGTGTCCGACAAGATCGTCAACGACGCCGCGGCGGAGGCGCAGGCCCTGGCCGAGCTGCGCGGGCGCAACGCCGAGTTCGCCGTGGACACCGTCCGGAAGGGCCGCGCGGCCGCCGTCGACGAGGCGGTGGAGCTCGGCGCGGTCGACGGGACGGCGATCAGTCTGGCTGCCGCCCTCGAGCTCGCGGACGGCCGGACCGTGACCCTGGCCGGCGACCGGCAGGTCGTGGTCCACACCGCCGGAGCGGCCGTGACCCGGCACGACCTCGGCTTCCTCCGCCAGGTCCTCCAGGTCATCGCCGACCCCAACATCGCCTTCCTGCTCCTCACCCTGGGCACCCTCGGGCTGATCTATGAGCTGGCGACACCGGGCGTCGGGTTCGCCGGCGCCACCGGAATCACGGCGCTGCTGCTGGCGCTCTTCAGCCTGTCGGTCCTCCCGGTCAACGCGGTGGGTCTCCTCCTGCTCGCTGTCGCTGCGGGGCTCTTCGTCGCGGAGCTCTTCGTGCCGGGCACCGCCGGCTTCGCGTTCGGCGGGGCGGTGGTGCTCCTGCTCGCCGCGGTCTTCCTCTTCGACGACACCGAAGGGGTCGCCGTCGACCCCATGGCCGCCGTGCCGCTCGCCGTGCTCGCCTTCCTCGCCGCCGCCTTCGCCGGTCGCATCGCGTATCGAACGCGCCATGCGGCGTCAACGAGCACCGGTGCGGACGTCTTCACGGACCGGGTCGTCCCGGTCCGCCAAGCAGACGGCACCACCGGACGCACCTTCACCGAAGGCGCCTGGTGGACGATCCGGAGCACCGGGCCGCCGCTCGAGGAGGGCACGGAAGTCCGGGTCGTCCACGTCGACGGGCTCGTCCTCCTCGTCGACCCTCACCGCGCCTCCTCGGCCCCGGACGCCCCTCGCCCGGTGGCCGACCGGCAGAGAGAAGCAACATCATGACGAACGGCACCCTCATCGGCATCGGCCTGGCGGTCCTCGTCCTGGCCCTCCTCCTGGCGGCAGCGATCCACGTCCTGCCCGAGTACGAGCGTGGCGTCATCCTGCGTCTCGGCCGCATCCAGCCGCTCAAGGGGCCCGGGCTGATCCTCATCATCCCGGTCATCGACCGGCTGACCAGGGTCAACCTCCGCACCCAGACCTACGACATCCCCCCGCAGGACATCATCACCAAGGACAACGTCACCGTCCGGGTCAACGCGGTCGCGTACTTCAACGTCGTCGAGGCGGTCCGGTCGGTCCTGTCCATCGACGACTACCGCTTCGGCACCCAGCAGGTGGCCCAGACCACCTTGCGCGGCGTGCTGGGCCAGACGACCCTCGACGACCTGCTGACCAAACGCGACGAGGTCAACCAGCGACTCCAGCAGATCATCGACAGCGTCACGGACCCCTGGGGAGTCAAGGTCACCATCGTCGAGGTCAAGGACGTGATCCTGCCCGAGTCGATGCGCCGGGCCATGGCTCGCCAGGCCGAGGCGGAGCGCGACCGCCGCGGCAAGGTGATCCACGCGTTGGGCGAGAAGGAGGCAGCGGCGAACCTCGGCGAGGCGGCCGTCGTCCTCGAGGAGCACCCCGCCGCGCTCCAGCTCCGCATCCTCGGAACGTTGCTCGAGCTCGGCGGCGAGAAGACGTCGACCATCGCCTTCCCCGTGCCGATGGAGCTCCTCCGACTGCTCGACACGACGGCCAAGGGCCGACAGACCGAGCCAGCCCAGCGGCATACGGCCTGAGCGAGCGAGCCGACGCCCCGCGGTGGTCAGCTCGTGCGGCGGGCCGCGGCAGCAGCGGCGACCCAGCGCTCCGCGAGCCCGGCATCGAGCGGCGGAGCACCCCGCACCTTCCGCGCGGCGCCGTCGAAACGTTTGACGAGGTCATCGGCCGACACCGCACCCACCTCGGCGAGCGAGGTGAAACCCGCTGCGCGCAGGACGAGCACGTGCTTGCCGGTGGCCTCCGGCAGCGTCACCAGCTCGGCCTCACTGAGCCACGTCCGCAGTGTGGCCCGCTCCACCCCGAGACGGCGCTCGAGCTCCGTGGCCACCCGCGCTCTCGACCCGACGGAGACCAGGTCCCCGGCGCGGAAGAGCCCCGCTGCGGTGAGCGCCCGCAGGGCACGCGCATCGACACTGGGCAGCTCCTCCAGCGGCACGGAGCGCCGCAGCTCTGCGCCCGCCTCGGCGCCCTCCACGGGAATCGGGACGATCGTCAGGGTGAGCCGGCCCACCGAGGCGTCCTCCGGAGCACCCGGCGTCGGGAAGCGGTAGCGCAGGTTGCCCAGGTCGTCGAGGTCGAGGCCGACCTTCGTGTCGAGCTGGACCTCCCGCAGCGCGAAGCGGGTCACGCCGTTGTCCGACTCCGCGAGCTGCCGTTGCAGCTGGTCGGTCGCGTTGGCGATGGCCGTGCCCAGCTCGTCGTAGTGTCGCCCCTCGCCGCGCAGCGCGGCGACCTCGGCGCGCAGCGCCTCGTTCTCCTTCTGCAGACGCGCGACCTCGGCCGCGAGGCCCTCGACCAGCTTGCGGTCGTCCTCGTCGCCGAGTGAGTCGATCGGCCGGAAGATCCCGATGACACCGTCGTTGCGAATCACCTCAGTGCCGGCCCGCAGGATGGCACCGGAGATGGACGGCCGGCTCGGCACCTCGATGTCGTCACTCATGGGGCTCAGCCTCCACCGGTGCCGGCTGCGTGTCCACGCGTGGCCGGCTGTCCATGACGACGCGCAGCCGGACCTGGGTCGAGGCGTCGTGCCCGAGCAGCGCAGAGTCGACCGGGCTGGCGGTCCGCACGAAGAGGCTGGGCCGACGGGTCTCGCCTCGACTCACCCGAGCCGCGAGCTGCACCTCGAGCGCGGTCGAGTTCACCGTGAACCAGAGTGGCGGTGGGACCGACACCCCCTCGGTCCCGTCGTTGAGCCAGGCGTCCGTCCGGGCCTGCGCGTCCTCGTCGATCGCGGCCTGCGCGGTCACGACCGCTCCGAGGAGCCCGGCGACGAGGTCGCCGAGCTCCGCGGCAGGGTTGGCGGTCATCTGAGTCGCCCCACGCCACGCGTCAGAAGACGACGGTCGTGTCGTTGGAGACGATCCCGATCCGGGCCGACACGATCGCCTCCATCGGCGAGGTGTCCGCCGTCTCGTCGAGGAACGTCCGGCGCAGCAGGATCTCCAGCCTGCCGTCGGCGTCGGTCTCGTCGCCGGCGACGTATTCGAACGGCACGCCCGACGTCTCGACGGAGATCGTCTTGCCCTGGATCGGGGTGCTGTCACGACGGAAGTACTCGATGACGACGGCCATCGTCCGCTGGGCCGGGCTGGTGCCGGCGGGTGCGATGTCGACGATCTCGCCCGCGCTGATCGCCAGCCTCGGCCCCTGGACCGCCTGGCGCGGCTTGGGCACGCCGATGTCGTGACGCGGGGTGAGCTCGGAGTACATCCGGATGCGTCCCCGGGACACGTCCGAGGTGACCTCGCTGGTGCTCTCCGTCGTCGTGCGCCGGTAGTCCAAGTAGGTGCGGCCACCGCCGATGAAGACGAAGAGTCCGGCCTGGCTCGAGCCCTCATTGTCTGTCGTCGTCGTGGTGCTGCTCGATGACCCGGCCGACAGCTCAGTGGCGACGAAGCTGCCTTGAAGCCGGACCTGGCTCCACTGGTAGAGCACCGGGTCGATGAAGGTGATCAGCGGCAGCCGCTGCTCGTGTGAGACCGACTCGTCGATGTTGCCGTCATCGTCGTAGATCGTCTCCTGCACGGCGAGCACGTCGACGGTCGTCTCCGCGAGCGCCGAGGTGGTGGCGACCGCCGTGTCGTTGAGCTTGCGCTGGGTCGACGCCACGGCTTGGCCGACGCTGGAGATGAGGTCGCCGAACCCGACTCCGGCGTTGGCCAGCTCATCGCTGACGTCGGCGTTGGGAATGTCGAGCGGAGCCGTGCCGGCCCCGGCCGGGATGATGGTCATGATTGCTCCTCGCTATCTGCTCTGCACGCGCGGACGCACGTCAGAGCGTGATCTGGGTCGTCTGGCGGATCTGCCCGAGCGAGGCGGTGACCGCGAACTGTCGCGGAGTCACCGTCACGCCGACGGGAACGACGCGAGAGAGCGTGACCTCCACCTCGCCGTCGGTGTTGGTGGTGCTGCCGTTGAAGTCACCGCCGGTGGTGAAGCTGATCCCGAGCCCCGTCGCCTCGACGACGAGGTTCTTGCTCGGGTTGACGGCGCCGGACGCCTTGAGCAGCTTGATGCGGACCTTGACCGACCGGGTGCGGATGCCGGAGGAGATCGCGTCGGTCACGGAGCCCTGCGAGAAGTAGAGCCGTGGGCCGATGTCCACGCTGGCCGGCGGCGTGAACCCGTCTGCCTCGCGCGGCGCGAGGAGAGCATCCACCCGGACCTGGCCCTGGGACCAGTCGACCTCCTGCCGTGCGTTCGAGGTCACGGTCGTGCGCTTGGTCTCGTCGTGGGTGTCGAACCACCCCAGGAACCCCCAGAACATGCCGACCGCGTTGGCGCCGATGGCGACCTGCTCCCGCTTGAACGTCATGGCCTGGGTGCGGTCGATCTCGCCGACCTCGAGGTCCATGGCAAGTCGGACGTGCTTCCACTCGTGCACCGTGGGGGTCACGAAGTTGAGCACCGAGACCTCTGACGTGACGAGCTCGGTCGCGTCGAGGTCGGGCAGGCCGTCGTCGTCGAGGGTCTGGATGACGTCCGTGACGACCTTGACCTTCTTGTCCGCCAGCGCCCGCACGCTGTCGACGAGGCCCTTGTCGAGAGCGGTCTGCGACGTTGCGACGCCGAGGCCGACCGAGGTGAGGACGTTGCCGAAGGTGGGTGCGACGCGACCAAGCTCGTCGGTCACGTCCGCGCCGAGAGCGGCTGGTGTGGTGCCCGCGCCGGCTGGTGCCGTGTCGCCGAGCGCCACCCCTCCGGCAGGGCGGGTGCTGGCTCGCGGTCGTCGGCTGACCGCTCTGCTGTCGCCGTTCGTGGTGGGCGGCATGGGCGACGCTTCCGGCGCGTCCGCGGTGGCCGTCCTGGAACGGCGGGCCGCTGGGCGGCGGGTGCGTGGCGCAGTGTTCGTGTCGGCCATGGTGTGGCTCCTCGCTGCTGGTGTGGCGTGGTCTGCGTCGCAGGCCAGACGGGAGCTGACAACCTTTCCCCCGTGCTGGTCAGAGAGGCACCAGACCGGGGCTGATACGTCTGGTCGTCCGGCGGAGTCGGCTGCCCAACGGCGCCCGGACCGCGAGCGCGAAGCGACGCGGGCCCGTCATCACGCGCCGTCCGAGCACCTCGATCCGGTAAAGGCCGTCGATCGCGTCCGGCAGGTCAACCACCTCGACCGGGTGGACGGCATCCGGCCGGCCGAGGCGGGCCGGATCATGGTTGCCCCAGGCGACCGCGCCTGCCGGGTCCGCCACGGCCAGGTCCAGGTCGTCGACGAGCATCGGGTCGGGAGCGTCATACCAGGCCAAGGCGATTCGAACTCGGCCTCCGCCCGACGGGACGCGCAGCGTCCAGTCGTGCCGGTCCCCCGTGTCGGCGCTCTCGTGGACACTGTCCGCGAGCCAGGCCCGGTGGTCCGGCCCACTCGGCAGTGACCCCCCGACGTCGAGGCGGCCCCAGCCGCACGCCTGCGGGTCCTCGTGCTCGCCCGTGGTCGACCCCCGCCGGAGGACCGGTGCGGCCCCCATCAGGAGGAGGGCCTTGAGACCGACTCCCGAGGGGTTGCGGCGAGCGCGACGCCAGCCCTGCAGGACGAGAGCGGCTCCGCCCCCGACGACACCGACCGCAATAGAGGTGCCCGAGCGGTAGCAGTAGAAGGGCTGCGGCGACGCGATGCCGTTGCCGACGTCGGACGACACCAGGCTGCGCAGCCCCACGAGGTTGGTGCCGGGCGCGCACAGGTCCGGCTTCCGGCGCCCGTCCGGCGTGGGCCCGGTGGACGTGAGCAGCGCAATCCGGTCAGGCTCGCCGCTGACCTGGTCGGCGCGATCAGCCGGGTGGGGATAGCGACGGGCCTCGTTCTCGAAGGCGGCCCAGCCGCGGCGCTCGCCGACACCCGCGGTGGGCCCCTCGGTGGCACCCACGGCGACGACGTTCTTGGCGCAGGCCGGCGCGTAGACGGTGGTGCCCTCGGGCGTGCGGTTCCGGTCCGGGTCCGAGCCGAGGTTGCCCGATGCGAAGAGGACCAGATGCTCAGGGTGCTCGGAGAGGAACAGGTCGACCTCGTGGGCGTCGTCGGTGTAGTCGCCCGCGACAGCGTCGCCCCAGGCGTTGACGTGGATGCGGGCGCCGTGTTCGCCGGCGGTCTCGAAGAGCTCGCGCAGGTCGAGGGGACGACCGGCGAGGTAGTAGCCGTCAGCGAACCGGCTCTCCTCGGACGGCCTGGCGTCGACCCACTGCTCGATGGCCTGAACGACTGCCATGGCCGCTGGTGCGACACCCCGCTTCGTCCCATGACTTGCCGCCCCGGTGCCGACCACGCTCCCCGTGACGAAGGTGCCGTGACCGCGATTGACGTCGGCGGGCCCGTCGTCGGCGCCGGGGCGAGAGGCGATGGGGTCCCAGCTCGGGTCGAGGGGACGGTTGATGAGCCCGGCGATGCGTCCGCGAAGGTCCGGGTGCAGGTTGCCGAGGTCTCCCGAGTCGAGGCCGGTGTCCACGATCCCGACGATGACACCCTGGCCGTCGAGACCGAGGTGACGAGGGAGGGTCGCGCCGACGGCCGCGTCGAGCGGGTCGTCGAGCGGGTCGTCGAGCGGGTCGTCGAGGGCGTGCGGAAGTCGCGGAGCGGTCACGAGCTTGACGCCCACGATCGCCGCGACGTCGCGCCGCGCGCTCCCTGCGGCGAGCCGGACCCGCAGTTTGGAGCGGTGCGCCCTCAGCACCGTGTGGCCGGCTGCGCGGAGGCGGCGGGCGACGGCATCGCGCTCGGCCCGGGCAAAGACGACGACGTCGACGACGTCCTCCCCTGCCACGGACGGCTGAGCGACGGCCCGGGCGCTGCTGTCGGCGTCGTAGGGGACCGCGCCCGCCGCTCCGGGGATCGCGGTGGACAGACCCGCCGCCGTGGTGCCCTGCGGCACGTCGACGCAGGCGCCGGTGGGAGGGCACCAGAAGCGCACCACGATGCCGGCGCCCGCAAGCGCGGCGCGCAGCGCAGCATCGACGGGGCGGTCGAACCGCACGACCACCCGGGGGCCGCTCCCCTGGTGGAACTCCCCTGAGGGCACCCGCACCGGTGCCCCGTGGACGAACACGATGTCGCCGTTCACCTGCAGAAGAGCGGGCGCGACCGGCCGCTGATACTCGGGACTCCCCCGAGTGCCCGGTCAGGGCTGCTCGGTGGCTCCGGGGCTGCGCAGCACTCGAGCGGACAGGGCGTGCGCGACCTCGCAGCTCGCGACCAGGTCCCCGCCGTTGCGCAAGTAGGCCGTGAGGAACCCGGCGTTGAAGGCGTCGCCCGCGCCGGTCAGGTCACGGACGTCGTCGACCGGAGGGACGGGGACCGTCGCGACGAGGTCCCCGCCCCGGAAGATGACCGTGGGGTCCTTGCCGTGTCGCGCGAGCAGGACGGTCCCGGGGAAGCGCGACAGCGACGGCCCGGCCGCTGCGCCGTCGGCGAGCTCGAGCAGCCGGCACTCGTCCTCGTTCGCGGAGATGAACTCCGGCCGGCACCGCTCGACGAGGTCCAGGAACGTCGACACGCCGTAGTGCTCGATGAGTCCCGTCGACGAGACGTCAAGCGAGACCAGGCCGCCCCGCGCGTGCTGGAGCCCGACCGCATCGAGGACCGAGTCGGCCGTCGGGGCGGTCTCGAAGGAGTAGGCCGTGACGTGCAGGATCTCGAGGCCCTCGAGCCAGGACGGGTCGACCGGCTCCAGCAGGGCGCTCGCCCCTCGGGAGGGGAACATGTTGCGCTCACCCTGCTCGTCGATGAGCAGCACGATCGTCCCGGTCGTCCCGCGCCGCTGGAGGAGCACGTCGACACCGTGGCTCGCCAGCTCCTCCTCGAGCGCGTGCCCGCCGAGATCGTCACCGACGCAGCCGATGAACCGCGTCGGGTAGCGGGGCCCGGCGAAGGCCGCGACGTTCGCCGCGGACCCGCCGCGGCGCAGGACGATCTCCGACCTGGTGTCGGTCGCCCTGCGCTGCGGTTCGAGCTGCCAGACGACGACGTCCTGGACGACGTCGCCGATGACGCCGAGCACCTACTCGCCCTGGTCGACCAGGGCGGCGGCCACCTCGCAGGCGAGGCGGATGTTGTTGCGGTAGAGCGCGACGTTGGCGTCGAGGCTGCGGCCGTCGGTCGCCCGGCGGATGAAGTCGAGCAGGTAGGGCGTCGACGCCTGCCCACCGATGCCGTCACGCTCGGCGGCGGCCCACGCATCCTCGATCACGCCGTCGAGCTCCGAGGGGTCGAGCTGCTCGGCCTCGGGCACGGGGTTGGCGACGAGGACACCGGCCGGCACACCCAGGGCGCGCTGGGTGGTCAGGACCGTCGCGATCTCCTCGGGCGAGTCGAGCCGTGCGGCCACCGGATAACCCGAGTCGACGACGTAGAACCCCGGGTAGCGGTTCGTGCGGTAACCGACGACCGGCACGCTCAGCGTCTCGAAACGCTCGAGCGTCGCGGGGATGTCGAGGATCGCCTTGGCCCCGGAGCTGACCAGGACGATGGACGTGCGGGACATCGCGATGAGGTCGGCCGACTCGTCGAAGGTCTTGTCCGCACCGTGGTGCACGCCGCCGAGGCCGCCGGTCGCGAAGACGTCGATGCCGGCGGAGCGTGCCAGGAAGGCGGTGGCGGCGATGGTCGTGCCGGCGTTCTTCTTCGTGACGGCGCCGATGGACAGCTCGCGGATCGAGGCCTTGTCGGCGTCGTCGTCCTCGCCGAGCTCGCGGATCTCGTCCGCGGTCAGGCCGACGACGGGGGTGCCGTGGTGCACGCCGATCGTCGCCGGGACGGCGCCCGCGGACCGGATGATCTCCTCGCCCTCGAGGGCGACCTCGATGTTGCGCGGCCGGGGCAGTCCGTGGGTGAAGATCGTCGACTCGAGCGCGACCACCGGGACGCGCGCGGCCAGGGCCTCGGCGACGTGGTCTCCGACGCGGATGACGGACGGGGTGGTGGTCGGCATGGGCGGTCCTCTCGGGTGACGGGCTCGGCGGCTCCCCCTACGCTACGGCGGCCGCTGATTCCCGTCGAGAATCAATTGCGAATGAACCGATACCATTTTGGAATGAAGGTGTCGTTGCGCCAGCTCGAGATCTTCCGCGCCGTGGCCGCGGAGCTGCACTTCGGTCGCGCGGCCCATCGGCTGCGGCTGTCCCAGCCGACGGTGAGCAAGGAGCTGGCCCGGCTCGAGCGCGCCTTGGGCGTCGAGCTGTTCGTCCGGTCCAGCGGCGGCACGGCCTTGACCGGCGAGGGCGCCGAGCTGCTGGAGCAGGCCGACCGGGTGCTCGAGGCGGCGCAGCAGCTGGAGCGGTCGGCCGCAGCCGCCAGGCGCCGACGCACCAGCCAGGTCCGGGTCGCCGCCTCGCCGAGCGTCGTCAACCGGCTGATGCCGCAGCTGCTGCGTGAGCTGGAGCGCCACCACCCCGACGTCGAGGTGACGGAGGTCGAGGTCGACACGGGCGGTGTCACGGCGGCACTCGACGCCGGGGCCGCGGAGGTCGGGCTCGGGCACCACGTCGCAGCCCCCGCCCATGGGTCCGTCCGCACCATCGGCCACGACGAGCTCTTCGTCATCGCAGCCGAGTCGGTCGTCGGCCAGGGGCCGACGGTCGGGCTCGACCGCCTCGCGGACGTGCCGCTCATCCTCTGGCCCCGCGAGCAGAGCCCGATCTATCACGACGCCGTCCTGGAGATCTGCCGGTCGCGCGGGCTGGAGCCGCTGCTGCTCACCGGCACCTCGCGCGTCAGTGGGTCCCGCTCCTACCTGCTCCGCGAGGGCCGCGCCTTCGCGCTCGGCCCCCGCGACTTCGCACGCTCCGAGTCGCACGGCGTCAGGGCTGCTCACCTCAGCCCTCGCGCCCACGTCCCCCTCGACCTCGCCTGGGTCGAGCCGCCCTCCCCCGCCGCCCGCACCCTGATGGCCCGGGCCCGATCCCTCGCCCCCAGCCCCCCGCC